>JACMRG010000065.1 GCA_014376585.1 Opitutaceae bacterium | reverse complement strand
CGCCCGTAGTGAGGTCGAGGAGTAGTTGCACCACTGCTCGCTTACCGCAGCTATCCAAGCGCACGAAATTTCCCGCGAAGTCCACCGGGGTTCCTTCTCGAAAGTTGCCGAGGATTTCCCACGCCGCGACTTCGCCGGAGGACGCGCCCGCATGGCCGCGCGCCATCCGCCGCAGGGTGTCCAACGCGACTGTGCTCGCCGCCGTCATGCGGCGTAGCCGGAGCGAACCCCGGTGCCGCTGGCTACGGTATTAACCGTCGCGACGCTCGGCCCGGCTGATGTCGCCGGCGCCGCCTCGGGCCAGCTTACGCCGGTGATTCGCGTCGCCGCATATCGCGCCGAGTCGTTACGCAGACGCTGCCAACACCCGAGCGAAGGCGTCCAATGGAACCCGTGGGTTTTCAGTTTACCGATGGTTTCCGGCGACGGCTTGACGTCGTGGTAAATGCGCACGCGACACGCCTCGGCGTTGTCCTCCACCCGCCCCCCGGCAAACGGCAACGTCACCGATGCGCGCCCGCTCTCGTTGGCCAGACCCTTTAGCCGTTGCTGCATGCGCCGGATATTCGCGCCGTTGTTGGTGAGTTGATAGTCAGGGAATCCGAAGCGCCCGCCGAAGTCGGGCTTGAGCAATTCGCGGGCGCTTGTGTCGCGCAGTCCGCAGGTGGCGACGATCTGTGCGACCTTCTCGTCGTCGGTCAGCCGCGGGTTGCGGACGATCTGATTCGCCGCCTTCATGGTTGCCTGCAATTTTTCCGCCGCCGCGATTTTCGCCTGCAATTGAGTGACCGCATCGGTGTCTTCCGAGCGGATGATACGTGGAAATGAGGGAGAATTCATAAGGTTAGGGTGAAATTCCGAACCGCTGGTGCGGTCCGCTTGGCAAGGTGATGAACCGCCGATCCAGCGTCGGCCGGTGAGCCATCTGTCGGCTCGGACTTTCGATAATTCTCAATCGGCGTTTCCGCGCTCGGTTGAGCAGGTCCTCGGTCGCGGCCTCGCCGGGTAACGCGATGACCGTGCGCGCGATTCCGGCGAGCGTCGTGTTGCGCTCGGTCGCAGTCGCGGGACCGTCGTGCAGCCAATTCGCCGTGACACGCCACACGGCGATACCGCGCGTTCGCGCCCAGGCTTCGACCTGAGCGGACACACCGTCGCTGCCATCGGTGTGGATTTCCTTCGCACCCAATGCCCGCATGGTGCGTTCGAGAAACGCCAGATCCTCGACGCTTACCACGTGGTGTCGCCCGCCGGTCACGATGACGCCCAAGGCCCGCGCACTCATGGCCAGCGATACCCTTGCCGTTCCTTGCGGGTCAGAGGCAAACCCTGCCCGAGCGGAGCCTGATAGGGTTTCATCGTCGGCCGTTCTACGGCAAGCCCCTCGCGCACCCAGCGCCGCGCCTCCGCCACCCGGGCCAGCGCCACGCGCACGGCTTCGTGCGCGGGCGTGTTTTTGAGACAGTCGAAGTTCGCGGAAACTTTCAGCGCGAACTCCGCCTGACCGAGGTGGTCGTCGAGGTGCGACCGGGTGGACGGGGCGACAGGCATCGGGTTAGGCCGCGACTCTGGCGGCGGCAGCCGGAGGCGGGGTCGCCGGGGTGGTTGCCGGATTCGCGAACTCCCGTCTCGCCTGCCGGTCCTTTTCACGAAGGGCGGCGCTGACGAATGCCTTGTCCTTCATGTAGGGATTCACGCCCTCCAGATCGTGGTCGATACGTGCCTTCGCGTCGGCAGTCTGCGCGTGGTAGAACGCGCTCGCCTGCGGCAGCTGCTTCATGATGAGCCGCATCTCGCTTTCGTGTTTTTGTTGGTCGCGATAGAGAAATGTCTCGATCGCACGCTCGGGGTTTTCCTTCACGAGCCGCGTATAATACGTGACGTCGTCGGGATTCGCTTTTTTGTGCGCCTCGATCTTCTTCTTCACTTCGGGATTGTCCCGGAAGACGAGCGGCTTGGGTTTCGTTAGGTCGGTTTTTTCTTTTTGGTCGATGGCCATATGCGTGTTGGTTTAGGCCGCCTCTTGATGTGCGGGCGGTGTCGGCACCGGGCGGGAGTCCCGCCCGAAGGGTTCGGTGAGCACAGGGTTGAACGGCGGCTCGGTCGGCCCCTGCACGAGGCGCAACGCGAGGTCGAACTGCCCGCAGATGTCGGCGGTTTCGTGCCGCGCGAGCGCGAACGCCATGAGGCTCTTTGCTTCGATTGGAGGATTCGCGCCGGTGAACCGGCCGTTCAATTGGTCGGCCGCCGAAGCAAATTCGGCGTAGACGGTTTCGGGGATTTGGAGGGTCAGGGTGATCATAGTTGTTTTGGCTGGTTGGTTGTTGGTTGGTGACTGCGCCGGCCCTGCAACCCGGAGGGTCGGGGTCGGAACGAAGTGACGGCCGTCCCGGGAGCCGGAGGCTCGGCGAAGGCGGACGGGCGGCGGCGCGGAGTGGAGACCCCGACCTTCCGGGGCGTGGCCGGACCCTCCGCCGGGGCGACGGTCGGCGGGCCGCGGCTCGGAGCGGCCCGCTGTCCGTCGCGAGACGGTGCGACCGCCACGATGAACCGGAGACCAATCGCGACCCGCGTGAATCGCCGGTCCCGGGCCGCCCCATCGGCGAGGATCTCGACGGACTCGATGATCACCCCCGGTTGCGCGGCCAGCTGGGCCACGAGTGCCGCGTAGGCCGGCCATTCCTCGATCCGGGGCGCGACCCGTTGCAGCGTGACGCGGCTGCGCGGATCGCCCGGCTCCCAAATCCAACGCCAGCCGGCACCCTGCCGTTGCTGCAACGTGGCCAACGTGGTGGGAGTCCAGGCGATCCGGGTGAGCCCTCGCTGTTGCTCACGGAGACGATCACGCACGCGCTCGTCGCTGCCCTGCAACCGGGCGCGTTCGCTGGTCAACGCGGCGAACTCCGCTGCCCCGGCGGTTGGGACAGTCTGCTCGTAGTGGGCAATCCACCACACGATGCCGAACAGCAGAGCGCTGCCGCCGAACGTGAACCAAACGCGCCGGTTGATCGAAGACGGCGTGTTCATGGCCGAAATCCTCCGGTGAGACTGAAGGAGCCGCCCGCGCCGGGCTTGGTTTCCGCTGTCCACGGCGCACCCGGCGGCGCCAGCCGCGTGCGCCAGTCCTCCCCTGCGCGCGGCCCCGCACCCGGCGCGACCCAGCCGTCGAGCGCCCAGCTCCGCCCCGTGATGCGCAGGGACGTGAGCGTGACCTGGGCCGGCAGCGTGGTGGAGATTTTCTCCAGCAAAGCGCCGCACGGTGGTCCCGCGGCGCCACCGTCGAGCGAGCGGCGCAGCGCGGCGATTTCAGCGGCGGTCTCGCGCAACTGCGCGACCTCGCCACGCAGCGCGGTCAACCGGGCCTGCTGGTCTTTGACGGCGACCTGTCTGGCAACGAGGTCGCGGCCATACGCGACCCCCAACCAGCCGGCCGCAATCAGCAAGGCCACGCTCACCGCGATCAGCGCACGCTGCGCTGTCACCACCGGTGTGCGGGGTAACAGTTGGGCGGGATGATAGCGCGGCAGCACCACGGGGCGGGCGAGCGCCTCGTTCAATGTGACCTGCTCGACTCCGGGGTAGCCTTCGACGCCGACAAAGGCTCCGAGCGCAGAGGCGGTTTCCTCGTCCGCGCAAACGAGCAGCACGGCTTCCTCGGCGTGGCGCGCGAGCACGTCGCCGAGCCATTCGCCCACATCGGCGACCGACGACTCGCCATGCCACAGCAAGGCCGTGCGAACGCCGTCGGCGGGATGACGATAAGCGACGGCCCGTTGGGCCTGCAACGCCACCACGGTGACTGCGCCCGCTTCGCTCTCCTCGCCGGGCAGCGTCTGCAAGAACGTCACGAGCGGCCACGCCGAGTCGACGGCGAGGCCGCGCTGGGCGAGGCGGGTGGCGAGCCCCAGCAGTCCGGGCTGCGTCTCGAAATGCAGCAGGGTCGCGAAATCACCGCCCATCGGCAGGACGGGCTCGTGGCTCCACGCGCAGCCGGGAGTGCGGAGCGACGGGAATTCCTCGGCGAGGGCCGCGGCCAGCGTCGCTCGGTCGCCTTGAGGACACGCCACAGCGACCGTCTCCAGCGCATCCGGTTGGAAAACCAGCCGGAGGCGGACGGGCTTCGGTGCTTGAGCGTAGTGCGCAACCAGCACCTCGACCGCGTGGTCGAGGTCCGAGAATTCGACCGACGCCCCGGTGCCGGCGAACCACCAGCGGTCGCCCCACAACAGCACGGTGCGCGGCTCAGATGGACGTGAGATAAACATAAACGTCGGTGATTCCGTTGGCGGGGGCGGCATAGGCGACGAGACCGGTGTCGGACGCGGCGCCTTCGACGGGCGCGAGTTGCGCGCCGTTCATCGCGACGGCCAGTTCATAGGCGTCCTTCGCGGGGCACGCCGGGATCACGAGATAGGCGACGACGTAGTTCGCGTTGAGGTTCGTCGTGCCATCCAGCCGGAAGTTCGCCCCGAGCGCGGCCGACGGCGCGAGCGCCGGATTTGCGGTGCGCGCTTCGGCGCGCGTGACGGTGGACCAGTTGCGCTGCGGCGCGGCGTCCGGCGTCACCACGAAGCCGAGTGAGGCCTGGCTCCAGGTGACTTCGTTCCCGGTGCCGGTGGAGGTGAAAGACTGCGTGCCCATGCGCAGGGCGAGCGGCTTCTCGATTTTGCCGGTGGCCAGCAGCACGGTGTCGAGCCGGGCCGCGTTGCCTTTCGCGGCGTCCGTCGCACCGGTCAGAGCGGCGCCGGAGGTGGGAATGCCGGTGCCTTCGGTGCGCGGCAGGCTGCCGTTGCCGCCGGCCATCGAAAGATAGTCGGTCAGCGCGGTCTTGAGGGTATCGACGGTTTTCTCGACTTGCTGGATACGCGCGTTGCGCAACGCATCGAAGCCTTTCGGCAAGAGCAGGCCGACCAGCACGCTGACAATCGCAAGGACGAGGACGAGTTCGAGCAGGGAGTAGCCCGGCGTGAGGAGACGTGGTTTTTTGGTATTCTTCATATGTTTTTGGGTTATGGGCCAGATGGCCCGGTGAAAAAAATCAGAGGACACGGGCGACCTGTTCGATGGTGGTGAGCCCCTGCGCAGCGGCGGCGAGGCCGTGCTGCCAGAGGGTGGCGCCGCCTTCGCGGTCGCGGAGCGCCGCCAGTTCGGCCAGCGGCGCGTTCGCCGCGATCAACGGCAGAAACTTCTCGGCCGGGATCACCTCGTGGATCGCAAGCCGGCCTTGAAACCCGCGCATGCGGCACGCCGGACAGCCCACGGCTCGGCAAAAGTGAGCATCGGGCATCCGGTGCGCTTCGCGCAGCCGGGCGTTGTCCGGATGGGGCTCCTTGCATTCGGCGCAGAGCCGGCGCACAAGCCGCTGGGCGGCGACCAAGCGCAGCGACGCCGCCAACAGAAAACTCTCCACGCCCAGATCGCGCAGCCGCGGAATAGCCGCCAGCGCGTCGTTGGTGTGCAAAGTCGAGAGGACGAGATGCCCGGTGAGCGCCGCGCGGATGGCGAGCTGCGCCGTCTCGGCATCGCGGGTTTCGCCGACGAGGAGAATGTCGGGATTCTGCCGCAATAGTGCGCGGAGGGACGTGGCGAACGTCAGTCCGATTTTTTCGCGAATCTCCGTCTGCCGGATGCCCGCGAATTCGTATTCCACCGGATCCTCCAGAGTGTGGATGACACGGCCTTCGTGATCGAGCGCGTGGAGCGCCGCGTGCAAGGTCGTGGTCTTGCCTGAACCGGTCGGCCCGGTGAGGTAAACGAGTCCGGCCGGTCCGACCAGTGAAGCGCGGAGCGCCTCGGCTTGCGGAGGCGCGAGCCCGAGCTGCGCGAAATCCTGGCTCGGCATCGTCTGGTCGAGGAGCCGGATGACCAGACTCTCACCGTGGATGGTGGGCAGCGTGCTGAGACGCAGGTGAAACCGACGGCCCCGCTCCCGGAGCACGGCGCGTCCATCCTGCGGCAGGCGTTTTTCCGTGATGTCCATCCCGCCGAAAATCTTGCCCCGCGCAAGCAGGGCCTCGCGTTGGGCAACGGGCAATCGAACGTGCCCGTGCATTTCGCCATCGAGCCGGAAGCGCACGACCAGCCCGTCCTCCTTGGGTTCGAAATGAACGTCGCTCGCGCCCTCGGTGGCGGCGGCGCGCAGGATCGCGTCGAACGTGCGCGTCGGGTCGCCGCTCATTTCGGTGGACCCGGTGGTCGCCACGGCCTTGCCGCGAAAACTCTGGAGAAAATCGAGCATGGTCAGTGGACGAGTCGGGGCGTGAGGAAGATCACGAGCTCGGTGCGCGCGCGGAGGTTCGCCTTGCTGCGGAACGCCGCACCGATGATGGGCAGTTTGCCGAGCAGCGGAATCCGGCGCTCGGTTGCAGCGGTCTCCTCCGAGATGAGTCCGCCAATGATTGCAGTCTCACCGTCGCGGAGGCGCACGATGGTCGACGCCTGTTTCACTTCCGTAACAGGAGCGGTCTGCCGGCCGTCCGGACTCGTCACGATGGCCTGCAATCGCGTGATGGCCGGCAGCACGTCGAGCGTGATCATCCGGTCGCCGTCGATCTGGGGCGTGACCGCGAGGATGGTCCCGATGGTGATGGTCGAGACGGAAAACGTTTCCTGGGTCTGGTTGAACGCGGTCGTTGCGCCCGGCTGTTGCAACGTGGTCGTTTGTTGCAGACGGAAAAAGGGGCGATCCTCGCCGACTTTAATGAAGGCCGTCTGATTGTTGAGCGCACGCAGCCGCGGCTGCGCGACGGTCTTCACTTCACCCTGTTGCTTGAGTGCCTGGATGATGGCGGAGGCCCGACCGAATCCGAGGGTGGCGGCGAAGCTGTTGGCCCCGAGCAGCGTGCCGCCGACTCCGGCCACATCGAGCGGCGCGCGCGCCTGCACCCGCACGCCGTCGAGGGTGGACGCGGCGAGATCCCAATCGACGCCGAGTTTTTGTTCATCGCGCAGGGTGACCTCGACGATGCGCGCTTCGATTTCGACCTGCTGCGTGATCCGGCGATTCACCAACTCAATGAAGGCGCGGATGGACTCATGCCGTTTGACCGGCGCAGTGATCTGCGCGACCCCGCTGAAGCGGTTGAGCACAAGGCTGTCGCCCTCCTTCAGCATGGTCCGCAGCTCTGCCTCCAAGGTTGTCCAAAAGGTGTTCTGGTTTTCCTGCGAAATGGACACTTGGGTTGCGTCGGACGCGGTGTTGCCGTTCGTGAGGTTCTGCTGCTGCCCGCCATTCTGAATCCCGTGGGAATTTCCCCCGCTGCCGCCGGTGGCGCCGCCGGGCGTGATCGACGCGCTGCCCGAGCCGCTGCGGGTGAGCTGAGGATAGTCGATGGTGTAGAGGACGCTCTGGCGCTGGCGCACGACGATGCCCGAAGCCGTGGCCTCGAAAAGGAGACCGGCCGGTTCGAGGAGGGCGGTGAGTGCGGCGCGCACCGTGCCGCCGCCAAAGTCGACGGTGACCTCACCCGTGATCCCTGATTCGGCCTGAATCATGGTCTGGCCGGCGCGGCCCAATGCGCGCAGTGCCGCCGGCAGCGGCGTTTTCTCGAAACGGAGCGGGCCGACGGGTTGATCGAGTGGCGAAGGCTCGGCGGCACGGGCGAACGCGACGAGGACGGCGAAACAGAAAAGCGTTTTCATAGGTGGAATCGGTCAGGGTTTTTCGAGGACGAAGGGCGGTGCATTGCGCGTGATTTCATCGCGCAGCAGCGTGCGCGACTGGCCGCGATATTTGAGGGTAGCCGCGGCGATGACGTTGAAGGTCTGATTGACCGGGGCGGCCGGGAGGAAGAAGGCGTCGCCCGGTTGGTTGGCCTGGAGCGTGACCGGACCGGCCCCCGTTACCTCGACGGAACTCCCCGTCAAAATCGCCGGACCGCCGAGGAGCGAGAAACTCACGGGCAATCCCGAGGTCGCGCTGGCGGTGAGAGCGAAGGGCGGCGAGGGCAGCCCGTGGTCGCCGGGCGGATCGAACGTGATAGTTTGCGCAGCCTTCGCAGAAAAGTTGGCCTGCACCAATTTTGCGCGGTCCAGGGTGACGGCCGTGGTGGTCGCGGTGCCGCTCGCGTCGCCGGTCCAATTGGTAAAGCGGTGCGTGGCATCGGGAGTCGCGTCGACCGTTACCACCGTGCCGGCGGAATAAGTGCCACCGGGTGTCACGGTGCCACCGGTGTTCGCGGCTGTGGTCAGGACGAAGCTGGCCGCGACGAAATTCGCGGTGACATTGGTTGGGTTATTGACTACGAACGAAACTGGATTGGCGGAACCCGAGAGGTCGCCGCTCCAGCCCGTAAAAACGTGGGTGGCATCCGGCGTGGCGGAGAGTGTCGCCGTGGCCCCGGCGGTGTAGTTGCCCGCACCGGTGACCGATCCCGCGCCGACCGGAGACACGGAGGCCGTGACGGCAAACGTGCGGAGCGCGAAATTCGCCACGACGTTGTAGTTCTGGGCGCCGACGGTAAACGTCAGCGGATTCGCGGCACTGCTGAGGTCGCCGCTCCAGCCCGCGAACAGATGCGTGGCGTCGGGCGTGGCGGTAAGCGTGGCACTCGCACCTTCGGCGTAGGTCCCGGTCCCGGTCACCGAACCGGTGCCGACCGGTAGAACCGACGCGGCCACCGCGCGGTTCACTCCGAGCACGGTCAGGTCGGCGAACGACATCCGGGTCGTCGAGGAGCCGGGGCCGTATTCGATGGTGAATCGGTAGTCGCCCGGTGGCAGACTTGAGACTGTGGTCGAGCCGCTCACTGCCGCCGGGTAGATGTTCACACCGTTCATGCCTGGCTGATAGCCATGCACCCACCGAAAACCCGCGCCGGTCGTCGTCCAGTTGAGCGTGGCCGTCTGATTCGAATAGATGACGGTGGGGCTCGTCGAAAGGGAGCCATAGAGGCCGTCGCTCGTGGTCACGTTGATCGTCGCGGTGCGCGTGATGGGTCCTCCCGGCCCATCGGCGATCAGGGTCCAGGTGGTTTGGCCGGGACTCAGACCGCCGACACTGACGGTCAGGCTCGGAGTATTTTGATACGGGGAACCCGTAATGCCGTAGCCGGAGACCTTGACCGACGTCGCGTTGGCGGTTGTCCACGTCAGCGTCGCCGTGCCGCCCCACGCCATCGAGCCGGGCGAGACACTGATTGACCCGGAAACATTCGCTCCGGTGCTCACCATCACCGTGGCGGTCTGGGTGATCGGCCCTCCGGCTCCCTGCGCCGTGAGGGTGTAGGTGTAGCTGCCTGCCGCGAGACCGCTCACGATTTGGCTGCCGCTCGCCGCGGCGCTGCTGAGGCCGTTGCCCGCAACGGAGACCGCCGTCGCGTTCGACGTGCTCCATGAAATCGTCGCCGAGCCCGGTGCCGTCGTGGTGGTCGGGCTCGCGCTGATCGAGCCGGTGACCGAGGGCGGCGCGGTGATGGTGACCGTCTGCGAAATCGTTGGCGAGTGGACTCCGGCTGCGTCGATGGCCTCGGCAGTGTAGGTAATCGTGAGCGGGCCGGTGTCGGTGCTGGGGTTGCCCGCATCGTTGTCGGACCCGTTGCCACCGCCGGCGAACGCGTAGGCCACGCTGTTCCGCCAGACGTTGACGTTCGTCAGATTGCCGTCGGCGTCGTGACCGTGAGCGGAGATCGTATAGCTCTGTCCGCTCGCGACGGTCCCGGGCGCGGTGTTCCACGCGATCGTGGGCGCGCTGTTCGGAGCCGCCGCCACCGTCACTGTCGCGGTCTGCGTTGCCGGGCCGTTCGGACCTTGGGCCGTAATGGTGTAAGTGTAGGTGCCGGCGGTGAGACCGCTTACCGTCTGGCTGCCGCTCCCGGACGCGCTGCTGAGTCCGGGTCCGGACACGGACACAGAAGTCGCATTCGCGCTCGACCACGAAATCGTCGCCGCCCCGGGTGCCGTCGTGCTGGTTGGGCTGGCGCTAATCGACGCGCTGACGGATGCGACCGCGTTCACGGTAAACGTCGCCGATTGGGTGATCGGACCAGCCGGCCCCTGAGCCGTGATCGTGTAAGTATAGGTGCCGGCCGGAAGGCCGTTCACGGCCTGGCTGCCGCTCGTCGCCGTGCTGTTGATTCCGCTACCGGTGACGGACGCCGTGGTCGCGTTGGCGCTGGACCACGTGACGGTCGTCGAGCCGGGAGCGACCATACTGGTGGGACTCGCGCCGATTGACGCCGTGACCGCTGCCGGTGCGCTGACCGTGACGGTTTGGGAAATTATCCCTGATCGAACTCCGTTCGCGTCAACCGAGTCGGCGGTATAGGTAATCGTGAGCGGTCCGGTGTCCGTGCTCGGATTGCCGGAGTCGTTGTCGGTGCCATTACCGCCACCGGCGAACGCATAGGCCACACCGTCGCGATAGACATTAACGTTGGTGAGATTGCCGTCGGCATCGTGGCCGTGCGCTGAGATCGTGTAACTCTGACCGCTGGCCACGCTGCCGGGCGCGGTATTCCATGCGATGGTGGGCGCACTGTTGGGGGCCGCTATAACCGTTACCGTAGCAGTCTGCGCGGCAGGACCGTTCGGGCCTTGGGCTGTTATGGTATAGGTGTAAATTCCGACGGAGAGCCCGCTTACCGTCTGGCTGCCGTTCGCCGCCGTGCTGCTGAGTCCGGAGCCGGAGACGGACACCGACGTGGCATTCGCGCTCGTCCAAGAAATGGTCGCTGTGCCGGGCGCAGTCGCGCTGGTCGGGCTGGCGCTGATCGACGCGCTGACCGACATGACCGCATCGACCGTAAATGTAGCCGTTTGGGTCACCGGGCCACCGGAGCCTTGGGCGGTGATCGTATAGGTGTAGGTCCCGGCTGGCAGGCCACTGACCGCCTGACTCCCGCTCGTCGCCGAGCTGCTGACGCCGTTGCCGCTCACAGACACTGCCGTCGCGTTGGTCGTGGACCATGAAATCGTGGTCCCACCGGGAGCCGTGGCATTGGTCTGACTGGCGCTAATCGACGCCGTCACCGACGGTGGCGCACTGATGGTGACCGTCTGTGAAATTGTGCCTGACCGGACGCCGTTCGCATCCACGGCGTCGGCCGTGTAGGTGACCGTCGTCGGCCCGGTGTCGCTGCTGGGATTACCTGAATCGTTGTCGGTGCCGTTGCCTCCTCCGGCGAAGGCAAAGGCCGACCCATTTTTCCACACGTTGACCTCGGTAAGATTGCCGTCCGCGTCGTGGCCGTGCGCCGAAATCGTGTAGCTTTGGCCGCTGGCGACTGTGCCCGGGGTGGTATTCCAAACAATCGTCGGGGCACTGTTGGCCGGCGGATTGACCGTAAGCGTCGCGGTCTGGGTGGTCGGGCCACCGGAGCCTTGGGCGGTGATCGTATAGGTGTAGGTGCCGGCTGGCAGGCCGTTAATCGCCTGACTCCCGCTCGTCGCCGAGCTGTTGATACCGTTGCCGCTCACCGACACCGCCGTCGCGTTGGTCGTGGACCATGAAATCGTGGTCCCACCGGGAGCCGTGGCGCTGGTCGGAGTGGCGCTAATCGATGCCGTGACCGACGGCGGAGCACTGATGGTGACCGTCTGCGAAATTGTGCCTGATCGAATGCCGTTCGAATCCACCGCGTCGGCCGTGTAGGTGACCGTCATCGGCCCGGTTTCGCTGCTGGGATTCCCCGAATCGTTGTCGTATCCGTTACCCCCTCCGGCGAAGGCATAGGCCGATCCATTTCTCCACACGTTGACCTCGGTCAGATTTCCATCCGCGTCGTGGCCGTGCGCCGAAATCGTGTAGCTTTGGCCGCTGGCGACCGTGCCCGGGGTGGTATTCCACGTGATCGTCGGCGCCGTATTGGCCGCGGCAATCGTGACCGTGTGGGTGATGGTCGCGGACGAGGCACCGACGGAATCGACGGCTTGCGCGGTAAAGGTCACCGATGCCGGACCGACGTCGGAGGTGGTGTTGCCGGAATCGTTGTCGGTGCCGTTGCCGCCGCCCACGTAAGCAAACCCCACCCCGGCCTTCCACACATTCACCTGCGTGAGGTTGCCGTCGGCGTCGTGACCGTGGGCGGTGATGGTATAATTTTGCGAACTCCCCGCACTAGATGGCGCCGAGGTCCAGGTGATCGTGGGCGCGTTGTTGGTGGCCGTGAAAACGGCGGTAACACTCTTGTCCGCGTCCATGGTGAGGGTCGCGGGATTGGAGTAACCGGACAAGGCTCCCTGCCAGCCGGTGAAGGTAAAGCCGTTGCCGGGGGTGGCGGTGACCGTAGCGGTGCTGCCGCCGCCGTAATTCCCTCCGCCAGACACGGAGCCGCTGCCCGTGACGCTCGTGGTCAGCGTATAAGTTGTGGCCGGTGCGACGTCGATGAAGGCGGTGATCCGCCGTCCCCAGCCGCCATAGCCCGCGCCGTTGGGCGGGTTGTGCGGCCAGATATACCAATCGCTTGGAGCGTCGCCATAAACCCAACTGTCAACCGAGCCGCCATCCGACGCCCAATAGCTCCATCGGCCGAGTTCGTTGAACGTCACGGTGGTCGGAGCATATCCGTCCGGCGCGCCGAAACCCCAACGGTCGGTGTTCTCGTAGACTTGTCCCGATGGGCTGACGGTCCACGTGCGGTTCCACAGTTCGATCCGTTCGTTGACCCCTGAGTCGACCCGCTCGCGGACCGTCGTGTGCCCGGACCAAACTCCGACGGTTGATCCGAACGTGACATTGTTGACGGGCTGCGCGTGGAGCCCGGTGAAGGCGAACACGCCGAGCAGGAAAAGTGATAGAATAGAGGAGAAGAGTTTCATTGGACGGTGACGGAGGCGTTTTCGCGGAGGTGGAAGCGCAACGCCTCCACGCCCGGCCACGCCGTGCCGCGGTTGATGGTGATGAGCCGGCCGCCGAGAATCTCCGGCGTGCTCGTGGCCCCTGAATTCGCCGCCGCGGTGAACGCGTTTGGCGTGTTGTTGAACGACACGAACGCCTGTTCGGTCGGGTGGTTGTTGTTCACCGTCACCCGGTATTTCGGGAGGACGATGCGGCGCACACTGAACCGATGCACCTGGGTCAGTCCGCCGGAACCCTGATGCCACGCGGCGGTCTGGGCCGCGCTCAACCGGCTCTGCCAGAGCGCGGGGAGCGTCGCGGTGTGACTTTCCCAATCGTGATTCCAGATCGCATCGAACCACGCGGCGGTGTTTTCGTAGGCGGGCAAGGCTAGCTGTTCGCTGCGCGCCACGAGGCTCACCAACAGAAAACGCTGGCGGCCGGTTTCGTCCGCCCCGGCGAAAAGCAGACGCGGATTCCCCAGCGGATTGAACGCGATAAGGGCAAGTGCCGGCTGTGCGCCCGGTGCGGCTCCCACTTGGGGACTGAGCCCGCGCAGTCGCGCGACTTTCGCAAACCACGCCGCATTGTCGGTGGTCGTGTAGAGAGCCGTGGTCGAGGCCGAGAAGACGGTCGTCGAATCGGTGGTCGCAATCGTGCCGGGCAAAGCGGCCACATTCAGATTGGTGAGGTCGGTGTTCTCGAACGACGCGTTGATCGTGTTGGCCAATTCATCGAGCGAACGGGCCTCGGCCTCGCGGCGGCTCCGCTCGACGATGTCGCGGACCGACGGCGCAAGCGCGGCGGCGAGCGCGCCCAGCACAAACAGCACGAGGACGAGTTCGAGCAACGTGAAGCCGCCGGAGCCGCATTGCCCGTTCAGGCATGATCGCCGGCCGCAGAGAAGTGGGATGCGCGGGCTCATGTTCAACGCGCGTTCACTCCTCCGAGCAGTGAGAACAGCGGCAGGAAGAACGACAGGGCGATCAGGCCGACGATGCCGGTGAGCGTTGCGAGGAGCGCGGGCTCCAGCAGCGCCAGGGCGGTTGCGAGCTGTTCGCGGGCGCGGCTCGCCGCGTAGTCTTCGATGTGTCTCAACGCCGCTCCGAGCTGTCCGGTGGTTTCCCCGGACTTCAAAGCGGGCACGATGAATCCCGGGAACGCGTGCTTCTTCGGCAACGCGGCGTAAAGCGGCTGGCCCTCGGCGACGCGTTCTCGCGCGGCGAGGAGCTGGCGCGCCATCACGGCGTTGCCGGTCAGCTCCGCTCCGGTCTTCAGCGCTTCGAGGAGCGGAATACCCGCCTCGTGGAGCAACCGACAATGGGCGGCGAATCGCGCGGTGGCGAGATGCCGGATGACATCGCCCAACAGGGGTAAACGAAGCAGCACGGCGTCCCGCGTGTGACGAACCCGTGGCGAACGCGCCACGGCTCCCGCGACACCGACGGCGCCGATCAACAGCGCCACGACCACAGGCCACCCGTGCCGGACCAGATCGCTCGCGGCGATGAGCGCAACCGTGACGGCCGGCAAAGTGAGATGCAGCGACGAAAAGATCGCCGCGAACTGCGGCACCACGCCGGCGAGCAGAAATCCGACCAGTGCCGTGGTGGCGATGAGGACGACGACCGGATAAATGAGCGCCCGTCGAGCGGTGCGGCGCAGTTCGGCATTGTTGCCCACATGCGCCGCCAGCGCACGAATCGCCGCCGGCAGTTGGGCGGATGCTTCGCCAGCGGACACGACGGCGGCGAGGTGCGGCGGAAATTGCCTCTGAAAAAAACGGCAGGCGACGTGGATCGGCGTGCCCTGGGCGACCTCACGGTGGATTTTTTCAAGCATGAGCCGCATGGCTCCGGGCGGTGCGTCGGCGGCGAGCTGGCCAAGGGCGGTGTCGGCATTTACGCCGGCACGGAGTTGCAGTTCCAACTGGTGCAGGAGCCCGATGAACTCCGTCGCCGGCAAAACCAAGCGTGCCAGCTTCCGGTCCGCCGGGACCTCTCTGATCCGCACGGGCCAGAGCGATTGGGCGCGGAGATGGACCCGTAAGGTGGCCTCGCTGGGCGCGTCCTCCCGGAGAAACCGGCGGACGCCCGCACGGTCGATGGCGTTGATGGCGAAGGCGGGCATGTCAGAGCGGGAGCCGCACGCGGGTCGATTTTCCGGCGACGGGCAGCCGCAGCAGTCGCCCGCTATGGCGCAGCAGCACGGCGTCCGCCTCGATGCGTTCGACCGCAAGGGACTCGATGATTTCGCCGACCTGCACGAGACGGTCGTTGATGATCGCCCAGGCCATCGGGCCAGCGACAATGCCGCCGACGTGCAGCGTCACTTCGCGCATGGCCTCGGGCGGCACGGTGCGCACCGTAAACGGGTTCACGGGCTCGCCGGGTTTTTCGGCGACGACAAAGGCCACGAGGTCGATGACGTTATCGGCGTTCGGCGTCAGCGTCGGTTCCGGTGGCAGCGTCGGGGAGACCGGAGCCGGACGCGGTAGCGGCACGGGATCAGGCAGGAGCGGGATGACGGTCGGCGGTGGCGGCGTCGCGCCGTTTGCGGCGGTCAGTTTCGCCGTGAACGCATCGTTCTGACTGATCAGCGCTTCGATGTATTGCGCCTGTTGGCGGATTTTCTGTTCGAGTCCGGAGGTCGCCGGTGCGGGCACCGCCACCGGCACGATGGGGACCGGATGGATCGCCGCCACCGGCTTGGTCGGTGCGGGCAACACGTTGGGAGCCGGCGTGGACTGGCAGCCCGCGAGTCCAATAACGATTGATACGAGGAGGTATTTCATGGGCGGGAGGGAGCGGCCGAGTGCGCCAGCGCGGAGCTGCGCCGGGCCTGGCTCCGGTCGAGGGTTTGGGTGAGATAAAGGTAGAAGGGCTTGCCCGCCGGCACGCGGAGGTAGAAGCCGTCGCGGGCAATGGATTCGCGAATGGCTTGGGCCTGCTCGCGCAGCACCGCGCCGGTGCCAGCGAGGACGGCATTGCGTGCGGTCGTGGTCGGAACCGACGATTCGCCGAGCAACCCGGCCGTCGGCCTGGTCTCCTGCAACGCCGCCGTGGCGGTCGCGAGGAACGTGGCGGCGAAGAGTTTCAACTCGCGGTCGTTGTCGGTCTTGACGATCTGCCCGCGCAGACCGGCGGAGCCGTCGCGCTCGCCCCATTGTTGCGTGTCGGCATTCCACTCGCGATCCAGCGCGAGGCCCTGCACCGCCAACTCGGTGCCATTGTCCCGATCAGGCGTGCGCCAGACTATTTTCCATTCGCCCTGGACCGCCAACCGTTCGCGCGTGCGATCGAGTGAGGCGCGGCCGTGGACCTCGGCGCCGGCTGGGATGACGAGCTGCCCGTCATGCCACACGTCTTCGGTGACAAGGCCGATGACCGGAGTCTCAAGGCGGTTGGATTCGAGTGCGACGACAGTTTCGCAGGGGATGAGCCGGCCGTAGGGCGCGGAGGGGGCCGTGGGTGTCGACGGAATTTCGCGCGGAGCCGATACGATCAATAGCGGGAGTTCGCGCGGCGCAGCGGTCTTGGCGACTGGCGCAGTTGCGCCCGCAGCCGGCAACGAAACCGGAGTCACCGGCGGCGCAGGCGGCCTGACGAACCGCACGCCTTCCCGGGTGAGCGTCTTCGGCAAGGCGGGCGACGGCGCAGGCTTTGCCGCCGGCAAGGCCGGCGCGGGTTTTTGCTGATTCTGCCATCGCACGGCGAGCACGCCCAGCAGGAGCACGGCCCCGACGAGCATGACCTGGCCGGTGCCCGAGGTAAGAAAGTCGCGGTCGAATTTCATGGGCGGGGCACGATGACTGAAAATTTTTCCCGGACGGAAAGATTGGCGCGTCCGGCCGGACCGCCCGCGATGACGAGATAGGCGAAGGAAATGCCGCGGCCCGGAATCGCCCCCGACGCTCCGGCGAAAGCCGCCGGGAAGAACTCTCGGTCGCGCCGGATGGCGAGGCCTTGCGGATCATAGGGCACGGCCACGGCCATTGAGTTTTCCAGCTTCACGTGGAAAACCAGCGCGTCTTCGGCTTCGAATCGCGTGATCGATTCAATCGTCGCCGTGAAATTGCGGTAGGCGGTGACGCTGCCCGGCGGCGCGCGATCTGTGAAAACCTGCGTCCCCGGAAACTGAGCCGCAGGGCGGTCCTGCTGCCGGGCGCGCTCGATCAGCGCCCGCAAAATCTCCGAGGAGAGTTTCCGGGGAGGGCCGCCGTTGAGCGGTTCATCCAAGAACACGACCGCGCGGTCGGCTTCGGCAGCGGTGGAAAAACTGAGCGCATAGACGCGTCCGCGAAAGAGGACGTTGGGCGCGCCCACGGCATTTTCCTTGAGAGACCGTAGCGAAAAATACTCCGTGCCCGCTTCGTGCGACAGGAGCACCGCGGGATTGTCCTCGATTTTGGTGGAGACATTCGCGCCGACGATGGCCTTCAGTGCGCCCGGAAATACGCAGGTGGTCGGCTCCTCGCGGGACAGACGCACGGAGTAAATCGTGCGCTCGTCGAGCGGGTAGCTCTTCGTGGGCGCGGCGGCAGCGTGGGCGGCCGCGACGACGTAAATCAGAATCAGGACGAAACGTCGTAGGTCCATACGGCAAGGGGGTAGCGGCCGTTGGCCGCCAGGTTGGGGTTGCGCGCGAATTGGAATCGCACGGTGAACGGCGCCGCTTCGCCAAAAACTTGTCCGCCGACGAGGCCGGTGCGGACCAACTGGCCCTCGGCCTGCACGATCACGACGTTCTCGCGGGTTTCGAGCACCGTGAGCTTTAGCACCTCCGGCTTTTGATGAAGCGACTTCGCGGTGAACTCCTCCGCACTCGCGCCCAAGGCGGCCCGGGCTTTTCGCGCGGCGTCGGGCAGGAAGAGCTTGTCGAGCAGTTCGGGAAAATCGAAACCGGCCGGGTTGCGTTGAAACAACGCGAGACACGCCAACAGCGCATGTTGCTCGTGCAGCTTGGATGCTTCCTCGAAACCAAGCAGCGGACTCACGTGAAACGTGCCGCTGGGATCGAGCACGATCACCCGCTCGCGTTCACGGTAGGCGCGGATGACAAGAAAAGGCTGCAACGCGCAGAGCGTCACGGCGATCAACGCGACGATGCACCAGAGGCGCGCCGCCATCGCATGATCGGCGAAGAGTTCGAGGGGACGCCATGGACGACGCGGCCGGCTGGCCGGGTCGGGTCGCACCTGGGGCGTGGGCGTTTCACGAAGGGTTGTCATGGCGTAGTGCGGGTCAGATGGAGGTTTGCGGCGCAGGCAATTGAGCCATGCCGAGGGTGGCGGCGGCGCGCGCGTCGCCGCTGGGATCGGCGGCAGCCGGTGCGGGCGACGATGGTGGGGGTGGTCCGGCTGGGGGTGGTGGCGGAGGCATTCCCGATCCACCACCGCCGGCGTTCCCGCCGCCCGTCTTGGCCGCCACCTCGAT
>JACMRG010000064.1 GCA_014376585.1 Opitutaceae bacterium | reverse complement strand
TCCTTGTAGCCGTTGCAGATGATGAGGCGGTTGGCGCCTTCATGCATTGCGATCGCGATCATGAGTTCGGGCTTGGGGCCGGCTTCGAGGCCGTAGTTGAAATCTTTACCGGCGGCAACGATCTCATCGACGACCTCGCGCAGCTGGTTGACCTTGATTGGGAACACGCCGCGGTAGCTGCCCTTGTAGCCCTCCTGCTTGATGGCCTTACGGAAAACTTCGTTGAGCTGGGAGACACGGTAGCGGAGAAGGTCCTGAAAACGGATTACAAGCGGGGCTTTCAGGCCCATACCGACGGCCTCGTGGATGACGTCCAGGGCGCGGATACCGCGGCCGTCGGCCAGGGGTTGAACGTTGAGAAAGCCTGAGTCATCGACGGACAGGTGGCCGGAGCCCCAACGTTTGAACCCATAGAGTTCTTCGGACTTGGCAGCGGACCAGGAGGAGGCGGATTTACTTTTCAATGCGGAGCGGGGGAGGTGATAGGGCTTGCTTTTGCGGTCTGAGAATTGATTTCCTACACGTTTCTTTTTTCAAAATCTGCAACACGCAATGATGAATATGTCCCCACTCTCCGCCGCCGTCACTTACTTGGCCCAAACTGCCACGCCCGCCGCCGGTCCAGGTGCGGCCGGCCCTTGGTGGCAAATGCTGCTCTTTTACGGGCTGATCGCGGGCGGTTTTTATTTCCTTTTCATTGCTCCACAGCGCAAAAAGCAGAAGGAGCACGAGAAAATGCTGAAGTCGTTACAATCTGGCGACGAGGTCCTCACCAACGGCGGTATCTATGGCGTAGTGACGAATGTGAAGGACGACCGTTTCATCGTGCGCGTCGCCGATAACACCAAGATCGAGGTTGCCAAGGGCTTCATCTCGGCCGTCACCAAAAAGACCGGCGACGAGGAGAAGAAATAACCGGCGCCCTGCCGAGTTTCCCCGACCGTGCTGGTGCCTTCCATTATGGACGGCCTGCAACCCCCAACCCCTTTTAAACCAAAACGACCATGCTTAAACGCAACCTCTGGAAGATTATCCTCTCCCTCGCCCTCGCCGCGTGGGCGGTGAGCGAGCTCCTTCCGCTCAAAGACGAAGATTTCGCCCGTTACGCGAAGTCCCATGCCACCGCGAAGTCCGCCGAGTTCGGCAAACTCGTGGACGAAGCGGCCGCCCGCACGAAAGCCGGCACCGCCGGCAGCGAATACGTGGCCTTAAAGCAAATCGGCAAAGAGCGTAAAATTGACCTCACGCAGTATTTCCCCGGCATCCGCCTTGAGGACACGCTCAAGAACATCGAGAAGCGTAACGAAATCCTCCTCGGCGAACTTTTCCGCCGCTCCAAGGGCAAACTACAGCTCGGTCTCGATCTCAAGGGCGGCGTCGCCTTCACCCTCGAAGTCGATGAACGCGTTGCGGCCAAAGACTCCGTCGATGCCCGCAAGGAAAAGCTCACCAAGGCCATCGAAATCATCGGCGCCCGCATCAACGCTTTTGGCGTCGCCGAACCGGTCATTCGCCCCGTGGGCACGAACCGCATTGAAGTTCAGCTTCCCGGCCTCGACACGCGCACCAACCCGGACGTGATCGACCAAGTCAAGAAGCCGGCCCGCCTCGATTTCCGCATCGTCAATGCCCAGGTTTCGCCCGCTCCCGGCGTCGACACGCCTCCCGGCTACGAGCTCATGACCCTCGATAACGAAGGTCGTAAGGGCGAGACCTACGTCGAGGAAGTCTTCGTAAAGCGCATCCCCGAGATGACGGGCGAGATGATCGAAAACTCGTTTGCCCGTCCCGACCTTTACGGCAAGCCGGAGGTTATTCTCCAATTCACCAAGGCCGGCAAAGCCCGCTTTGCCGAAGTCACCCGCACCATCGCCGCCGGTGGCCAGCAGGCCGGGCGTCTCGGTCGCCTCGCCATCGTGCTCGACGGTAAACTCTACTCCGCGCCCACCGTCAAAGAAGAGATCAACAGCGACTCCGCCCAGATCAGCGGCAACTTCTCCGACCGCGAGGCCATCAATCTGTCCAACGTCCTTAATAACCCGCTCGATCTTCCGCTCGTCATCAAGGAGCAGCATGAGGTCGGGCCTTCGCTTGCGCAGGACGCGATCGACAACGGCGTGAAGGCCGCGGTCATCGGCACGGCGCTTGTCGCCGCATTCATGATCACGTTCTACACCACCGGCGGTCTGATTGCGGTCGCCTCGCTCGCGGTCAACATCCTCATCATCCTCGGGGTCATGGCCAGCATCGGCGCCACGATGACGTTGCCCGGCCTTGCCGGTATCGTCCTCACCATCGGTATGGCGGTGGACGCGAACATTCTGATCTTCGAGCGCATGCGCGAAGAGATCGCGCAGGGCAAGTCCCTCGCCATCGCGACCCAGAGCGGCTTCATGAAAGCGCTTACAACGATTCTCGATGCGCACATCGTGCAGCTGATCATCTGCGCCATCATGATCTGGCTCGGCACCGGCCCGATCAAAGGCTTCGGCATCACGCTCGCGATCGGCGTTATCTCGACCCTTATTTCGGTCCTGATCACGGCGCATCTCATCCTCGAGCTGCTCGTCGATTCCGGCACCCTCAAGAAGATGACCATGCGTCATCTCCTGAAGGATATTAACGTGGACTTCGTGAAATACGGCAAACCCGCCTTCATCGGTTCGTGGATCGTGGTTTTGCTCGGAGTCGGCGTGATCGTTTACAAGGGTAGCGCCATCTACGGCATCGATTTCACCGGCGGTGACGTCATCAGCGTCCAATTTAAAGAGCGCATCGACACGGGTAAGATTCGCCAAGTCGCGGAAGCCGCGAAGGTCGGCGAGATCAACCCCACCTACGTCAGCCCGCTCGGCGGTGGCAACGAGACGCTCAACATCGAGACCCGCGAGGGTAAGTCGGATGAACTCTTCACGGCCCTCCAGAGAGCCTACCCGCAGGCCGGCCTCGTCAAAGGGGCGAAGACCAACATCGGCGCCTCCATCGGCAAGGAAATCGAGCTCAACGCGCTCCTCGCGGTCGGTGTCTCGATGCTCACGATTCTCGTCTATATCGCGTTCCGCTTCGAGTTCGGTTTCGGCATCGGTGCGATGTTCTCCACATTGCACGACATTCTCATGACGATCGGCATCTTCGTGCTGTTCAACCACCAGTTCTCCGCGCCGATGGTCGCCGCTATCCTGTGTATCGCGGGCTACTCGATCAACGAAACCGTCGTCGTGTTCGACCGCATCCGCGAGGAACTGAAGAACAATCCGACGGGTTCGCTGCGCGATGTAATCAACCTCGCCATCAACAAGGTTTTCGCCCGCACGATCATGACTTCGACGACGACCTTCCTCGCGGCGTTGTCCCTATTTGTTTTCGGCAGCGGCACATTGAGTGACATCTCTTTCACGTTCCTCGTCGGTATCGTGACTTCGACCTTCTCGGCCATCTTCATCGCTTCGCAGGTATTCTACTGGTGGCACAAGGGCGACCGTAAGCACGTCGAGGCGCATCAGGACGTGGCCCCGAAATACGAGTGGACCGGTTCCAGCAAGGCATCCGAGTAACTCTGTAAGGGTAGGGCGGGTTATCCCTAATCCGCCGTGGCCATCGGGCCGCGACTGTCAGCCAGGCGCGTTGAGGATAACGCTCCCTACCTCCGGAGACCCGCCCCATGCGCTGGATTTACACGCCGCGCCCGACCGATGAGGTCGAGGCGTTTGGCAAGCTCGCCGGGGTCAACCTCGTCGTGGCGGAGCTGCTGCTGGCTACGGGCCTGACTGACGCCGCCGCTGCCGCCGAGTTTCTCCAGCCCTCGCTTTCGGCGCTGCGGGATCCGTTTCTGCTGCGCAATCTGGAGGCGGGCGCGACGCGGTTGCGCACCGCCATCGCGCAGCGCGAATCGATCGTCGTGCTCGGTGACTACGATGTGGATGGCGTGAGCAGCACGGCGCTATTGGTCACGATTCTGCGGCGGTTTGGGCTCAATCCGCGCTTTGTGGTGCCGCGCCGCTCTGCCGATGGCTACGGGCTCTCGCGCAGCGCGATTGATCGCGCGCTGGAGGCCGGGAAGCCCGCGCTCTTCATTGCGCTGGACTGCGGCACCAACTCCCATGAAGAGGTCGCCTATCTTCGATCTCAGGGAATCGATGTGCTCGTCGTCGATCACCACCGTTCCAAAGAGGCCTCGCTGGCCGAGGGGATTTTAATCAACCCGCACGTTGATGCCGACGAGACCGGCGCGGACGCCGCGTGGCGCAACCTCTGCACCGTGGGCTTGGTGTTCAAGCTCGTGCATGGCCTGTTGAAACAGCTCCGGGCGGAAAATCATCCGGTCGCATTTCGCATCAAACTCCGTGATCATCTCGACCTTGTCGCGCTCGGGACCATCGCCGATCTCGTGCCGTTGACGGGCGAAAACCGCCTCCTTGCGCGTCACGGCCTGCGGATCATCGAGGAGTCGAAGCGTCCCGGGCTGACGGCGTTGATGGAGATCGCGGGGGTTCGACCCGGTCAGGCCATCAAGCCCGCGGATATTTCTTTTCGTCTGGGACCACGTATCAACGCCTCCGGTCGGCTCGCCGACGCGGCGTTGTCGGTCGAACTTTTGCTGAGTGAGGACGCGACCTTTTGCGCAGAAACGGCCCGGCAGCTTGAGGCCTTCAATCGCGAGCGACAGGACATCGAACGCGGCATCACCGACGAAGCTGAGCGGATGATCGAGTCGCAGTTCTTCGATCTGCCCGGCATCGTCCTGTTTAGTGAAAACTGGCACCCCGGCGTCGTGGGCATCGTCGCCGGCCGCGTCACGCGGAAATACAACCGCCCCTGTGTCGTGCTCGGTAACGAAGGGGAATTTGCCAAAGGCTCCGGTCGCAGCGTCGATGGGGTCAACCTGGTGGAAGTGCTCGGCACATGCTGCGAACACCTCACGAGCTGGGGTGGCCACCCGATGGCGGTGGGGATCGCGCTGACCAAGGCTCGCCTCGATGATTTTCGGCAGCGTTTCGCCGCCTCGGTGCGGGCCCACGCGGGCGGTGATATCGCCGAGGCCAAGCTCAAGATCGCGGTCTGGCTGACACCTGAGCAAATCCGCGACCGGCTCATGGACGAGGTCGAAGCATTGCAACCTTTCGGGCAGGGCAACCCCGAGCCGGTTTTCGGCGTGCGCGGCGTGGTGTTGCGGCAACGCCCCGTGGTTTTTAAGGAACATCATTTTCGCTTCAGCTTCGACGATGCGCAGGGGCGGCGGCTGCACGGTGTGGCGTGGAAACTCGCGCATCGCTCACCTCCCCTGGGCGTGCCTTTGGATTTCGCGGTGGAACTGGCGTGGAATCATTTCAATGACCGCAAGCTGCTTCAACTTGAACTGATCGACTGGCGTCCCGCGGAGGCGTGACCCCGATTAGGCGGCGCTATAACAGCCGGTTTAGGGAAAGCAGACCGCGGCTCATGGCGCAAAGTTGGCAAACGACTTCTTCCAATCACCAATAAAAAGCCCTCAACAAACCTAGGGTTTATCGAGGGCTTCAAAAACTGGTGCGGCCAAAGGGAGTCGAACCCCTAACCTCCAGATTCGTAGTCTGGCGCTCTATCCAGTTGAGCTATGGCCGCGTAGCAGAGGGCGAAAAGAAGCAAACATTCGTTGCGCAGTGCAAGCGATAATTTGGGCTCGGGGCAGGGTTCATCTGCGCTGGCGGGACGGCCGGTCGAACAGAGATTCCTTGGGGCGGTTACTTCGCCGGGGTGGGCGAGGATTGGAAGACCCGGGGCAGGAAATCAGCAAGGTAGCCGCGCCAGACCGGCCAGCTGTGATTGCCCGCGGTGAGGTGCCATTCGTGATTCACGCCGGCGGCTTTCAATTTGCCGACAAACTCTTCGTTGCGCTTCAGCAGGAAATCGTCGGTCCCGCAGCCGATCCAGAGTAAGCGCAGTTTGGCATTTGTGCCTTTGGCGTCGTTCAGCACGGCTTGCGAGACGGACTCTTCGGGTGGCACGCCGCTGAATGAGCCGATCCAGGCGAAACGTTCCAAATGGCCGAGACCGACGGTGAGTGACTGGCCACCGCCCATGCTCAGGCCGGCGATCCGCGCTGCGCGACGTCAGACTCGACGCGGTAGGTGGCTTCGACGAGCGGGATCGCGTCCTCCAAAAGTTCGCGCCGAAATGAATCCATTGCTTTTCCGCGGCTAGCGGGATCGAGCATACCGGTGGGCGTGAACGGGTGGCCGTCGAGCATGACGATCACCATGGGGCGCGCTCGGCCAGCGGCGATCAGGCTGTCCATGATCCAATGGGCGTGACCGTGCGTAACCCAAGTCTGCTCGTTGTCGCCCGACCCATGCTGAAGCACGAGCAGGGGATATTTCGTGGCGCCGCTTTTTTCGTAGGCGGGTGGAGTGTAGATCCACAACTCACGCGGGCGACCGAGCGCCTTCGAGAAATACGTGTGCTGGTGGACGGTGCCGTGCGGCACATTTTGGAAGTCCCACGGCTGCGGCGACACGTCCGCAAGATGCAGGATGCTCGTGCGTGGTTCGCGCATGGGTTTGATCGCGCTGTTGGCCGGGTCGATCATCGCGACCCCATCGACGTTAAAGGAATATTCCCAGACGCCGGCGGCGACTGTCGCCGTGACGGACCAGACTCCGTCGTCGCCACGATTGAGCGCGAGGGGTTCTTTGGTCCATTGGCCGCGGACGGTGACTTGTTTCGCGTTTGTAGCCTTGAGGCGGAAGGTGACGCTGCGGTCGGCGTTTACTTCGGGCGAGATAAGCGGCGTAGGTCTAGGCGTTGCGGGTGCTAGCGTGAGCGTGGACGGAGTCTGCGCCCAGAGGGCGAGTGCGGTGAATAGGAAGAGAGCAACGAGACGGGGTGGGGTTTTCATGGTGCGGTGGACTGCAAACGGAAAATGGCGTTACCGAGAAAGCACCGCGGCGGGCGATGGGCCGGGCCCAATGTTTCAGACTAGGCCGAGTTTTTTCAGAACCTCGGACGTGGGGCCGGCGAATGAGGCCCGAGGGACGTTGCCGATGTAGCCGAGGTCTTTCATGCCGACGGGGGTCGTGTAAAAACCGCCGGCGGTGAGGTCGCGAAATTTTTTGAAGAACTGCGCGGCGGTCATGAACTCGGGTTTCGCTATGGGCGCGTAGGCGAGGTCGGAGCAGAGCGCATTTTGTTGTGACGCGATGAGGCTAACAAAATCGTTTTGGAAACGGCGTTGCGACTCCGTGTTGAGCCAGGCGAGACCTTCGAGAATGGGTTTACGGTCGGCGGCCTGCTCGGCGTAGGGCGCGCTGATCCATTCGTCGATGAAGTCGTGGACGCCGAGCGACGCAGCGCTGGGAGATTTGGCATCGGCGGGGATGATGACGTCGCAGAGCGCGGCGGCGGTGGCGCGTTCCGTCTCGTTGAACGTGAGCGGCCAGGCGGCGCCGGGTTTGTAGTCTTTGAGGAGGTCGGGATCGGTGCCGTAGCCTTTGGCGGCGGGCATCGCGGGGTCGGCGCCGACGGCGTCACGTTCGAGCACGGCCGCGGCCGCGGCGGCGGTGAGCATCCATTTGATCGCGGTGCGGCGATCCATGCGGGGCGGGAGGATGGAGGTGCTCATATCAGAGATTTCCTTTCCGCAGTTCTTCGAGAAGGTAGTCGCTGGCGCGCCAGGCGAGGGCCATGATGGTGAGGGTCGGATTTTTGTCGGCGTTGGAGCAGAAAGGAGCGGCGTCGGTTAGGAAGAGGTTTTTCACGTCCCACGTCTGGCCGAAGGCATTGGTGACGGATGTTTTCGGATCGTCGCCCATGCGGGCGCCGCCGACCTCGTGTTTCACATTGCCGCCGGGGCGGATGACGGTGCTGGGATCGGCGGCCGGGGGCGTGCGGACTTTTCCGCCCATGGCCTCGATCATGGCGGCGAAAGTTTTCTGCTGGTGGGCGGTCTGACGAAGTTCGTAGTCCGACCATTTCCAATGGAAGCGGAGGACGGGGATGCCCCACTTGTCTTTCACGGTCGGATCGAGTTCGCAGAAGCAATCCTCGTTGGGGATCATGTCGCCGCGGCCGCCAAAGCTGATGAACGAACCGTAGTAGCGGCGGGCGTCTTCCTTAAATGAACGGCCGAAGGAGCCGCCGGTGAGCCATTCGAGTCCGGCGGCGGTGCCGAGGCCGGGCATGCGGCGGCCGGTGCCGAACTCGATGTGATAGCCGCGCGGGAAATCCAGTTTGCCCGCGTGCTGCTCGGAGTAGAGCCACCACGGGACGTAGGTGTGGATGCCGCCGGCACCGTCTTCGTTGGCGAGGGGAAGATTTTCGAGCGCGGGAATCTGGCCGCCGAGGCTGGTGGCGACCGTGTCCATGATGTATTTGCCGACGACTCCGCTGGAGTTGGCGACGCCCTGGGGGAAGCGGGGTGATTTGGAATTGAGGAGGATGCGGACGGTCTCGCACGAGCTGGCGGCAAGGACGACGACGCGGGCGGAGACGTGGCGCTCCTCACCGGTGACGCGGTCAATGTAGGTAATGCCGGTGGCCTTACCGTTTTCATCGAGGGTGACCTCGCGGACCATGGCATCGGTGAGGATGTCGAGGTTGTCGGTGGCGAGGGCGGGCGGGAGGTGGACGGTGGGCGACTGGTAGTTGGCCTTGATCGAGCAACCGCGGCCGCAGTCGGTCGCCCAGAAGCAGGCGGCGCGGGCACGCATGGCCTCGGCAAGGATGCGTTGGGCGCGGTGATTGCCGGGGTGGAGTTTGGCGGGGATATTGTCGGCGTCCTGCTTCACGCTGAGCACGGCGCGGTGGGCGGAGATGACGGGGATGCCAAGGGGCTGGGATTTTTTTTGCGCGAGGAGTTCGCCGGCGCGCATGGCGGGCGGCGGGAGGAGGACGCCGGGGGAGGAATTCGGGGTGTTTTCGAGGCCGTCGTTGTTGCCGTAGATGCCGACGAGCATTTCGACTTTGTCGTAGTAGGGGGCGACATCGTCGTAGGTGATCGGCCAGTCTAATCCGAGGCCGTCGCGGCTATGGCCTTTAAAGTCGTAGGGGCCGTTGCGGAGGGAGATGCGGCCCCAGTGATTGGTGCGACCGCCTAACATGCGGGCGCGCCACCAGGTGAACTGGCGCTTGGGATCGGAGGAGGCGTTGGTGAAGGGTTCGCCGGGGACCTTCCACCCGCCGTCCACGGTGGAGTCGTAGAATCCGAGATCTTTGTCGGGCGTGCCGGCGCCGCGGAGAGGTGCCTGACCGTCGGTCTGGAACATGGGCGTTTCCTTCACCGGGTCGTAGTTGCGGCCGGCCTCGACCATGAGGACCTTCGCGCCGGCCATGGTGAGCGTGTAGGCGGTCTGGCCACCGGCGGCGCCGGAGCCGACGACGATCACGTCGTAGCTGGGCTGAGTTTTGCGGTTGGTGAGGAAGGGCATGGGAGGATGGGGTGAACGTCGAACTTAGAACGTTGAACTTAGAACGCTGAAACTCGAACGGTGATCAGAGGGATTTTAGGTAGGCGAGGGATTGGGGGACCTGAGTGGCGATGCTGGGGCTCTCGTCTTCGATGTAGTAGTGTTGGACGCCGGCTTTTTTCGCGGCGCGGAGGATTTTGGGGAGGTCGAGCTGGCCGGTGCCGAGGGCGACGTCGTTTTCGACGGCGGTCTTGCCGGAGGCGTCGCCGACGATACCTTTGCGAAGATCCTTTACGTGCATGAGCTTGATGCGCGGGCCGTATTTCTCGAGGAGCGCCGCGGGGTCCTGGCCGGGGAAAAAGGCCCAGAGGATATCGAGCTCGATGCTGAGGTAATCGGGGTTGGTCTTGGCGAGGAGGACATCGAATAGGGTGCCGTCACCGTGGGGGACGAATTCGTAGCCGTGGATGTGATAGCAAAAAGTGAGGCCGTGTTTTTCACGCAGTTCCTTGCCGATCCGGTTGAACTCGGTCGCGGTGAGTTCGGCGTGAGCGAGGGTGAAGGGCTGACGGTTGGGGACCCACGCGACGCGGATGAATTTCGCGCCGAGGGCTTTCGCGTTGGCGGCGACGACGTCGGTCTGCTGGAGCGCCTCGGCGTAGCTGACGCCGAAGGAGGAGCAGACCATGCCGCGGGCATCGAGGGCAGAGCGGATTTCTGCGGCGGTTTTGCCGAAGAGGTTGGAGAACTCCATGTCGGTGATGCCGAGGGCGCGGATGGTATCGAGGGTGCCGGTGAGGTCTTTTTTGAGGAGGTCACGGTAGGTGTAGGAGACCATGCCGGGGGCCTGCGGAAAAAGCGGTGCGGCGGCGGTGGCGAGGGGAGCCAGGGCGACGGTGACAAGGAGCGTGAGGGTCGAGAGTAGATGGCGGGTGAGCATGGGGAGCGGGTTAATTGCGGGTGATGGTTTCATCGAGGTTGAGGAGGAGGTTGGCGACAAGCGTGTAGGCGGCAAAGTCCGGTGCGGGAAAATCGCGGGTGGATTTTGACTCGCCGTTGGCGAGAATTTTTTTGGCGGCCTCGGGATCGGCGGTGAAATGAGCGCGCTGTTTCGCGAGGGCGGTGGCGAGGAGGGTGCGCTCGGCGGCGGTGGGGACGCGGGCGGTGACGGCGCGGAAGGCGTAGGCGAGGCGGGCGGGGTCGGGCTCGTCGCGAGCGAGCAATTTTTCGGCGAAGGCGCGGGCGGCTTCGAACTGTTGCACGTCGTTCATGAGCGCGAGGGCCTGGAGCGGGGTGTTGGTGTGGCCGCGCACGGGACAGAAGGCCTCGCGGGAGGGCGCGTCGAACGTGGTGAGGGCGGGCGCGGGGGCGTTGCGCTTGATGAAGGTGTAGAGGCTGCGGCGGTAGAGGGCGTCGCCTTTGTCGGGCGTGTAAAAGCGGGTGTTGCTGTCGGGATAGGCGACGGGTTCCCAGACGTTGATCGGCTGATACGGGCGGACGGGCGGGCCGCCGAGGCTGGGGACGAGGAGGCCGCCGAGGGCGAGAGCTTGGTCGCGGAGGACCTCGGCGTCGAGGCGCACGCGGGGGCCTCTGGCGAGGAGTTTGTTGGCGGGATCGAATTCGAGGAGGGCGGGCGTGGCGCGGGAGTCCTGGCGGTAGGTGCGCGAGGTGACGAGGAGGCGCACCATTTTTTTGGTGTCCCAGCCGGCGGCGATGAACTCGCTGGCGAGCCAGTCGAGGAGGGCGGGATGCGTGGGTGGATCACCCTGAGAACCGAAATCGGCGGGCGTGCGGACGAGGCCGTAGCCGAAGACCTGTTGCCAGATGCGGTTGACGGCGAGGCGGGGCGGCACGGGATTTTTGCCATCGACGAGCCAGCGGGCGAGGTCGAGGCGGGTGGCGCGGGCGGGGTTGGCGGGCGTGAGGGGCGGGAGGAAGGCGGGGGTGGCGGGGGCGACGAGTTCGCCAAGGTTGTCGTATTGGCCGCGGAGGAGGACGTGGGCGGGGCGGGGCTCGGGGAGTTCGCGGGCGATGAGCGTGCCCGGAATCGTGAGTTCATAGTGGACCTGCTCGGCGATGAGTTTGCGGGCAGCGAAAGCCTCGGGCTCGAGCGCTCCGCGGGAGGGTCCGTAGATGTAGTCGCGGTAGAAATTGGAGCGGCGCTGTTTTTCCTCTTCGTTCTGCTGGCGAATGTAGAGGCTCATCAGATATTTCACGTCGAGGAGCACGGGAAGCCGGCCGAGGGCGTAGTCGGTTTCGCCGCGGCGCAACGGAGTAATCCACGCGTCGATGGCGAGGAGCGGATCTTCAGAGGCATTGGGGCTGGTGTTGACGGTGCCGATGCGGTCCCACCACGCGTTACCGTCGCTTTGGGAAAGGCGAAGGCCGGCGTAACTCTTGCCCCCGGTGAGGCCGGCGGCGACGGCATCGAGTTCGAGACGGAAGTAGGCTCCAGGAACGGGGAGCGGTCCGACGAGGAGGGCGTCTTTGGCTGCGTCGGGGCCGAAGGCGGCGGGGTCGCCCCAGATGGCGCGTTTCAATTTCCCTTCGGCAACGAGTTCGAGGCTCACGGCGCGGGGTGGTTTCGCGGGATCGGCGCGGAAATGTGCGAAGGCGCGGAGGCCCGTGCGGAGAATAAGGTCGACCTCGCCGGCGCCAAAGGTGACGAGTCGATCCGTGACCGGACCTTCAAAACGGAGGGCGCGTTGGCCTCCGACGAGCGGGACGTCGGGACCGGTGCGCCAATCTCCGACCAGTGGAGGCGCGGAGAAATTTTGGTCAGTGGTGATATCACCGTCCTCGGCCCAGACGACCTCGTAGGTGATGGGGTTCTTGGAGGGCTTGGCCACGGGGCCAAGGCCGGTGGCGGCGAGAGCAGCGGCGCTGGTGCCGAGGGCAGACTGGAGGGGAGGCAGCGCGGTGGCGATGGCATCGATTCGCGGTTGTTGCGCGGCGTTGGCAAGGAGCACGCGGGGGCCGGGGAGCGGGACGTTGCCATCCCAGACGCGGTCCGCAAGGCCTTTGAAAAACGCGCCGAACGCGTAGGTCTCGCGCTGGGTGAGCGGGTCGAATTTGTGGTCGTGACAGGAGGCGCAGTTGGCGGTGAGGCCGAGCCAGACGGCGGCGGTGGTATCGGTGCGGTCGGCGGTGTTGCGGGCCTCGGCCTCGGCTTCTAGCGAGCCGCCTTCGGAGGTGGATACGATGCTGCGGATATAGCCGGTCGCGACGAGTTGGCTGAGGGTGGGCCGGGGCAGGAGATCGCCGGCGAGCTGCTCTAGGGTGAATTGATCGAACGGCATGTTCTCGTTGTAGGCGCGGACGACCCAGTCGCGGTAGGGCCAGAGGGTGCGCTCGTTGTCGAGGTGCATGCCGTGGGTGTCGGCGTAGCGGACGGCGTCGAGCCAAGTGCGCGCGAAGTGTTCGCCGTAGCGGGGCGACGCGAGGAGACGGTCGACCAGATTTTCGATTGCCGATTCTCGATTTTCGATTGCCGCGCGCTCGAAGGCTTCGATTTCAGCGATAGTAGGCGGGAGGCCGGTGAGGTCGAGGGTGAGGCGGCGGAGGAGGATTTCGGGGGCGGCCTCGGGGGAGAGGGTGAGTTTGTGCGAGGCGAGCTTTTGGAGGATGAAAGCGTCGATGGGATTTTGGATTTTCGATTTTGGATTTTCGATTTTGGGAATCTCGGAACGGGCGATGGGTTCGTAGGCCCAGTGTTTTTGGTAAACGGCGCCCTGCTCGATCCAGCGTTTGATGAGGTCGCGTTGGGCGGGGGTGAGGGGCGGCTTGTGCGAGTCGGGCGAGGGCATGACCTCGTCGGGGTCGGTGCTGGTGATGCGGTGCCAGAGTTCGGAGTCTTCGAGTTTGCCGGGGACGACGGCGCGGGTGTCGTTACGCTCGGCGTAGGCGCCTGCGGGCGTGTCGAGCCGGAGCTTGGCCTTGCGGTGGGCGGCGTCGGAGCCGTGACAGGCGAAACAGGTGTCCGCGAAGATGGGCCGGATGTGCTCGTTGAAGGAAATTTTCTCTTCGGCAGAGGAGGCGGCGAACGGCGCAGCGAGGAGAGCGAAGAGCAGGAGGGGAGCGCGCGACATGTAAGAAAAATGCGGGAGAGCAGCAGGGGTCACGCGAGGGCGGCGATGAGTTGGGCCATGAGGCCCATGCCCATCTGGTAGATCACGCGGTAGTCGCCGCGTTGGAGACGCTCGCCGCCTTTGTTGGCCTGGGCGACGCCGGCGGGAAAACCGTCGGGCGGGAGGTGGAGTCGGGGGCCGGCGAGGGATTTTTCGGCGGGGGTGCGGGCGTCGGGCCCCAGCCCGCCCCGCCTGGCGCCCTTGGCGGGGGGGGGGGGGAGGCCGGCGCGGCCCGGGGGGGC
>JACMRG010000010.1 GCA_014376585.1 Opitutaceae bacterium | reverse complement strand
GGGGCGGCGAGTCCGATCACGGGCCATGCAGCGAGGATGACAATGAGGAGGCGTGAGAGGTGCATGCCGGAAAAAGAAAACGAGACGAGTGATCATCAACGCGAACCGACACTTTGAAACTGTCCTCGGACGGTCAGAACCAAGGTCCGGCGTGCGCGGAGAAGCGAGGGGGCGGAGGGCGACTCGGGGCTTAACAGGGCGGTCGGAGACCGCGCCCTAATTCGGAAGGGACTCGCGGGCGAAGGCGAGATTTTCAAGGAGACGGGCGTCGCCGGGACGTAGACGAAGGGCGGCTTCATAGGTCGTGATGGCTTCGGCGGCGCGGCCGGCGCCGAGGAGAGCATTGCCGAGGTTCGCGCGGGCGGCGAAGTGCGTGGGATCGAGCGTGACGGTGCGCGTGTAGGCGGCGGCGGCTTCGGGGTATTTGCCGTCGCGGGCGAAGGCGTTGCCGAGATCGAAATACTCGGCGGCCTCACCCGGCTCGCGGGCGGGGAGCGCGGCAAAAATCACAGCGGCCGCGGGCGCACGGCCGAGGGCGAGAAGCGCGAGGGCGCGGTTGCGCTGCGCGGAGTAGTCGGCGGGGTTGAGCGCGACGGCGCGATCCAGCGGCGGGAGCGCCTCGGCGGGGCGGTTGGCGGCAACGAGGGCGGCACCGAGGTGGGTAAACGCGCGTGAGTGCGCGGGCGCATGCGCGATGGTGTCGGACCATAGGGCGATGGGGTCGCGGTAGTCGTGGTTGCGCACGGCGGCGGCGAGACCGGCGGCGAGGACGAGCGGTGCCAGCAACCACGGCGCACGTTTGCCCGTCCAACGAACGAGGCCGAAGCAGGCGACGGTGACGACGGCGGCGAGCGGGAGATACATGCGGTGCTCGGCCACCGTCTGCGTGACGAGCGGGACGATGCTCGAACTGGGCGCGAGGATGAGGAAGAACCACGCGCCGGCGAAGCCGAGGACAGGTTTGCGCACAAGCGCCCAGACGGTGGCGGCAAGGAGCGCGAGGACGACCAGACCCTGCCACCAGACGGCGGCGATGGACGTGGCGACGGCGGTGCCGTAATCGAGAACGAGCGGGTGCGGCCAGAGCGAGAGGCGCAGATAGAGCACGAGCGCGTCGGCTTGGGTGAGCAGGTAGCTCCACGGAGTGACGCCGAGGCCGAAGCCGGCGGAGACGCCGCGGGCGCCGCTGTTTTGGAGAACGAGGAACGCGAGGAGCAGCCACGTGGCGGCGAGGGCGACGTAGTAGCCGCGACGGGGCCGGAGGGCGGCGGCGAACGTGCCGGCGACGAAGGTGCGGTCGTAGAGCAGGACGAGGAGCGGGGCAGTCACCGTCACCTCCTTGGTGGCCATGCCGAGAAGACAAGAGACGACGGAGAGCACGAGCCAAGCGCGAGGGGAACTGCGCGCTCCACCTTCGGAGGGGATGGTGGCGCGGGCGAAGGCGTAGAGGGTGAGTAGATAGAAGAGGCCGCAGAGGGATTCCGTGCGCTGGGCGATGCAGACGACGGTCTCGGTCTGGAGTGGGTGGAGAGCCCAGAGCGCGGCGGCGGCTAGCGCCGCCGCGGCGCAGTCGAAGGCGGGAAGTTTAAGCTGAAGAGAAGAAAAGGTGCGGCGGAGCAGGCCGAGGAGAGCCAGGGCGGCGCAGGCGTGGATCGCGATATTCAGCGTGTGATAGCTCCAGACGTTTTCCGCGCTGATCGCGTGGTTGAGCGCGTAGGAAACATTCACGAGCGGACGGCCGGTCGTAGTGCTGCCGTCGGCGGGCGGGTTGAAGACGGCGAGCGAGGCCAGGCTGCGGATCGTGGGATTGGTGAGCACCGCGCCGCGATCATCGAAGAGGAAGGGCGCGCCGAGGCTGTTCGCGTAAGCGAGCATGACGGCCGCGACGAGCGCGAGCGGAGCAAGCCAGCGGGAAAAGCGGGCGGGCGGCGGGGGGCGGTGCGGGGGCATGGGACGGACGAGGCGACGCGACGGAGTAGGGGTGGGAGCGGCGGAGACGGGGGGCAACAAAAAGCTCCCTCGGGGGCGAGGGAGCTGAGGGTGGAGAAAAGCAACCGGGCCGGCCGCGCTTTCCGGGGATCAGAAGTTGAAGGTAGAGGTGAGGATAAACTGCCGCGAGTCGATGATGCGGAAGGCCCAGGCGGTGCCGTCGAAATTGACCTGCGTGGGCATGAGTCGACCGTTTTCGGTGGCGTTGTTCACGTTGAGCTGGAGCTTCCAGCCGATCTTGTCGTTGAAGATTTTCCGGGAGTAGGAAAGCCAGACATCGGTAAAGTAGTTGCCGTCGTCATAGACAGGGCGGGTGACGTCGTTGAGGTTGATGACGGTGGGCGAGCGCACAGGATCGCCAACCTTGCCGTAGAACCCTATGGCTGCGCGGGATTCCCAGCGTTGGCTGCCGCCGACGGAGAAGCCCTTAAGACCGCCTCGCGCGAAGGAGTAGTTGGTGAGGAAGGAGGCGTGATACTGGCGTTCCAGCGGCGAGCGCGCGCCTTCGAGGGCCTTGGCGAGGGCGACTTGGGAAACGACGACGTTGTTGTGATACGCCTGCGCGCTGGTGTTGCCGTCGGTGTTCTCGATCTGGGCCACGCCGGCGTAGCCGTAGCCGGTCCAGAAATTTTTCAGCGACCAACTGCGGCTCGTGGTCGGGTCGATGAAATCGGGGATGTCGGGCGCCGCGTTGGTGGTCCACTTCGGCAGGCGCTCGGCGAGCCAAGCGTCGTATTGCGGCGCGATGTTCGTGTAGGTGCTCTGCTGCTTGCTACCGGTGATCTTCATCGTCCAGTTCGGCAGCGGATTGTAGGTCATCTGGAGCTCGACGCCCTTGGCCTTGCTTTCCTGCGTGGCACCGGAGCTGAGGCCGCTGTAATAGTTAAGCGGGAGTTTGATCAGGTCGTAGATTTTCTGCTGGTTGATCGGGTCGTTGACGGGGTTGACGGCGTCTGTGTTCCAGTTGGCGACCGAGATGATGTCGGTAATCGAGCGGCCGGCGGCGACACCGTTGCGGAGGCGTTGGACGGCGCTGGCCCAGGGGAGGCCGGTGGTGGTATCGGAATAGGCGAGACGCGTAAGGAGGGTGCCGGCGGCGCCGGTGCGCTCGTTCTGTCTCTGGTTTTCATACCAATTTAGGCGCACGACGAGTTTGTTGCGGAAGAGATTGAAACCGATGCCGCCGTCCTGGCCGCTGCCCGTGGGCTTAGGCAGGGGTTTGAAGAAATAGTCGGTCTGGTAGGTGGCGGGCGGGTTAAAGTTATCCGACTTGTTGTAATAGAACGTCAGGCCTTGGAAAAACTCGGAGGCGAGGGTTTCTTCGCCGAAGAGGCTGCGGATAAAGCTCTGGTTTTTGAAGGGGCGGAAAGCGGCGCCGAGGGTCTTGGTATCGCCTTTGAGGGCGTCCCAACGTGCCCAGCGGCTCATGACGAGATCGTGATTGATGAGGCCGGAGACCCCGTTGCTGAAGAGCTGCGCGTTGGGCAGGGCGACCTCGGTGACCTTGCCGTTAACATCGGTGAGGGCGCCGGGCGTGGTGATGCGGGCGCGGTAATCGTCGTGCCTGAAGCCGAGGGTGGCGATGAGGCGGTCTTCCCAAAGGTAGCTCTGCGCGGCGAGAGTCCAGCTCTTGACCTCGCGGCGGGTGCGGAAGCTGCCGGCGCTGGAGAAAAGGGACTGCTCGGTCACGCTGTCGTTCTGAAACTGGCCGGTGTTGTAGTTGTAGACCTGGATCTGGGAGGTGACGGGGCGGTCCCAGCCCTGATTGCCGTAAAAGCCGGCCGATTGCGTGGTCACACCCTGGGCGCCGCCGGGTTTGGCAAGGTAGTATTTGCGCATGAGGGCCGAAGTGAGCGCCGACTGAGTGCCGGGGATGGAAAGGTTGGCCACGTAGCGAAGTTTCGCATCGGCGTCGCCATCGACGAAATTATTGCGCCAGCGCTCGACGGCGCGATCAACATTTTGGCGGGCCCAAAGGCCGAGGAGCCGATGGCGGCCTAGCCATTTCAGGAGACCGTTGCGCTTGGTGAGATCGAGGTCGTAGGCGAGCATCGCGCGGTAGTTGTCGTCAGTCTGCGGAGTGTAGAACGTGTCGATACCGCCGCCGACGCCCTCCGAGACGAAGGGCAGGCCGAAGTAGGGGTTGGCGCTGCCGTCGATGCGCTTCTGGTTCGTATCAACCTGAATGGTCGCGCCGGTGAGCTGGTTCATCGTGTAGTTTTCCACGCTCTCGACATCCTGCCGCAGCCAGCCGGCACTGAAGAAAAGGTCGGGGAGGACCTGCTGTTCGAGTTCCAAATTGTAGTTGGACGCGCGAACTTTGGCAAAATTGGTCTGGAGGTGGTTGTATTTCGTCCAGTCGTAAACCGATTTGTTGGTCACACCGGGAAATTGATAGCTGCCGTAGGTGTAGGTCTGGCCGTTTATCGTGGCGGTGGGAACCGGGCGGTTGAGCGACGACGACCACTGGCGGTCGAGGAAGAGGAAGCGCGGGTCGCCGGCGGTCCAGCCGAGGCTGGCCGGAGTGGGGGTGGCGGTGGCGGGGTTGGTCTGCGCGGGGGCGTAGAGGTTGGGATTGCGCTGGAAGAAGGCGATGGACTGGCCGCCGTCGATCAGGCGCAGAGGACGGCCGATATCTTCAAACTGGATGCCGGGCACGAACTGGGGCGAGGTGATCGTGCTGGGCGCGCCGGCGCCGAGGATGGTGTTCACCGCAGCGTTGTAACCGGGGGAGTTGACGTTGGAGACGTAGGGACCGACGACGCGGTTGGTGTCGAGCACGGTGATCATGCGCGTGGTCGGGTCGTAGGCCGGGCGGCCCGACGCGAACCACGGCGTCACAAAATCGCGAGGCGTGAGCGAATTGGGCCGGTTGGCGTTATTCTCGTAGTTTTCGGCGAAGCCGCGCAGGACGGTTTTGGCGAAGGGCTTGAAGGTGATGGCGCCGTATTGGCGGCGGGTGAGATCGCGCGAGGGCTTACGTTGAAACTGTTGGTTATTGTAGAGAAACGCCCCGTAAACCGCGAGTTTGTCCTTGATGATGGAGCGGTTCATCGTGACCGAGGTGCGGAAGGAACCGTATTGATCGGTGCGCATCACGACTTGGTTGATTTCGCGGTTGAGCACGGCCTGCGCGGAGGTCTGGTTCACAATACCCGCCGGGGTGCCGAGGCCGAAGAGCAGGGAATTGGGCCCGCGGGTAATCTCGACCGACTGCGTGTTGTAGGAATCGAACGGGATGCGGTTGTTCGTGGGGAAATTATTGATCGCCGCATCGGGGGCGGCGAGGCCGCGCACGCGGTTGGCCTGGGCGTTGGTGGAGGAGTCACCGTTGTTTCCGAAACTGTAACCGGCGATGGAGTCCTTCGCGGTGCCGCGGTCGGTGATCGAGGGCGTGTAGGAGCCGGAGCCCTCGGTGCTCGCCTCATACTTGAAGATGTCGTTGATATCGAGCGAGGCGGTGTCGTCCATCTGCTGCTTGGTGACAACGGTGATTGAGGCTGCAAGGTCGGAGAGATTCGTGTTCAGCCGCGAACCGGCGAGGGTGTTTTCCGCGAAATAGCCGGAGTCTTTCGCGGTGGTGACTTGGAACGGCGTGAGCACCACGGCTCCGTCTTTTCCAAGATCGGGTGCCTTGGCCGCGGCGGCTTGGGCGGCGGCGTTGCGCGCCGCAATCTCGGGGGATTCGGCGGTGGACTGGCCGAGAGCCGACTCGGCGGTTCCGATGATGAGCGCGCAGGCGAACAGCAGACGGGTGGAGTCGAGACGAAAGGATACGGGTGTGCAGTGCATGGGGTTGCTTGGGCTGGCCGCGGGGTGGAGGACGGCTGCACCTTAATGGCGGAAATCCGCCACCGTGACGCAAAGCGCTCCGTAACGGACAGTCCGCGATCAACGTCCCGAATCCGCCGACACGCGCTGCGTGAGCAGCCAACCCGCACCCACCGCCAAGCCCAGACTCACCAGCACAAACCAATCTCCGTGTCGGGTGTAGAAACTCATCCGGCCGATCCAGCGGGAGTCGCGGGTGATCGACACCACCTGCGCGCCGCGGAAATAAATGCGTCCGTTTTCGTCGCGCATATTGAAGCGCACATTGCCAAACTCATCGATCCAGCCGCTCCAGCCGCCGTTGCCGGAACGCAGCACGGGGCGGCGGTTCTCGACGGCGCGAAGGACCGAATGCGCCGCATGCTGATACGCCGCGCCGCCTTCGCCGAACCAGCCGTTGTTGGTGATCACGGCGAGAACATCGGCCCCCGAGCGCACGCTGGCTCGGGCGAGCTGCGGGAAAATATCCTCGTAACAGATGAGCGGGCCAAACGCGATGGGCTCGCCGCGCAACGAGACCAGCAGCGAGGTCGCCTCGGTGCCGCGCGCGAAGTCGTCGCCGATCGGCACAAATTTCTTCAGCCAACCGAAGATCGGGCGCAGCGGGACGAATTCACCGAAAGGCACGAGCTTACGCTTCGCATAGTAGGCTGGTTGCAAGCCGCTGCCGGGCGTCACAACGAAGGCACCATTGAACCAGCGCTCCGTGCGGGCGCCGACGTCCTCGACCGCGATGGAGCCGAGGAGCAGCGTGGTGTTGGCGCGTTTTACAAGGGACTCGGCGAAGCCACGGACATTGTCATCGCCCCTGATGGCCCAAGGCGTAACAGCCTCCGGCCAGAGGATGAGATCGGGACGGGTGACGGCGGCCGCAAGCGTGGTTTGCTCCAGCGCCTGCATGATGCCGGCGGCCTTGGACTGGTCCCATTTTATCTCCTGCGGGATGTAGGGCTGAACGAAAGCCACGCGGCCGAGCGGGGTGTTGAACGGCCTGCGGTTGAAGGTCTCCTGCACGTGGAGACACAACGCGGAGAGCAGCAAAAACACCGCCAGGAAAAACTCTTGGCTGCGCTTATCGAAGCCTTTGACGTTTTCGCGAAACAAACGGTGGGCATAGGCAGCAAAGCCGAGGTTCATCATCACCAGCACGAAGGCCACCCCGCCCTGCCCCGTGTAAGCCGCGATCTGCAGAATGCTCACGCGCTCCCATTGGCTGGCGGCGATAGGCATCCACGGAAATCCGCCGAGCACGAACGTGCGCAGCCATTCGTTGACGCACCAAAGTCCCGCGAGCCCGAGCATCACCGCCAGCCGCAGCCGCGTCTGCTGGCCGAGCATCCGTGGGAGCGCCCACCAAGCCGCGAGATACCAGGCTCCGATCCACGTGCCGATGAAGGGCCCAAGCAGCAGCAGCCCCGGCCACGTTACATGGTGCAACCAACCGAAGATAACCGTCCATGCGACCGCCTGTGCTCCGAGCATCGTCCCCGCATAGAGCCTGAACCGCGGCCGGCGGTAGGCCCAGAAAAGCCCCGGCACGAGAAACGCATACGCGAACTCCGGTGTGCTATACGGCGGGAACGACAGCACGGTGAGAAACACCGTGAAGACAAACGCCGCCGCCGCCGCGACGTAGTCGGCGTTGTTTAGCCAAAATGACGGTTTCTGGTCGTAAGGGTCCGCCTCGGGCGCTGTCTCCGCCGGACTCACGCGCCGTGGCAGTTTTTAAATTTTTTCCCACTGCCGCACGGGCACGGATCATTGCGACCGACCTTCGGCGCTTCACGGCGGATGATGACCTTGGGCAGCTGAAACTCGGCTTCAGCGGCAGGCGCAGACTCAGCAACGCCGCTACCGGTGACCGTCGTGCTCGTCTCCAAGCGCGGGGCGGCGGGAGCATCGGCGGGGCCGACGGCGCGGGCGGTGCGGCTGAGCAACGATAGCATGTTTTCGAAGCTCTCGATATTTGAAGCGCTGCGGAACAAGCCGGTGCAGATTTGCAGGCGAACATTGTTCATGAGCTCTTCAAAATACTTGTAAGCCTCGCTCTTGTATTCGACGAGCGGGTCTTTCTGGCCGTAGCTACGGAGGCCGACGGACTGGCGAAGATTTTCCATCTCGGTGAGATGCTCCTGCCAGTGGTGGTCGATGGCGTTGATCACAACGTAACGCTCAAGCGCTCCGAGCGCGTCGGGAATCTCGACGGATTCTTTAACGGCGTAGGCTTGCTTGACGCGATCGGTGAGCTGGGCGGTCAGCGCCTCGACTTCGTCGCCCGTGAGCTCGGCGGCGGTGACGGCGATGGGGAAATGCGTGTTGAGCCAACCGGCGAGGCTCTCAACACCGCCGGAGGTGGCGCCGCCCTTTTCGCCGATGCCGGCGACAGCGAGACGCGAGGCGATTTCTTCGGAGACCTGCTCGAAGATGATCTCTTTCGGACGGTCGGCGTGGATGGCGGCGTTGCGAATACCGTAGATGACTTCGCGCTGCTGATTGAGGACGTCATCGTATTGGAGGAGACGTTTGCGGACCGAGAAGTTCTGCTGCTCCACCTTCTTCTGCGCGCTCTCGATGGAGCGGTTGAGCCACGGATGCTCGAGTTCCTCGCCTTCCTGCATCGAGCCTTCCATGAGGCGCGAGGCAAGATTGCCCTGCAGGAAGAGGCGCATGAGTTCGTCTTCGAGCGAGAGGAAAAATTTCGTGAGGCCAGGGTCGCCCTGACGCGAGCAACGGCCACGGAGCTGGCGGTCGATACGGCGGGACTGGTGGCGCTCGGTGCCGATGACCATGAGGCCGCCGAGTTCGCGCACGCCGGCGCCGAGTTTGATGTCGGTGCCACGACCGGCCATGTTGGTGGCGATGGTGACGGCGGAGCGCTGGCCGGCACGGGTGACGATCTCGGCTTCCTGCTGGTGGAACTTGGCGTTGAGCACGGCGTGGATGACGCCGGTGCGTTTCAACATGCGCGAGAGGACCTCGGAAGATTCGACGCTGACCGTGCCGACGAGCACGGGCTGGCCGCGCTTGTTGGCTTCCTCAATCTCTTTGACGACCGCGTTGAACTTGTCGCGGCGGGTTTTGAAAATGGAGTCGTTGCGATCCACGCGGATGCAGGGCTGGTTCGTCGGGATCACCTGCACGGCGAGGCGGTAGATGTCCTGAAACTCGGTGGCCTCGGTCTCGGCGGTGCCGGTCATGCCCGCGAGTTTTTCATACATGCGGAAATAATTCTGGATGGTGATCGTGGCGTAGGTGCGCGTCTCACGCTCGATCATGACGCCTTCCTTGGCCTCGACGGCTTGATGGAGACCATCGGACCACCGGCGGCCCGGCATGACGCGGCCGGTGTTCTCGTCAACGATCATGACCTTGCCGTCCTGAACGACATATTCGACGTCGCGCTCGTAGAGCGAGTAGGCGCGGAGGAGTTGGGAAATGGCGTGAATCTCCTCGGAGATTTCGGCGTAGCGATTCTGAGCGGCGAGTTTCTTGGCTTCGCGTTCCTCGGGGGTGATGGGCTCTTTTTCGAGATCGGAGAACTCGGTGGCTAGGTCGGGGAGAACGAAGGCGTCGGCGTTGTCGGGACGGAGCTGCTTGCGACCGATCTCGGTGAGATCGGCTTGGTGCTGACGTTCATCCACGACGTAGAGGAGGTCTTCCTTGAGGCGGTAGAGCTCGTCTTTGTTAAGGTCGGAATTGAGGTCGGTCTCGACCTTGTCGAGGAGTTTGCGCCAAGCGGGCGTCTCGAGGAGACGGAGAAGCTGCTTGTTGTTGGGCCCGCCCATTTTGACTTGAAGCATTTTGCGCGCAGCCTGGTTGCGCTCTTCGTCGGTGGGCGTGGGTTTTTCGAGGATCGCCATCGCATCGGAGACGAGGCGGTTGCAGAGACGGGTCTGGTCGTTAACGAGACGGTCGATGGGCGGCTTGATGCGCGTGAACGGCTGTTCGCGCTCGATGGGCGCAGGGCCGGAAATAATCAGGGGCGTGCGGGCTTCGTCCACGAGGATGGAATCGATTTCATCCACGATGCAGAACCAGTGGTCGCGCTGGACCTGGTCTTCCTTGCGCGTGGCCATGCCGTTGTCGCGGAGGTAATCGAAACCGAACTCGCTCGCCGTGCCGTAAGTGATGTCGCGGCCATACATCTCGCGACGGAGATCGGGCGACATCTGCTGCTGGATGCAACCGACGGTGATGCCGAGAAAACTGTAGAGATGCCCCATCCACTCGGAGTCGCGACGGGCGAGGTAATCGTTGACGGTGACGAGCTGGGTGTTCCGAGCGGTCAGGGCGTTTAGATAAAGCGGGAGCGTGGAGACGAGGGTCTTGCCTTCGCCCGTCGCCATCTCGGCGATCTTGCCTTCGTGAATCGCCATGCCGCCGATGAGCTGCACATCAAAATGGACCATGTCCCACGTGAGCTCATGTTCGCAGACGAGAACTTTGCGGCCGCTGAGGCGGCGGGCGGCATTTTTAACCGTGGCAAACGCCTCGGGCAGGATGGCTTCGAGCGCGGCTTTCTTGTCGATGGCAGCAGCGATGCGGGCGCGGAATTCCCCGGTCTTGGCGCGGAGTTGCTCGTCGGTGAGGGGCTGGTAGGACAGCTCGAGTTCGTTGATGCGAGCGACGAGGGGGCGGCTCTTTTCGAGAAACTTACGATAGTGGCGGCCGGAAAAACGTTTGAAGAGAAACGAGAGCATGAAAGGGCGGGAGCGTAGGCCGGGCCACGGGCTTGGCAAATGAAGAAATCGACGTTGTCGCCGCGGCGAGAAACCTTCGATTTGCGGCGATCTGACTGCAAAGCGCTCCGCGCAGGCGGCGTCGCCGTGACCCGGCCATCGTGCGAAAGGCGGGACGCCGCGTCCCGCACTTAATTCGATCACACGATCGGCTTGAAGTAGGCGATGGTGCGCTGGAGGCCTTCCTCAAGTGCGACCTTCGGCTCCCACTTGAGGACATTCTGCGCGAAGGTGATGTCGGGGCGGCGCTGCTTGGGGTCGTCGGCCGGAAGCGGCTTGTGGACGATCTTGGATTTGCCGCCGACGAGTTTGAGCGTGAGCTCGGCGAGCTGGAGCATCGTGAACTCGCCGGGGTTGCCGATATTCATCGGGCCGACCGTTTCAGTTTGCGCCATCAGGCGGAGCCAACCCTCGATGAGGTCGTCCACGTAGCAAAACGAGCGCGTCTGCGAACCGTCGCCGTAGATCGTGATGTCTTCACCGCGCAGGGCTTGGACGATGAAGTTGGAAACCACGCGACCGTCGGCCTCGTGCATCCGTGGGCCGTAGGTGTTAAAAATACGGACGACGCGGATATCGACCTTATGTTCTCGGTGATAGTCGAAAAACAGCGTTTCGGCGCAGCGTTTGCCCTCGTCGTAGCAGGAGCGTTTGCCGATGGGATTAACGTTACCCCAATAGCTCTCGGGCTGCGGATGGACGTGCGGGTCACCATAAACTTCGCTCGTGCTGGCCTGGAATACCCGGGCCTTCACGCGCTTGGCCAAGCCGAGACAGTTGATCGAACCGAGGATAGAGGTCTTGATCGTCTTGATCGGATTATACTGGTAATGCGGCGGCGAGGCCGGGCATGCGAGATTGTAGATCTGGTCCACCTCATACTTGAAGGGATCAATCACGTCGTGGCGCACGAACTCGAAGCGCGGGTGATCGAGCAGGTGGGCGATGTTCTGCTTCCGGCCGGTGAAGAGGTTGTCGATGACGGTGACCTCGTGGCCGTCCGCGATCAGGCGATCACAAAGATGAGAACCGAGGAAGCCGGCGCCGCCGGTGACGAGAATGCGCATAAGTTGGAACAAGCTGAGTGTGTGCCCGCGGCCTTTCGAGCAAAAGTTAGCCAGTGAGACCCAACTTTAACATCAGGGATAACCCGATGTTTTGGGATTCCAGAGTTACGAAAAGGCCGGAACCCTTCGAAACCAGCCCACGCATTTGATTGAGGCGACCGTCGAACCCGCCCCGTCGAAAATCTCGAAATATCACGCCACCCGCGCCGCCGCCCCCGCCTCGTAGCGCTCCACCCACGCCCGATGCCACGTCGCGTAGCCGCCCTCCTCGATGTGTGCCCGGGCCTGCGCCATGAGATCGAGGTAGAAATGGAGATTGTGCAGCGTGCAGAGGGTTGCGGCGAGCATCTCGCCGGCGACGATCAGATGGCGCAGATAGGCGCGTGAAAAATTCCGGCACGTATAGTTGTCGAGGCCCTCGACGATGGGGCGCGGATCGGCGCGGAATTTTTCATTCTTGAGGTTGAGCGGACCGTCGGGGGTAAAGACGAGGCCGTTGCGGGCCACGCGGCTCGGCAACACGCAGTCAAACATGTCCACGCCCAGCGCCACCATCTTCAAAAGCTGCGGCGGCGTGCCGAGGCCCATCGTGTAACGCGGCTTGTCCGCGGGCATGAACGGCGTCGTCGCACCCACCTGTTTCAACATCTCCGGCTCCGGCTCGCCCACGCTCACGCCGCCCACCGCGTAACCCGGGAAATCCAGCGCCGCCAGCGACTCAGCCGCCTCGCGCCGCAGATCGTCAAACGTCGAGCCCTGCACGATGGCGAACACGTGATGCCCCGCGCCCAGAAACCCGCTGTCCGTGGCGATCTGTTTGCACTGTTTCGCCCAACGATAGCTCCGCGCCACCGCCTCCGCGCAGGCATCGCGCTCGCACGGCCACGGCGGACACTCGTCGATCACCATCGCTATATCGCTACCGAGGTTCTGCTGGATGCCCATGACCTCCTTCGGCCCGAGAAAGAGCTTCTTCCCGTCGAGGTGCGATTGAAACGCCACGCCGTCGTCTTGAATTTCGCGCAACTTCGCCAACGAAAACACTTGGAACCCGCCGCTATCCGTAAGAATCGGCCCGTTCCAACCCATGAACTTGTGCAGCCCACCAAGTTGGTGGATCAACTCCGAGGTCGGCCGCAGATTAAGGTGGTAGGTATTCCCCAAAATAATCTGCGAACCAATCTCCTTCAAATGCACCGGCGTCAGCGACTTCACCGTGCCTTGCGTGCCGACCGGCATAAAGATCGGCGTTTCGATCACCCCGTGCCGCGTGCGCAGCCGCCCGCGGCGGGCCGCAGTGACTGTGTCGGTCTTCAACAACTGGAAGTGTTCGGGCATCAGCGCACCCCACCCTAGCCGCGCGCTTGACCCCGCTGTCAATCCACGAGGTAGTATCCTCCGACTACCGTGCTGCTCGTCATCGACAACTACGATTCGTTTACCTTCAACCTCGTCCAATATTTTGGTCAGTTGGGCGTGGAACAACGCGTCTTCCGCAACGACCAGATCACGCCCGCCGAAGCCCTCGCGCTGAAGCCCGACCGCGTCCTCATTTCCCCCGGCCCCTGCTCGCCCGCCGAAGCCGGCGTTTCTCTCGACATGATCGGCGCATTCGCGGGAAAAAAGCCCATCCTCGGCGTGTGCCTCGGCCACCAATCCATCGGCCACTTTTACGGCGGTAACGTCGTTCGCGCCGGCCGTCTCATGCACGGGAAAACCTCGCCGATCCTGCACAAGGATACCGACGTTTTCCGCGGTATGCCACAGGGCTTCGCCGCCACGCGCTACCACTCGCTGCTCGTGGATCGCGCCACCTTTCCAGCCGAGCTGGTGGTCACCGCCGAGACCGCCGAGGGCGAGGTCATGGGCCTCCGCCACCGCACGTTGCCCATCTGGGGCGTGCAATTCCACCCCGAGTCCATCGCGACCGAGGGCGGTATGACCATTTTGAAAAACTTCCTGTCGCTGAACTGACCATGCGCTGCCCCAAATGCACCTCCATCGAGGACAAAGTCACCGATTCCCGCATCGCCAAAGAGGGTAACACCATCCGCCGCCGCCGCGAGTGCCTCGAGTGCGGCCACCGGTTTTCCACGACCGAAACCCTTGTCCGCGACGGCATCATCGTCATCAAGCGCGACGGTCGCCGCGAAGAGTTCGACCGGGAGAAACTCGTCCGTGCCGTCCGTGCCGCCTGTCACAAACGCCCGGTCGATCTCGAGCAGATCACCATGCTCATCGAAGACGTCGTCGACTCCGTCGAAGCCGAGTTTGACAGCGAGATACCGTCCCGCGCCCTCGGCCACGGCGTGATGCAACGCCTCCGCAACATCGACCAGGTTGCCTACGTCCGCTTTGCCAGCGTTTATAAGGAATTCCGCGACGTCGCCGAGTTTGTCGATGAGGTCACCAGCCTGAGCAAACCGCCGAAATGAAGCGCACCCGCGACGACCTGCGTCGCCTGCACTTCATCAACGAACTTTTCGCGCCTGTCACCGGCCGGGACCTTTACCTCGCCGAGCAGATTAAGACCGCGATCACGTTCAGCCTCGGCGAACTCGAAGCCCAGACCGCCGAGCATCCGGAGTTTGCCGCGACGTTTGACGCCGCATTCAACGCCGCCGCCGCCCAACTGCTCGCGAAACTCTTCGGCGACCGGCCGAGGCACGGCTTTTTCCACTGGGACGCCGTCGCCACGCCCCACGCCGCCACGCCGCTCTTCACCCGCGCCGGCATCATGACCGGCCTGAAGCAGCTCGCTCCTTTCCGCGAATCCACGCTGCTCGTGACCAACCTCCGCCCCGCCCTGCTCCCGCCGGCAAAACGCGCCACGCCCCGCCGCCAGCGCGACTACACCGAAGCCCTCGCCTTCATCCGCGAACTCACCGCCGCCCGCACCGCCCGCACGGCCAACCTCCAGTTGTTGTTTCTGTAAATTTTCCGAGCGCTTTCTGCCGCTCACAAGCAGTGTTCCGATTTCCCCTTGGGTTTCATGATTCCGAGCCGGTGATCGGGTTCTCTAAGGTGATGCGCTATTCCCTCAGCCGAACGGTTCCCGGCACCCTCTTTCTTTACGCCGCCTTCCTTGCCGCAATCAACCCGGGCCTGCACGGCCAAGTCGTCACAACCGTCTTTTCGCCAACCTATACCGCCGGACCGGACCCAAGCAGCGGGTTTACGTCTAATACGGACGACGTCATGAAAACTTTTTCGTTCAACCTCTCGACCGCTGTGATGTCGCACTCAGCGAACCTATCACCCAATTTTGTCGCGGTTCGCTTCTCTGGCGCCGACCAAAACGCCGATTTTTCTGAAAGCACCAACGCCTCTGTCGCGAGGTGGAACGGCGGCACAGTCTCCACCAACCTGCTCACGTCGGGCGCGACGGTAGATGCGTCACTCGACTGGACCGGCAGCGTGACTCTCAGCAATGCCGACACCAACCTGACCGTCGGGTATATCGGTATCAGAGAGGATGCCGGCGGCGGCAACTATCGCTACGGCTACGTCCAGTTCCCCACCGGCGCGGCCCTCGGCAGTTTGGGACCGTCCACCGTCACCATCCTCGGCGGAGCCTTTCAATTGTCGGACAATACCGCCATCACCCTGGCTAACCTTTCCTCTATCCCCGGGCCAAGCACCT
>JACMRG010000063.1 GCA_014376585.1 Opitutaceae bacterium | reverse complement strand
TTATCGATGAGCCCAACATCGACCAAGAGCAAAGAAGCTTGCGGCTCAGTGGTGACGGTGCCGCCTTCGATGGGCAGGCCGTATCGCTGTGTGATCGTCTTCATTCTTCTTTGCCGAACGTCAGCGATCAGACACCGGAGGGGCGCAGCCCCGGAGGTTGTCTGTAACGCTCTGGTTGGGCTCTCATTTTTATGAACATCGAAGAAGCTAAAAAATACCTGCAGGGCTATGCAAAAGAACTGGCTGAACTAATTCAGCCCGGAGAAACGCGATTTGAAGAACTGATTCATCTCGTCGGGCGAGATGCCCCAGCGCGTGGCGACCTCTTTCTTGGTTCGCCCAACGTCGCGGGTGAGACACCGCGCCCCTGACGTGAGCACGCTCCATGGCCATCGTCGCGGTTGTCTCTACTCGCTTGTTCGATTTCCGGCTTTCACGCGGCGGAAAAGATTTCCGAAATAAGTCTTGCAATGTCGGAAAAGATTTCCGATAGTAGGGAATCGAAGCGCAATACCGCGCGAGATATAAAAACCCAAAAATGAGCAGCCACACCACCACGGTCCAAATCCGCCGCCCCTCTGGCGTAATCGAAACCCTCGATATTTCAGTGCATTACCCGTTTGGGCTGGATTCCAAGAAATTTGCTGCCATCCGCCAAAACACGCGCGCCGCAGGGCGCGGGGAAGTCCTCGGTTACGATTCGGTAAATCGCATTTCCGCCGCCGACCGTGCGATCAATGCCGCCGCCGTAATGGCGCAGCACGCCAAGGAAGCGAATACTTCCACTGCTGGCCGCACTGCCCAAATTTTCAAGAACGACCTTTAACCCGCAAAAAAATATGATCACCGAAATCCTCCCCACTGTATTCGCAATCCGCTGGTCTTCGAAATGGGCCGGAGATGTCCCCGGCCCGCGCACCGTGCGGGCTTATCTCGATCTCGCCTTCGCGCAGGCAGACCCCAAGCTTGGGAAAGAAACCTACGATGGAGTTTCGGCCCGCACAGAAGGCTCCTACGACCTCGTGGAACTCAGCCCCTCGAAGCGGCTTCAAACCCTGCACGCGCAGGGTGCGAGATTCGGCATCACGGGCGACAACCAAGCCGGTGCGTGGTTCGGCGAAACCCCCGTGGCCTCGGCCTACGAGGGGGACGATCACGGCTTCGGTGAATGGAACTGGAAGCGGGAGGAATACATCTACATTGAAGCGCTGTGGGCGGCAAAGAATCCGAAGGGATGGGCGAAAATCTACGCATGAGCTTCGCGACCGACCTCCAAGCGCAGCTCGACCGCCTGTCGGCGGCGGGCTGGAACCGCGATGAAATCGCGAATCCGACCGGCTACACCGATAGGCAAATTCGCGGATGGGCAAACGGCGCACCGTGCAAGCCCGCTCTTCGGATCGGGCTTCTTGCGGTGTTGAAAAACCTCAAGCGCCCGCCCGGCAAATCGAACGTTTCCGATCAGCCACGCGGAGGACAATCATGAGCAAAACAGATAAAGCGTCGCCCGCGTTGGGCTGTATCGGATTGGTTCGGCGGCTGCGGCCGAAAACGCGCGGTGAACTGCGTGATGCCCTCAACGCTGGCCAGACATGCGAAGTGCCGGACTGCGGCGTAGAGATGACCGTAATCATGCTCAAGGGCTGGCTTGCCTGCGAAAACTTCACGGTCGAGAAATCCGCAAACGATGGGTGGGTTCTTTTTCTGCCGAACCATAGAATCAGCCACACCGAGAAATGAAGGTAAGACGAAAAAGTCTCTGGCGCAGCCAGAACAATAAGCTGGCGATCAAGCGCCGCAATCAGCGCGCGGCCAAGGAACGGAAGCGGGCGGCGCGCGCGGGGCGCGCCGAGGTGATGCCCGCGCTAGCTCATGCGGCGCGGGTGAAACCGGCCAGGCCGCTTTTTGTCGTGACGATCCGCTGCCGCGATGGCGCCAGCGTGAAGTTGCGGGTGCATGAGGTGCCGTGGGGGCTTTCGGTCGCCCCTACTTTGGCGGGGAGAAAAGTGGCGTCGGTGCTGCGACATTATCGGCCGGCAGCGCACCACGGATTGACAGGATAAACCTACTACCATGACGACGAGCGAAAAGAGTTTAATGGCGGAGCTTGCGCAGTGCGCGGCCGAAAGTGAGTTGCTGGCGCGGTTGCTCGCGTCGGCGGGGCCCCTGGCGCCGGCGGGCGGCACGTGGGCGGAGCTTTACTGGGCGCTGCTGCGCGCCGGGTTTACCGATGATGCGTTGATCAAAAAAGTGCAGGAGGCGGCACGGCTGGAGGAGCATGTCTGAGGGGCGCAAACAGCCGATGAGTTTGGAGGAGCGGGCCGCGCGGTATGTCGAGAAGCTCGATGGCGCGACGGCGGGCGCGGGCGGGCATGCGGCGACGTTTCACGTGGCGTGCGTGCTTGCGCAGGGCTTCGGGCTTTCCGTGGGCGCGGCCCAGTCGATCCTCGAGCAGTATAATGCGCGGTGCTCGCCGCCGTGGAGTGCGGCGGAGCTGCGGCACAAACTCAACGGCGCGGAGGCGGCAGCTGGATTGATGACAAAGGACGGGCTGCGTCCGCGCGGGTGCTTGCGCGATGCGGGCGGCGGCTATGCGGCGCGCGCGGAGATGGGCGCGCCCATCGAGACGGATGCGCAGGGGCGGCGGGTGAGTGCGGCGCCGGTCGCGGTGGAGCAGATCGAGCGGCCGGGGTTTAATCCGGAAAAGCTGAAGGAGATGGCGGGCGCGTGGAGCAAGGCGGTGGATCTCGTGTGGCTGGCGAATCGCTCGGCGCGCGATCCGGCGCAGATCACGGCAAGTGGGTTTTTGCAGGCGCTCTATAAGCCGGGCGAAAAGGTCGTGTGTTTTTCGGTGTATAAATCCCAAGGGCAGGCGGTGTGGCCGGTGGAGAAGGTGCCGAGCGAGGGCGCGGAGGGTGTGTGGTTTCTCGCGCAGCCGGTGGACGGAAAATATCACCCGAATCCGCGCAGCTTGGGGAAGGATGGGCAGCCGAAGATGAGCCGGCGGAGTGAGGAGAGCGTGACGGATTTTCGGTATATCGTGCTGGAATCGGATGTGAGCGACATGCGGGACTGGCTGGGGCTGCTGGTGCAGTTGCCGTTGCGGATCGAGGCGATTTACACGAGTGGCGGGCGGTCGATCCATGCGCTGGTCCGCGTGGACTGTGCGACGCGCCGGCAGTGGGATGAGGAGCGGCAGGCGCTGTTGCCGACGCTGAATCTGCTGCACTTGGGGGGCAATGATGCGGGGGCGCTGTCGTGCGTGCGGCTGACGCGGCTGCCGGGCGCGCTGCGGCTGGGGAAGGCGGATGCCGCGGGGATTTATCGGCTGCACCGGCCGGCGCAGCGGCAAAAGTTGCTTTACCTGCAACCGAACGCGCCGCTGCGGGCGATCAAGGATCTGCCGGTGGTGCGGGATGTGGAGGGGTTTTGGTGCGGGCTGGCGGCGGTGGGCGTGGGCGATGCCGACGAGGGCGGCGGCGTGGAGTGGATCGAGGGCGGGCTCGGCTATTATGCGAATGTGTCGGCGCGGTGCGTGGCGGCGCGCGAGGCGTTTTTGGAGAAGGTGAAAGGGGAGGCGGCGTGAATGAGCTGGCACTTTTCGCAGGCGCTGGTGGCGGAATTCTCGGGGGAAAGCTCCTCGGGTGGAGAACCGTCTGCGCCGTCGAAATCGACGACTACGCTCGCCGCGTCCTCATGGCCCGCCAAGACGACGGCTCGCTCCCGCCCTTCCCGATCTGGGACGACATCCGCACCTTCGACGGAAAGCCGTGGCGTGGAGTGGTGGACATCATCACTGGCGGCTTCCCGTGCCAGGACATCAGCGTCGCCGGAACTGGCAAAGGACTCGACGGAGCGCGAAGCGGACTCTGGACGAAAATGGCCCGAACCATTTGTGAGGTGGGACCGCGCTACGTGCTCGTGGAAAACTCCCCAGCTCTCACTGCTCGCGGGCTTGGACGAGTTCTCGGAGACCTGGCCGCGCTGGGGTATGATGCGCGCTGGGGAGTGCTCGGCGCTGTCGATGCCGGTGGCCCGCACCGAAGAGAGCGAATCTGGATTGTGGCCCACGCCCAACTGCCCGAACGGTGGCCGCTCGGTGGCGCATGTCACGGACTGGCGCGGTCGGACGGCCTACCACAACGGCAAGAAAGTGCAGGTAGGATTGGAGGCTGCGGTGAAGCTCTGGCCCACGCCGACAGTCTGCGGGAACTACAACCGAGCGGGCATCACGCCGAAGGCTGGCGACGGCCTTGCGACGGAGGTTGGTGGGCCGCTGAACCCGACGTGGGTCGAATGGCTCATGGGGTGGCCTCTCGGGTGGACCGACTGCGCTGCCTCGGCAACGGACAAGTTCCGGCAGTGGTCGCGCTCGCATGGACAATTTTGACGGAGAACCAATTTAAACCCTTTTTGAATGAGCGAACAATCTGAGGCGGCAAATGCGATGGCGCGGGCGATGGCGGGCGGGCTCGTGGACGCGCAGAGCGCGGGCGCCGCGCCGGCCGTGCCGATCGAGATCAACAAGACGGCTCCGTTTGTGCGGCTGCCGAGCGAGAAGTATCTGCTCGGGCGGACGGCGCGCGAGGTGGGCGCGATCCTCAAAACCAACGGCATCTATCGGCGTGACGACGTGGTCGTCACCATCGATAGCCGGCGCGGCGGGTGGAAGCCGATGACGACCGAAAAATTTCGCACGTATGTGGAGGACTTCATGGTGCCGGCGCGTTTGAAGATGGTGGACGAGGTGCCGATTTTTATCCCGCTCTCGATGACGAAGGACGTGGCGAGCGGGATCTTGCAGTCGCCGGCTTTTCTTGAGCAGCAGCGGGAGCTGGCGCGCGTATCCACGGTGTCGATGCCGGTGTGGCGGCGCGAGGGGCCGGATGCGGGGAAGATCGAGCTGCTGGGGGAGGGCTACGATGTGGGGTCGAAGATTTTCACGGTGCCGAGCGCGGTGGTGGTGCGGCGCGACATGCCGGCGGCGGAGGCGGTGGTGTTCCTGCGGGCGCTCTATAAGGAGTTCCCGTTTGCGGATCACCGCGAAGATGGAACGAGCCGGAGCCTGGCGGTGTGTATTTCGGCGATGTTATCGATGTTTGGCGCGGGGCTGCTCGGGCCGTTGACGGCGCGGCTGCACTACATGATGACCGCGAACACGGTGGGGTCGGGCAAATCGCTGCTGGCGAAAATGGCGATCGTGCCGGTGGCGGGCTCGGCGCGGGTGCGGGTGAAGGGCGAGAATTCGGAGGAGTTGCGCAAGGAGCTGAGCACGGCGGCGCTGGATGGGGATTCGTATTTTTTCCTGGACGATCTGGACGGGGTTTTGAAGAGCCAGGAGCTCAACGCGTTCATGACTTCCGCGACGATGAGCGGGCGCATGTTGGGCGGGCTGTCGGGGTTCACGGCGGAAAAGCAGTGCACGGTGTTCATCACGGGGAATAATTTGAAGCCGAGCATGGACATCGTGCGGCGGACGCTGCGGGTGTCGCTGTATACGGAGCAGTTCGACGTGCAGGAGCGCGTGGTGACGAAGCCGATCGATGAGGAGTGGCTGTGCCGGCCCGAGGTGCGGAGCGATGTGTTGAGCGCGCTGTGGGCGCTCATCCGCGATTGGGACAAGGCGGGGCGGCCGAAGGGCGGGCGGGTGTTGCGGGGCTTCGAGAAGTGGTGCGAGGTGTTTGGCGGGATCGTGCAGCACGCGGGGTTTGGCGATCCGTGCGAGGCGCCGCCGGTGGACGACAACTCGGGGAGCAATGAGATCGCGGACATGCTGGCGCTCGTGGAGGTGCTGCGCGCGGATATGGTGGGGCCGGAGGGCGCGGCGGGGCCGGCGCTGCGCAAGAAGGAGTTTACTTTTCAGGACTTGGTGGCGGCGTGCCAGGCCAACGACTGCTTCTCGTGGTGCATGGAGGGCACATGGAAAAAGGATAAGGAGAGCAGCGAGGAGTGGTTGGAGCTGAACCAAAAAAGCAAGAGCGGGATGGGGCGGATGTTTTCGGAGAAGTTCGGCGGACAGGTGATGAAGTTGAAGAGCGGTGAGCGGGTGCGGTCGGGGCAGCGGGGGCGCAAGCGGCACCGGCGGTATGTGGTCGAGGTGGTGGAGTGAGGGGGCGGGGCGGGGGGT
>JACMRG010000062.1 GCA_014376585.1 Opitutaceae bacterium | reverse complement strand
GGGTCCAGCGGCGAAAAGCGGAGTAGCCGGTTTGCCACGGGCCAAAGCCCTCCGGCAGATCCCGCCACGGCGCCCCTGTTCGCAATATCCACAGGATCGCCTCGATTCGCCGCCGCTGCCCGGGACATTTGCAGCCACGCCGCCGGGGACCGCTCAGCGTCAGCCGGTGGTCGTTAATTTTTTTTGCCCGTCCCAGTGCCTGTCACCCAGGACGAACCTTATCGCTTGTTTCCCAACATTATGTGAACATATCATCAGCCTCGTTGCAAGCACTCAGTATCGGAATTTAAAATACTTCTCGCCCAGTTTATTTCGAAGACACGGCCTAGGGCTAAAGATCGCAGCGCGGCCAGTCGTCGATGCGAGTCCGGTGCTCAAAGACGGCCGCGGTCACCTGCGCGCGAGTAAATAAAACCGGCGTTCGCGAGGACGTTGTGCTCGGCAGCAGAGTTCGTAATTTCACGCTAAAAATCAACTTGAGGACTGGGGGTTACACCCTAGATTCCAGTTGAAATGAAGTTACGCCGATTAGTTATCCGCAGTGCGATGATCGCAGCAGTTCTCGGGCTCGCTGGGTGGGCGCGCGCGGGGACGGCGACGAATATCACGGGCCTCTATTACTCGGGCATCGATAACAGCGGCGGTTTGCTCAGTGGCGGCAGCACAGACCCGCATTGGAATGTCACGTATGCTTCGACCAATGGCGGGTCTTCCCAGAGCACCAGCAATCAGGGCGCGGCTTACGTGGTGAGCAGCGCGTTCATCGACGGGGCTTGGACGCAGAATACTTCGTCGGCGCAGTGGATCACGGCTCCGGGCGCGACCAACGGCAGCGGCACGGCGAACGTGGGTGGTGGTTTTCTGCCCGGTAACGGCAACACCGGCAGCAACAAGGGTATTTTTGTCTATACTCTGGCCCTCACAGTCACGGGCAATGGCTCCGGAAACATCACAAATTCGATTTCGATCAGTCTCACGATTTCGGCTGACGACCAATATCGCATTTACGTGAATCCGAGCGGCAACGGCACGACGATCCCGACGGGCACCGCAGCCGCGACGGCGACCAATGCGTGGAACAACTCGACCTCGGTGACGTTGCAAAACGGGACGAACGGGACGAACGGCAATGCGATCTTCAAGATCGGCACCAACTACCTGACCATTGTGGTCGATAACACGAACAGCGTGAACGGCAGTAGCTCTAACAACACACTCAATCCAAGCGGCCTGCTGGTTTATCAGGTGGGCTCAGCCGCGTTGATCGACGGTAAGCCGATTCCCGAAGTGGGTGCCTGGCTGCCGATAATCGGGGCGGTGGGGCTTTACGGAGCGTTCGCGTGGCGCCGACGCCGGACCGGCGCGGCGGTTTCAATCTAAGGATTTTTTGATCAACGCGATCTCCTCAAAGGTGAGGGTCGCGGGCGCGAGGGAGTCGAGGATCGGGCGGGCTTCGACTTTGCGGGCGTTGCCGGCCAGGGCGAGGCCGTAGGCAAACGCGATCGCCGGGGAGGTGCTCGACTCCGCCGCGACCGGTGTGATCAGCGCGAGGGATTCGACGGCGCGGTCTTGCGCGAGGAGAACGAAGGCGTAGGTCGCGCGGTAGGTCGCGTTGGCCGGGAAGGCGGCATGATTTTCCTCGGCGATTTTCCGGGCGATACCGGCATCGGTGCCGGCGAGGGCGGCGAAGAAGGCGTAGTTGTTGGAGATGTCCCGGTCTTGGGAGCGCAACGAGTAGAGGCGGCGGAAGGCCTGATACTGACCGGCGGCGTCGCGGTGAAATTGGTAATGGCGGGCGATAGCCCCCAAGGCCTGCAACGCCACGCCCGGCTGGTCGGCGGCGTTCCAGAGCAGGGCGAGGCTCTCGGTCTGCCAGCCCCAGCTGTAGAGAAGATTGGCGGTGAAGAGCGCACGCACGCCGTTGGTTTGGGCGGCCCCTTGCAACGTGCGCCAGAGTTGATCGGTGCGCACGGTGTCGCCGAGTTGGCGACGGGCGAGCATGGCGTAGGCGAGTCGGATGAATTCCACATCTTGGCCCCAATTGCCCTCCTCGAGCCATGTGTTCAGGGCGGGCCAGTCGGCGGTGCGGCGCAGGGTCTCGGCGACGGTAACAATCACAGGCGGTTTTTTGGTGAGCGCGGGCGGCAGGCTCAAGGCCCAGCGGGCGGCTTCGGCAGGGCGGCCGATTTGGTTAAGCCAGTCGAGGAGGAGCGCGATCTGGTCGCCGTTGCCGGCGTGCTTTTTTTTCAGGGTTTCCAACAGCGCGTCGAAGCGGGGGGCATCGGCGCGAGAAAGGGCGAGGAGGCAGTTGGGGACATCGCCGAGCGTGCAGCGGGGGTGTGCGCGAAGGCGCTCGGCCCAATCCACCATGGCGAAATGGTCATCATGCGCGAGGGCGTCACTGAGGAGCGTTCGCATCGCGTTGGCGCCCCATTCGAGATCGACGGCGCGCTGGCCGAGGAGCGTGAGGCCGCGTTGGCGCTCGGTGGGTTCGTTGGAATTTATCAGAATGGTGCCGAGCGGGACCTCGTCGATGGCGAGCGGGCCGTCGAGCTTGAGGGCGGCTTCAAAATGGTCGCGGGCGGCGGTGAGTTGAAAGCGGCGGCGCGCGATTTCGCCGCGGATACGCTGCGCGTGGGACGAGGCGGTGAGGTCGGACGGGCTGAGGGTGGCCAGCGCTTTTTCGGCGTCCTCGGGCAGTTCGGCGATGAGTGCATCCGAGGCCCATTCGACGGTAAACTCCGGATGCTCGGGGGCGAGGCTGGCGGCGCGGCGCGAATAGCCCATGGCGCCGAGCTTATTTTGGCGACGGCGGGCGAGTTCGGCGGCGAAGCGCCAGCCCTCGGGATTTTCGGGGTCGTTGACGAGGGCCTGTTGGATGACCTCGGAGGCGTTTTGCAACCGGCCGGCCTCGATCCACTGGCGGGCCATGCGGAAGGTGTTGCGCTTGGTCCACCGGGGATAAACCCACGTCCAGGTCGCGCCGATCACCACGAGGGTGGCGATGGTGGTGTAAACGGCGCGCCGCAGGCGGCGGCGTTCTTCCCAAGCATCGACGACGTTCCACCACTGTTCACGAAAATCGAACGCGGTAAGGCGCGAAACTCTTTGCCGCAGCGGACCGGCGAAAGGAGGGCGAGTGTCGGCTTCGGTGGACTCGGGAATTTTAGGTTTTGGCTTACGCATCGGGCGGCGATTCCACCGCTCAGCCTGTCGGAGACGGGAGCGCGATCACAAGCCGGATGAAAGTCATCGGGTAAATAAATTTCCCCATTCGCCACTTGGATTTCAGCGGACGGGTCGCACCATGAAAGCAGTGACTTCAGTCCAACAATCTCTCCGCGGGCGGTGGGTCTACGCCCTGGCGGTGGCCGGTCTGATCGTAGTGGCGTCCAGTCGTAGCGCATTGGAGTCGGGGATCCACGTCGCGAATTTTGACAAGGTCGTGCATTTCAGCGTTTACGGCCTGATGGGCACGTTGGTGGTGCGCGCGCTGGGGCGCAGGCGGTGGGGCTGGGCGGTGGCGATCGTGTCGCTGTTTGGCGTAAGCGACGAGGTGCACCAGTATTTCACGCCGGGTCGCTCGATGGAGTTTGCCGATTGGGTGGCGGATACGCTGGGCGCCGCGACCGCGGTAGCGGGTTACTGCGGGTGGGCGCGTTACCGCGCGTGGCTGGAGACGGGGCTGGGCAGTGATCGGACGGCGGAGAAGAACCGCGCATGAATGCGGGCCAAGCCCAGTCACGCGTCGCTGCGTTGCGCGCCGAGATCGGGCAGCACGATGAGCTCTACTATCGGAAGGCGACGCCGAAGATCACGGATTTCGAGTATGATGTCCTCAAGCACGAGCTGGCGGAGCTAGAAGAGAAATTTCCGCAGTTTGCGAGTGCTGATTCGCCGACGCAGAAGGTGGGCGACGACCGCGCGCAGGGTTTTGTCGAGGTCGCGCACCGGCAAAAAATGCTGAGTCTCGACAATACTTACAACGAGGCCGAGGTGCGGGCGTTTCACACGCGGCTGACGAAGCTCCTCGAGGTCGACGACCTACGCTACACGGTCGAGCCGAAGATCGACGGACTGGCGGTGAGCCTCACTTACGAAAACGGAAAACTCGTGCGCGCCGTCACGCGCGGAAAGGGGGACAAGGGCGACGACGTGACGGCGAATGTGCGCACGATCCGGACGTTGCCGCGCACGCTCTCGGGCGCGGCGCCGCAAGTGGTGGAGATTCGCGGCGAGATTTATCTGACGGCGGCGGAGTTTGATCGGATCAACGCCGAGCGCGCGGCGGCGGGCGAGGATCTTTACGCCAACCCGCGCAACCTCGCGGCGGGCACGATCAAGCAGCTCGACACGAGCGAAGTCGCGAAGCGCAAACTCGCCATCGTGCTTTACGGCCTCGGTTATTGTGAGCCGGAAGCGGTGGCGTCGCAGTCGCAGTTGCATGACCAGTTGCGCGCGTGGGGCCTGCCGGTGGTGGAACGTATCTGGCCGGTGCGGGGAATCGATGCCGCTTGGAATGCGATTGGTGAACTCGATGGGCTGCGGCGCAGTTTCGCGTATGGCACGGATGGCGCGGTGGTGAAGCTCGATGCGATGGCGCAGCAGCGGGCGGTGGGCGCGACGGATAAGGCGCCGCGCTGGGCCATCGCGTATAAGTTTAAGCCGGACACGGCACGCACGCGGTTGCGGGCGATCACGATCCAGGTGGGGAAGACGGGGATTTTGAGTCCGGTCGCGGAGCTGGAGCCGGTATTGCTCGCGGGCAGCACGATCAGCCGGGCGACGCTGCACAATGAGGATGAGATCCGGCGGAAGGATATCCGCGTGGGCGATCTCGTGGAGATCGAGAAGGCGGGCGAAGTGATTCCGGCGGTGTTGAAGTCGTTTCCGGAGGAGCGCGTGGCGGGTGCGGCGGAGTTTGATCTGTTCGCGTTAGTCGGCGGGAAATGCCCGGTGTGCGGGAGCGGGATCGCGCGGCTCGAAGTGGCGGCGGAGGAAGCGCAGGGCGTGGCGTGGAAGTGCCAGAACTACGATTGCCGGGCACAACGCGCGGGGCGGCTGGGATTTTTTTGCAGTCGGCGCGCGCTGGCCATCGATGGCTTGGGCGAGACGGTGGCGGCGAAGCTGGTCGAGCTGGGATGGGTGAAGGACCAGCCGGATCTTTACGATGTGACGCTGGCTACGCTGGCGACGCTCAATCTTGGGACGGCGGAAGAGCCGCGAATTTTTGGCGAGAAGAACGCCATAAAGATCGTCGCGGCGCGTGAGGCGGCGAAGGCGTTGGCGCTGGAGAAATGGCTTTATGCGTTGAGCGTGCCCGACGTGGGCGAGAGCACGGCGCGGGAGCTGGGGCGGCGGCACCGGAACTTTGCGGAGCTGGCGG
>JACMRG010000061.1 GCA_014376585.1 Opitutaceae bacterium | reverse complement strand
GCCTTCGAGATGATCGTCCCGACCTCTGTCGAGCACCTCGCCCTCATCCCCAGCGAGGAAGATCTCGCCGCCGCCGAGATCGAACTCGCCTCGACCGAAAACTACCTCCTCCGCCTCAAAACCGTCCTCGCCCCCATCCGCGCCAGTCGGGGCTACCGCGCCATCATCATCGACTGCCCGCCCGCCCTGGGGATGCTCTCGATGAATAGCCTCGCCGCCGCCGACTATTTGCTGATCACGCTCCAGTGCGAATACCTCGCCCTCGAAGGCCTCGGGCAGATCCTGCGCAACGTGGATCGCCTCAAGGCCGCCCACGTCAACGACGACCTCACTCTCGGCGGCGTCGTGATGACGATGTTCGACATGCGCACCAATCTCTCGCGCCAAGTCGTGGACGAGGTCAAAAAGCATCTGCCCGATAAAATCTTCAAAAGCGTCATCCCGCGCACGGTCCGATTGAGCGAGGCGCCGAGCTTTGGTAAAACCATCTTCGCCTACGATCCCTCCAGCCCTGGCGCCACGGCTTACAAGCAACTCGCGAACGAAGTCATCGAGCGCTTCGGCCTGAATTCAAAGTGACGAGGGGCGCGCAACCGGTGCCGAAGATAGTTGCCCGCCGCTTGCGCCAGCGCGCGACCCGCTACTCACTTCCCGCCACTCTCCGTCTCCTGTGTTTCCCGCCTTCGCCAAATATCGCCAATCCTTCCTGATCGGCCTGCAGAGCAACCTCGTTTACCGCCTGAATTTCGCGGTGCGGGGCTTTTTCTCGCTCTTCCACCTCGCGGTCGTGTTCATCCTTTGGGGCGCGGCGTTCGCCCACACCCCCACCATCGGCGGGTTCAGTTTCGGCCAGACGCTCACCTACTTTCTCGTCATGCTGGTGATGCAGTTTTTCGTCGGCGCCTTCAACGAGGACTATCAGATCAGCGAGGAAATCCGCAACGGTCTCATCAATCAGTTCATCCTGAAGCCGATTAACTATTTTCTCTACCGCTTCAGTATTTTCGCCGCCGCCCGCATGGTTACCGGCGCGCTCATTCTGATCCCCCTCCTCCTCGCCCTGCCCCTCCTCCGCGACTACCTCACGCTGCCCTCCGAGTGGTGGCGCTACGCCCTCGTCCCGCCCGCCATGGTCCTCTCGGCGCTGATCCAGTTCAGCATCGCCTACTGCTTCGGTCTTCTGACGTTTTGGTTTTTGGAAATCCAGGGCTTCGTCATTCTCTCCATGGCGATCGAGTCGCTGCTCGGCGGTCAGATGTTTCCGCTCGATCTCCTGCCCGCGTGGCTTTTCCGCATCGCCCAGTTTCTCCCGTTTTATTACCAGACCTATTTTCCCACCGCGATCCTCACCGGCCGCATCGAGCTCGCCGCCGCCATCCACGGATTCGGCCTCCAGCTCCTCTGGGTGCTCCTCCTCCTCGCACTGAACCAGCTCCTCTGGCACCGGGGGCTCCGCCGTCACACCGCCGTCGGTGGCTAAGCGGTTTCCGATGACGAACTATTTCCAAATCTGGCTCGCCAGCGCCCGCTACTCGGTCACGCGGACGCTCATGTTTCGCTTCGATTTCTTCCTGTGGGCACTCGTCGAGCTCTTTTGGATGAGCGTGAATCTCCTGCTCATTTCCGTCATTTACGAGCACACCGATTCCATCGCCGGTTGGACCAAATACGAGATGCTCCTCCTCGTCGGCACCTCGTTGCTCGTGCAGCGTTTTCTCATGGGCTTTTTCTGGAGCAGCCTCTTCGAAATGGGGCGCAATATAAAGAGCGGCGCCTTTGATTTCTTTTTGGCTCAGCCCGGCAACATCCTGTTCATGGCCTCCACCCGGAAGCTCGACCTCGACGGCCTCATGAACTCGTTCGTCGCCATGGGCGTCGTCGCCTACTCCGCCCACAAACTCGGGCTGCACCCGAGCGTTCTCGATCTGCTCCTCTACGCGGCGATGATCGGCTGTGGTCTCATCATCCACTACAGCATGCTCGTGCTCACCATCTCGCTGGCATTTTGGCTCACGAGCGCGCAGGGCATCGAGGGCAGCTACTTCACGCTCTCGGAGTTTTCCCGCCTGCCCCGCGAAGCGTTCAAGGGCCTCGCCAGTCTCCTGTTCGTCTGGCTCTTGCCCGTCGTCGTCGTAAGCAACGCCCCCGCCGAAATCCTGCTCCGCGGCTTTCAACCCGCCTGGGTCCTCGGCCTCCTCGGCGCCACCGCCGCCTGGTTCACCGTCGCGATCTTCGTCTTCCACCGCGGCCTCCGTCGCTACGCCAGCGCCAGTTCCTAAACGCAAACCGTGAGCACGCCCCTCGACCAACTCCAACAGCGACTCGGCTACGTTTTTCGCGACCCCAATCTCCTGCGCCTCGCGGTCACACACCCGTCTTTTCACCAGGATCATTCCCGCGTCACGGAGAACAACCAGCGCCTCGAATTTCTCGGCGACGCCGTGCTGCAGCTCGTGCTCACCGAGCGGCTCTTCGAACTCTACCCCACCGAGCGCGAGGGCGACCTCAGCCGGCGCCGCTCCGCTCTCGCCAAGGGCTCCTTCCTCGCGCGGCTCGGCCTCGACCTCGGGCTCGATGCGTGCCTCCGTCTCGGCACCAGTGAACAGGGCACGGGCGGCCAAAACCGCGCGTCCAATCTCGAGGACGCCTGCGAAGCCGTCTTTGGCGCGCTTTACCTCGATAGTGATTGGCCGACCGCCCGCCGCGTCATGCTCGCGATCTTCGGCGATCTCAACCTCCGCCTCGAAGCCGTGGGTGACTTGCACAATCCGAAAGGCCGGCTCCAGGAGATCGTGCAACCGAACCACGGCAACCGTGCCGTGCGCTACGAAGTGATCCGCACCGAGGGCGGCGATCACGAACGCCGTTACTTCGTCGAGGTTTACTTCCTCGACAAACCCCTCGGCCGGGGCAGCGGCAGTTCGAAAAAACTCGCCGAAGAAGCCGCCGCCCGCGTCGCGCTCGAAATCCTAAAGTCCAAGCCGCCCGCTTAGTCGCGTGCCGTTGGGTCCAAGGCGCGTGTCGCATTGCGCATTTGCCCAACCGTGGTTCCGTCCCCTTCCGTTCCCGTGTTCGCCGTAATGTCCGCCGCCCCCGACCAAGCCCGTATCAAGCTTACCGGCATCTGCCCCGCCGCCCGCGGCGCCGTGCTCGCCGAACTCGTGCGCGCCCATTCCGCGCCGGTCTGGCTGGTGATCGCCGACGAACTCAAAACCGCCGAGCAACTCGCCGAGGACGTAGTCTTTTTCCACGCGGCCGCACCCGCCACGCCGCTCAGCGTCTTGGTGTTCCCCGAGTCGCAGCCCGACACCCGCGACATGCGCGAAGCCTTCGCCGCCTCCAGCGACCGCCTCGCCGTCCTCTCCAAACTCCGCGCCCTCCGCACCCCCTCCGGCGCCCACCTCTCGCTCAATTCCACGCTCCTGATCGTCTCGACGCCCGCCGCGCTCCTCCAACAGGTCCCCGCGCTCGAAGCTTTCGCCGCCCGCGAACTTACGCTCGTCCGCGGCGAACCGCTCTCCTTTACCGGCCTGCTCGAACAACTCCGCGCCCTCGACTACGATTCCGAAGCCGTCTGCGAATCTCCCGGCCACTACGCGATCCGAGGCGGCATCATCGACGTCTATCCCGTCACCGCCACGCAGCCCTACCGTCTCGATTTCTTCGGCCACCAACTCG
>JACMRG010000060.1 GCA_014376585.1 Opitutaceae bacterium | reverse complement strand
CGCCTTGGTGGCCGCGCCCCGCCGCGGCGAGGGCGGCGGCGCGGCCGGGACTGTGACAAGACGGTTTCGGCGGCGCAGGAGGGCGCCGATGGGCAAGGTCGCGGCGACGCGGAGACCGTAGGTGGACGGCTCGGGGACGGGCGGCGTATCGACGATGAATAGAACGCCGTGGGCCTCGTCGCTCGGGTTGTTGGTGCTGAGACCCTGCCATTTGAGGCTCACGCCGTGGTTGCCGAGGAATCCCGTGACGTCGTTAAAGTCGGCGAATTGGAACACAAAGGTGGCGGTGGTGCCGAAGCCGAGGCTCTCGTGCGGTTGACCGCCGTTGACGTTCTTGCCCGAGCCGGCGCCGACGTTCTGGTCGAAATTGTTCAAATCTTAAGGAGTGAAGAACGTCCATTTGTCGGCGGGGACGCCGGAGTAGCTGAGCAACGAACCGGTGGCGACCAGCGCGGCTGGAACGTTGAAGCCGAACGAGGTGACCGTGCCCGTGATGCCGCCGGCGCCGGGGTGAGTGTTGTCCACCTGCACGGTCACCCGGTTTAGGAGCGGGTTGATCGTAAAGTTGAACGAGGCGGTGACGCCGGAGCTGCCGGTGGCGACGTAGAGTAGGGCGTGGGCGGCGGTGGCGAGGCCGAGTAAAGCGGCGGCGGCGAACAGTTTTTTGCGTGCGGATTTCATGGCGATGGTTGGGAGTTGAGCGCAGCTGGAGCCGACGCGTGGTTGGACGGTCGCCAGCAAGAAACTTGGGGCGGCGCGCACAAGGCGCATTGCCGTGATTTGTTACCGGGTATGGGGTCGGGAAATCCCTGATACACAAGACTCCGTAGGGGTGAAATGGCGTCAAGCCGACCGGAAAAATCCGACGGACCGAAGCCGCGATTGATTTTTGACGACCCGGACAATCTCGGCACCGCGAAAACCATTATAATGAAGTAAGGCACACTCGGCGGATGGGCGGCGATGGCGCCGGGCGCTTTCTGGGCGCGGCCGCACGGTGCCCGAAACGGTGGCGGCGGGGGAGACGGCGGCGGACGGCGACTATGCCGCGCTCGAGGCTTTGCAGAAGGCGGTTCCGCCCGCGCCGCCGAGGGAGATGGGCGCAGAGGAATTCTCCACATGGCTGGATGGACAGCGGCAGCAGGGCAGCGCGGCGGCGCTGGTGTTTTACGCGGCGTATCCGGCCGGTGCGCGGCGCTGGAAGTGGTGCTGGCGCTCGTGAATCAGCCGCCGTTTTTCATCAAGAGCTTTGGGCCGGACGCTGACACGGAGGGTCTTTCGGGGCGGTGATTGATGAGCCGGCCAAGGCGGCGTGGGAAAAACGGGCCGATGAGCTGAAGCCGGTGCTGCTGGTCTCGACCGACGCCAAGCCCGCGCAGCGCGAGCAGGTGAAGTGGTCGTGGTTTGCGAAAGATTTCCGTGCGATCTCGGCGGCGTAAGTTCAGCCTTCCGCTGATCTTTTGGGCCGGTTGGGGATTTTCGTGATCGGGGTGGGGCCTTTGCTCGCCGTCGGTTTGTGGCAAGGACCGCGTCCGAATCCGGTTGGTCTCGGGATGATCGCGGCGGTCGCATTTCCGCTGGGGCTCGGCGGGATGGGAATCGGCCTGTTGGTTTCGATTCCGGTCTATTGACTCAAACCGCGCCGCTCCAACAGTTGAGTTGCAATGTATGTCCCACTCCAAGATTGCGCCCTGCTCGAAACCACCCGCTCGCCATGGCCCCTTCCGCAGCCCGCTCATTTGGGTGGTGATGATCGTTGCCGCGCTTGCTGGTGGGTATGTCTTCTTGGCAAACCTCCGTCCTGAGCCGAAGGCGCAGCCTCAAGTTCAAGCAGAGGTTCCGCCCGCAAAAAAAGCGGCCAGATATACCATCAGATCGAGCGATAAACTTAGCCTCTCGGTGGAGAATCACGGCGAACTTTCGACCACAGTCCGCGTGGATTCAAACGGGGCGATTTCCTTGAGAGGAGCCCCGGAAGTGCGGGTCCTAGGACTGACGATTCCGGAGGCGGTGTCCGCGATTAAAGCGGCCTACCTGACGAAATACGCCATTGGCGATTCCAGCGTAGGGATCACGGTTGACGGCTATGCGCCGCGGGAAGCCACGATTGGCGGGCAGGTGTGTAAACCTGCGCGTTATCCGCTCGAGGTGGGCGCAACCATGACATTGCGCGACCTGCTGTTTATATCGCGACCTGCTGTTGCTGGCGGGTGGGGGCACCGAAACGGCCAAGTTGCAGGCGGTGCGGGTCACGCGAATCCTACCCAACGGATCGATCAAAATTGAAGTCCACGACGCCGATCCCGCCCCGCACAACCGGACGCCGGGAGTAAAAGACGACTCCGTTATTCTCGAACCCGATGACATCGTGTATGTGCCGGAGCGCATCATTTGACGATGACGTGAAGGGTATCGGTTCTGGATTCAGCGCTTAAATGAAGCGGGAGGGATGGTGTTTCGTTCCGCGCGCGGAGGGTCGGGGCGGAGTTTGGCGATGATGGCGACGAGCAGGATGGAGCCGCCGACGATGGACCAGGCGTAGCGGCGGCGGCGGGTGGCGTCGGGAACCCACGCGTTTTCCCAGCGAGCGAGGGCGGTGATCAGCGCGATGGGGAGCAGCAGCCACAGATACCAAGGCGCGCCGATTTGATGGAGCGCGTGGCGCATGCCGCCGATGGCGGAGACGCCGAATAGGGCGAGGGCGAAGAGCGCGGCGAACGTCATGCTGCCGCCGCGCCAGCCGCGCCAAAACCAAACGAGCGCGGAAAAAGGATTGGTCACGGGGAAGGACGCGGCGGGGCGATCGTGCGGTGGGGCGGAGAGCTGTTCCGAGCGCGGTCGTGGCGAGGGTGGGAAAAAGAAAAAGCCCCGGCGGGGGGGGCGGGGCTTTCCGGGTAACCGACCGGCGGTCGGTTCTAGAGTGGGCCGCGCGGCGGAGAGCGCGGCCCACCTTGCGGGCGCGTTACTGGGCGGACTTGGCGTCGGCGCGGGCTTCGTATTCGGCGCGGGTGTCGCGGAGGGCGCGGGGGATTTCGGCGGCGTTCGTGGGGTTCGCCTTCTGGCTGGCGAGAAATTCCACGACGTCGCGGATTTCGGATTTGGTGAGGATCGCGCCGTAAATCTCCGGCATGCTCGAAGGGGCGGCGTCGCGTCTGGCGATGTTGGTCTTCGCGATCACGATGGGCGGGCCCTCGACGGGGTTGAGCGTGAGTTCGGTGGCGGTTTCCTTGCCGACTACGCCGGCCTGCACGCCGCCTTTTTTCAAGGTGACGACCACGGTGTCGAAGCCGGGGGCGATGTGGGCGTTGGGCTTGATGATGGATTCGAGGAGATACTCTCGCGGATATTTCCGGCCGATGTCGCCGAGCTCGGGGCCGGCGGCGCCGCCCGCGCCGCTGATGGCGTGGCATTTTACGCAGGCCATGACGGGCTGGTTGTAGAAGATTTCGGAACCGCTCTTGGCGTTGCCGCCGCGGAGGGCGACGCGGTAGGCGGCGAGGGGGTCGTTGGTTTTGGCGAGGACGTCGTCGCGCTGGGCGAGGGCGGCGAGGACGGGAGGCGTGGCGCGGGCGGTGGCGGCTTCAAGGACTTCGAGTTGCGCGCCGGCGGCGACCTGGCCGGCGTTGAGGCGCTCGATCTGTGCGACCATGAGGGCATCGGCGGTGGGGTGTTGGAGAACGGTGAGGGCCTCGAGCGCAGTGCGTTGTTCGGCGAGGGTGCCGTTGACGAGGAGGTTTTTGATGACGGGGGCGGCGATGTCGGGCGAAAGGCCGGCGACGATGGGGAGGGCGGCGCCGCGGAGATCGGCGGCGTCGGACTCGCTGGCGATTTTGACGGCGGCGGCGAGGCGCGGGTCTTTGAAGTGTTTCAGGCCGTTGAGGGCGGCGGCACGGGCGGCGGGGGTCTGCGCGGGGTCGGAGACGATGGCGAAGAAAGTGTCGGCGGCGGCGGTGATTTCGAGTTTCTCGGCGGCCTTGAGAGCGGCGGTCTGGACGCGTTCCGGCGTATCGACGGCGAGGAGGGCGGGGAGGACGGGCGCGAGGGCGGCGGAGGCGACGGCGGCGTCGCGGGTCTTTTGTTCAAACGGGCGGAAGATGCCGACGATGCGGTCGCGCTGGGGCGGGGCGGGCCAAAGGGCGAGCTGGGTGAGGGCTTCGGCGCGGAGGGCGGCGGGGGCGTCTTTACGCGCGGCGTAGGTGGCGAGGGCGGCGGCGTGGGCGGGCGTGCCGAGGCGAAAGTTTGCGTTGATCGCGCGGAGCATCACGGCGTCGTCGGCGACGGGCTTGGCGATGAACGCGGCGAGGGCGGGTGCGGCGGCGGGAATGGGCGCGTCGTTGATGGCGAGGGCGGCCTCGCGGACGATGTAGGGATCGGAATCGTTGAGGAATTTCGCGACGTCGGGCGAGGCGAGGCGCCGGAAGGTGAGGAGGACGCCGAGGCGGACGGCCGGGGACTCGTAGGTGCTGGCGGCGATGAGCGCGGCGTGGTCGTCGCTGCCGAGGAGGCCCATGACGAGGGCGTGGCGGAGGTAGGCGTCGGCGTCGTCGTTGGCTTTGAGAGCGGCGAGGAGGGCGGGGGTGGCGTCGTGGTTACGGAGTTTGCCGAGGGATTGGGCGGCGAAGAATTTCACGCGCGCGGAGGAATCGGCGAGCGCGGTGACGAGGAGTGGGAAAGCGCCGGCGACGTGGTTATCGCCGAGGAGTTTGACGGACTGGGCGCGGACTTCGGCGTCGGGGTCGGTGGCGAGGGCGGCGAAGGCGGTGAGCGCGGGGGGATTTTTGCCGGCGAGCTGGCCGAGTCCCCAGACGGCGTGGAGGCGGGCGTAGGGGGCGGCGTCGGTTTTTTGGGCGACGGCGGTCAGAGCGGTAAGGCCGTCGGCACTACGGGCGGCGAGTTCGAACTGGACGGCGCGGCGGACGCGCATGTCGGGGTGGCCGAGGAGGGAGCTGAGTTCCGCGACGGATTTTTTCGTGAGATCGGCGGCGATGAGGACCTTGGTTTCCGTGATGACGGGGTCGTTGGCGTGGGCGGGGTCGGAAATGGCGTAGATGCGGCCGCGTTTGGATTTGGGCCAGCCGTCGGCCCAATCGGACCAATAAAGGCGGCCGTCGGGGCCGAACTTCACGTCGGTGGGGAGGGCGCCGCCGAGGAAGCGTTGGGCGGTGTCGATGGCGTAGGAGGCGCCGTTGGGTTTCAGTTTGTAGGCGAAGATGCCGGAGCGGGAGACGTTGCCGACGAAGGTCGTGATGAAGAGGGTGCCGCGGTAGGAGTCGTTGAGGCCGGTGCCGGGGTAGTAGGTGATGCCGGAGGGGCCGTCCTCGATGTTGGCAATAGGCGCGAGGTGGTTGGCGGCCTGGCCGGGGAATCGGGGGAGCCAGAGGCGCTCGCGGTTCCAAGAGCCGGCGTTGCCCATGGGGGCGTGTTGGTAACCGACGCGCCAGCCGGAGTCGCCGCCTTCGACGACGTGGACGAGGCGTTCCATGTCGCCTTGGTCGCAGTCGTTGTCGCCGGTGAAAAGGTCGCCGTTTTCGGTGAAAAGGAGGTCTTGGGGATTGCGGACGCCGGTGGCGAAGAGTTCGACGTGGGAGCCGTCGAGATCGCAGCGGAAGATCGAGCCGGTATCGGGGTTGGCGATGGTGTTGGTGGGCGTGACGACGTGGGCGGCGCGGTCGCCGATGCTGTAGTAGAGTTTGCCGTCGGGGCCGATCGCGAGGCCATGCATATCGTGGCCGGTGAAGTTGAAGCGGACGCCGTAGCCGGTGCTGAGTTCTTTGCGGGTCTCGGCCTTGTTGGCGCCGGTCATGGCCCAAAGGCTGGGGATGCTGGTGAAATAAACGGTGCCGTTGTGCGGGAGGACGCCGGAGGCGATGCCGGAGATCTCGTCGTTGAAACCGTCGGCGTAGACGCTGGTGGTGTCGGCGTGGCCGCTGCCGTCGCGGTCCTCGACGAGGCGGACGCGTTCGGTTTCTTTGCGCAGCTCGGCGACGCCCTCGGGTCCGAAACGGCGGAGGATCATGGCGCGGAAATCGTCCTGAGTGCGGTTGGCGAGCTCGTCTTCGAGGAGCCACATGTAGTCGCGGATATCGAGGACGCTGGAGCGGTAGCGGTAAGTCTCGGAGACGAACGCGCGGCCTTTTTCGTCGAAGTTGAAGGCGACGGGGTTGGCGAGCATGGGCTCGGCGGCCCAGAGGGAAACGGTGAGGCCGGGCGGGAGTTTGAAGCGCTTCAACGCGAGCAGGCCCTCGTCGGAAGCGGGTTTGATGTCGGCCTCGGCGTGGCGGTCCATCGGCTTCAGTTTGCCGACGACGGCGTTCTTATCGACGGCCATCTCGACGGCGCGGGCGGCAGAGGCGACCAGCAGGGCGAGGACGAAAGCGGTGAGGACGGAAGCGGCGCGGGCCGCGGGGTGAGGACGGGTGAATCGGGCCATGGGGAAACGCGGACCGTAGGCGGCGCGGGACGGAGCGCAAGCGGGGAGGCGAGGATGACGCGGGGAAGCGCGCGGGGACGGAGAGAGCAGGAGGCGGAGAGGGGACCGGTTAGGGAATTCGCCAAGGGCGAATATTTGGGAAGGAGACTTCGGCTGATCGTCCGTGCTCCAACGGCGAAAGCTGGAGGGGTGAAATTTTGCGCTTTGCAATTGGCTCCGACTCACATGGCGCTTAGGCCGCCTTTTTCTGACGAGTGCAAAGTTTGACCCCTTATGGCCCCTCGCCTCATCGCCGACGGCGACGCCGCCAAAGTGAGGGGGATTGTTGCGAAACCTGCTGGTGAACGCTCTCAAATATACGTTGCGCGGCGGGGTCATCCTGGGTTTGGGGAGCGCGGAGGAGACTTGGTGGCTCATGGTGAAGGACACCGGGCCCGGACTGCTGGCCGGACCCGACGCGCCGATGGTCGCGGGACTGAAGGAGGCCACGGCGAGCGCGAGGTAATCGGACGAGCAAGCCGCCGCCATCGCCGGCGGGACTTCCCGGGTTTTGGCCCCGCCCCGGCGAGGCCGGCGGACCCGCGCTCCTGCCGCTTGCAACCCGGTGAAGGCATCGGACTCTCACGGGCGAAGCGCCATTGTGAATTGCTCGATGCGAGTTTGGAGATTGCGAGTTCGGCGGAAACGGGCACCGCGTCCCGAGTCGTGTTGCCCCGCCGCGACGCGGCTCGGAGCCGGGTGATTTCGGGGTAAAGGCCCCTGCGGAAATCTCTGCCCGGGCGCTCGACGCGCGCCGGCCCGAGGCGCGTAAGAATTTTGGTCCCGCTCGGTTTCGGCTGTGCGGTTTCCGATACCGGCCGTGACGGAATTCGCCCGCGACCAGCAGCGAAATGGCGCGGTTCGGCGCTTGGGTCGAGATTTGCGCGGTCAAACTCGCCCGGAGAACTGCGCTTGCGGCGACCCGAACTGTTTCTGCGGGTTATGCCCCATAGGCCTGTGGCGTGGCTTTCGTATACTCATGTCGAAGGCGTCGGCGAACGAATCGCCGGTAAAATAAAATAGAATTCAGCTAAAAATGAAAAATATGCGCACCCTCGCCCTGCTCGTAACTATCGGCGGCCTCCTGACCGGTTGTGAGGCCGCAGACAAAGCCAAATACGGTGATGCCAAATCCGGTGACATCGTCGCCGTCGCCTCCGGCGCAGGTAACTTCACCACGCTCGTCACCGCGATCAAAGCCGCCGGCCTCGTGGAAACTCTGCAAGGCGCCGGACCGTTTACGGTCTTCGCGCCCACGGACGAGGCCTTCGCCAAATTGCCCAAGGGCACGGTGGAAGACCTGCACAAGCCCGAAAACAAGGCGAAGCTTGTCGGTATCCTCACCTACCACGTCGTGCCGGGCAAAGTCATGGCGGCGGACGTCAAAACGATGAAGGCCAAAACGGTTAACGGCCAGGAACTGGATCTGCAGGTCAACGGCGGCGCGGTGACCGTGAACAACGCCAAGGTGACCAAGACGGACATCGCGGCCAGCAACGGCGTCATCCATGTGATCGACACCGTTGTCATGCCAAACTGACCGGCTCCGCCGGCCAAAACCTTTTCCACCCTCGAAATCAACGAAGGCTGAAAAATCGGATATCGGAAACCTCGCGCTCCTGGCGTCGAGACTTCCGACGAACACAAAAACAACGCAGATAAAAAAACAGTATGAATACGACCTCAACTTCACCCGCCCAATCCAACGACAAGTCCAAACCCGGCGATATCGTCGCCGTCGCCTCAGGCGCGGGCAACTTCACCACGCTCGTCGCCGCGATCAAAGCAGCCGGTCTCGTCGCTACCCTGCAAGGCGCCGGACCGTTCACCGTTTTCGCGCCCACGGACGACGCCTTCGCCAAGTTGCCAAAGGGCACGGTGGATGGCCTGCTCAAGCCCGAGAATAAAAAGAAGCTCACCGACCTCCTCACCTACCACGTCGTGCCCGGCAAGGTCATGGCGGCGGACGTCAAGACGATGAAGGCCAAGACGGTCAACGGCCAGGAACTGGACCTGCAGGTCAACGCCGGTGCGGTGACCGTGAACAAAGCCAAGGTGACCAAGACGGACATCGCGGCCAGCAACGGCGTCATTCACGTGATCGACACCGTCGTCATGCCAACCTGATCGACTCTGCCGGGCGGAGGAAATTTCCAACCTTCGTCCGGCAATTTTTTTTCCTAATCCAAAAACCGACAGGCGGCGGAATCCGTCCGCCGCCAAAAAAAATCCGAAAAGCAAAGTCATGAAAACGATCAAAGATTCCATCATCGTCGATGTGCCCCTCGCCCGGGCTTACAACCAATGGACGCAATTCGAGGAGTTCCCGCGCTTCATGGAAGGCGTCAAGGAAGTGAAACAACTGGACGACAAACGGCTGCACTGGAAGGCGGTGATCGCCGGAAAGTCCGAAGAGTGGGACGCGGAAATCACTGAGCAGATACCTGACCAACGCATCGCTTGGCGCAGCACCGATGGCGCTAAAAACTCGGGGAAAATTCATTTTCTTGCACAGGGCGTGAACCAGACTGAAGTGACGCTCGAAGTGGATTATGAGCCGGAGGGTATGGTCGAAAATCTTGGCGACCTGTTGGGCTTGGTGTCCGCACGGGTGTCCGGCGACCTCGCACGATTCAAAAAGTTCATTGAAACCCGTCATTCCGCGACCGGGGGCTGGCGCGGCCAGATTCCCGCGCCGGCGGAACAGGCCGGCGGGATTTAGGAATTAAACTACCAATGAACGATAACCAGCCCAAAAAGCTTTACGGCCTGCTCAAGGACTTTAGCACCGTCGTGCTCGTCACCAAAGGCGGAGCGGACCTCTGCCACGCCCGTCCCATGGCCGTTGCGAGAGTGGACGAAACCACCGACCTCTGGCTCTTCACGGCCCGGGACTCGGAAAAGGTGCGTGAGATCAAAGCGGATTCACGGGTGCAGGTCCACTGCCAAGAAGGATGGACAAACTGCGTGATCCTCGAAGGCCGCGCGACCGTCGTGGATGACCGCGCGATGATTCGTAAAATCTGGAAGCCGTCTTTTAAAGTATGGTTTCCCGAGGGCGCGGAGGACCCTAATATCGTCGTGTTGCATATCGTCGGCGAGCGCGCCGAATACTGGGACAACACCGGAGCCAGCAGTTTCCGCTACGTCTATCAGTCGCTCAAAGCATTGGTGACGGCAACCACGCCCGAAATCAAAGAGGGTGAACAACACGGCAAAGTAAACCTGCCGAGGTGAATGCATCGAGATTCGTTCAACCGCGGCTGACGTTACAAATCATCCGATTCGGCCCCAAAGTTATGTTTCTCCAATCGTATCCCCAATATCATGACCACAAAAACCGCAGCGAAAGCAAAGAAGCCAGGCCTCTACGCGAACATACAGGCGAAGAAGAAACGCATTGAGAAAGGCAGCGGAGAAACCATGCGCAAAAAAGGAGCGAAGGGCGCACCCGAAGCGGGCGCTTTTCGCCAAGCCGAGAAGACCGCGAAGAAGAAATAATCCCGCCCGCCAAGTAGCCGTGTGGTTCGTCATCCACCCGATGGGGACGGCAGCGCAGCCGCCTTCCGATGGCATCAAAACACGGTCACGGCCGCGAGGAGTCTGTAGACAAAAAGTCGGCGGGCGTTTCCTCACGCGGCGCCTGTCCGCACGGCGCCGCCGCGTGACGGCCCGCTTCACGACGTATGCGCGAGCTATTTTCCATGAAAAAAATACGCAAGAAAACCACGACGAAGAAAAACAAACCACCGGCTGGCGAAAAGCCCGTTTGGTTCATCACCGGCTGCTCGACCGGCTTCGGGCGCGAGCTCGCCAGGCAGGCGCTCGAACGCGGCTTCCGTGTGGCGGTGACGGCCCGGCGCCCTGCCGAAGTGAAAGACCTCGCCGCGCTCGGAGATGCGCTTGTGCTCAAGCTGGATGTGACCAAGCCGGCCCAGATCGGCGCGGCGATCAAGGCGGCCGAGAAAAAATTTGGCCGGATCGACGTCCTGGTGAACAACGCCGGCATCGGCTACTTCGCGGCTGTCGAGGAGGGGGAAGAAAAAGAGGTGCGCCGCATTTTCGAAATCAACGTGTTCGGCCTCGCGCACATGATCCAAGGGGTGTTGCCCGGGATGCGGCGGCTTCGGGCGGGCTTTATCGTGAATATTTCGTCCATCGCCGGCTTGCGCGCGTTTCCGGCGGCGGGCTACTACAACGCGACCAAGTTCGCGGTCGAGGGGTTGTCCGAGGCGCTGTGGCAAGAAGTCGAGCCGCTCGGGATCAAGGTGATGCTCGTCGAGCCAAGCGGGTTTCGCACCGACTGGGCGGGACGCTCGGCGAATGAAAGCGAAGCCGAGATCGCCGATTACGCCGCGACGGCGGGGGCCTGGCGAATGGAAGTGCGCGCGGAGTCGGGGAAACAGCCCGGCGATCCGACGCGCGCGGCGCAGGCGATTATCGAAGCGGTCGAGAACCCGAAGCCGCCCCATCGCCTGTTGCTGGGCAACGACGCTTACGAAGGAGCCACCGCAAAGCTCAAGGAACTGGCGAAAGAGTTTGCCGCCTGGGAAGCCGTCGCGCGCGGGGCCGATTTCCCGCCGGCAGATTAGGCCGTGTCTTCGAAATAAACTGGGCGAGAAGTATTTTAAATTCCGATACTGAGTGCTTGCAACGAGGCTGATGATATGTTCACATAATGTTGTGAAACAAGCGATAAGGTTCGTCCTGAGTGACAGGCACTGGGACGGGCTAAAAAAATT
>JACMRG010000059.1 GCA_014376585.1 Opitutaceae bacterium | reverse complement strand
TGCTCGTTTTGCACGGTGAGCAGGTTGTCGCGCAGGGCGGTGGGCTTGATGCTGGCGAAGGGCATGTACTGCACCGAGAGCGGAATGGCCCCGCCCGCGGCCGGCGGCGGTGGCGGCGAGCTGGGGTTGGGCGGCGTCGGGGAACGTGACGGCAGCGGTCGCGGAGAGGGCGGTGAGTAAAAGGGCGAAGTGGAGAAACGGGAAAAGGGAGCGCGGAAGGGGAAGCATGGGAGGAAGCGGTGAGGGGCCGACGGCGAGACGGGAAGGGCGCGGAACGCGGGAGGCCGTTCCGCGCGCGATGGCGCGGGGGGCGCGGTTATTTTTTGGTGCCGACGGCTTTCGTCGCGACAGCGGCGTCGAGTTTCTTGGGGTATTGCGCGGGATCTTTTGCGAAATCTTTCACGCAGTCTTTGCAGCAGAGGCGGACGAGCCGGTCGGGCTGACCGGAGACTTGGTAGAGATAGTTGCGGGGTTTGCCCATCGCACCGCCGTCGAATTTGTCGTCGGAGACGACACAGCTGTCGAGGGGGTAGGCGGCCCCGGCCTTGGCGAGCCAGGCGGCGTCGGTCTTGGCGTCGGCGGGGACGAGGGTGCCGGCGGCGGCAGTCGCGGGCGCGGCGGTTTTTTTGGGTTCGTCGCGGGCGGTGAGCGGGAGGGAGGTGAAAGCGGCGCCGGCGAGCAGCACGGCGAGAACGCGGACGAGGGAGTTGCGGTTGGTTTTCATGGAAGAAAAATTTAGGGTGCGGGAGGAACCGCCGAGGGAGCGAGCGAGCGTTCGTGCAGCATCGCGAAGATGACGGGAGTCACGACAAGGATATGGACGAGCGACGACACCATGCCGCCGACGACGGGAGCGGCGAGGGGCTGCATGACTTCGATGCCGGTGCGGGTGCTCCAGAAAATCGGGAGGAGGCCGGCGATGGCGGTGGCGACGGTCATGACTTTGGGGCGGAGACGGAGGCGGGCGCCGGCCCGCACGGCGTCGAGGAATTCGGGGCGCGTGAGTTCGCGGCCGAGGTCGCGGCGTTTTTTTGCCACGGCCTCGTTGAGATAAACGACCATCACGACGCCGGTCTGGATGGCGGTGCCGAAGAGCGCGATGTAGCCGACCCACACGGCGACGCTGAAGTTGAAGCCCATGAAGTATTGCAGGAGGACGCCGCCGGTGAGTGCGAACGGGACGGCGAGGATCACGTGCGCGGCCTCCGCGGCGGAGTGGAACGTGAAGTAGAGCACGACGAAAATAATGAACAGCACCACGGGCATGATAATGCGGAGGGTTTCGCGGGCGCGGATCTGATTTTCGTATTGGCCGGAATACTCGACGGTCATACCCGCGCCGAGCGTGACCTCTTTTTCGATGCGGCGTTTCACCTCGGCCACGAAGCCGCCGAGGTCGCGGTCCTGGACGTTGGTTTGCACGAAGACGCGGAGGCGGCCGTTTTCGCTGGCGATCTCGTTGGGGCCTTGGATGCGGGCGACGGTCGCGACCTGGCCGAGCGGAATGAAACCGCCGGCGGGCATCGCGATGGGGATCGAGTTGATGCGGTCGAGGTCCTCGCGCTCAGCGCGGTCGAGGCGCAGCTGAATCGGCCAGCGTTCGCGGCCCTGGATGGTGGTGGTGACGGTCTTGCCGCCGAGGCCGACCTCGGCGACGGAGAGCACATCCTCGACGGTGAGGCCGTAGCGGGCGATCGCGCGGCGGTCCACGGTGACTTCGAGGTAGGGTTTGCCTTGCACGCGGGACGGGGCGACGCCGGTGGCGCCGGCGATCTGTTCGACGATGGCGGCGACCTCGAAGGCTTTTTGTTGGAGCGCATCGAGGTTGTCGCCGAAGATCTTCACGCCGAGCTGGGCGCGAATGCCGGTCGAAAGCATGAGGATGCGGTTCTCGACGGGCTGCAAAAAGCCGGGAGCGTAACCGGGCACCTGCGTGAGCTTGCTCTGGAATTCGGCGATGAGTTTTTCCTTGGTCATACCGGCGCGCCACTGCTCCGGCGGTTTGAGCATGATGGTGGTCTCGATCATCTCGACCGGAGCGGGATCGGTCGCGGTGTCGAAGCGGCCGAGTTTGCCGGCGACGCTGACGACCTCGGGACTCTCTTTCATGACTTTGTCCTGCCAGGACATGATACGCTTGATTTCCGAGAGGGACGTGCTCGGCAGCATCACCGGCATGAAGAGCAGACTGCCTTCCTGCAACGTGGGCATGAATTCGCTGCCCATGCCGCGAGGCAGCTTCGCTGCCAGCCGAGGGTTGAGGGTTGAGAGTTGAGAGACGAGCCGGTCAGGCAGGCCGAAGGCGAGGACGACGCAGAAGGCGAGCAGGGCGGCGGCGAGCGTGAGGACGGTCTTGCGGCAGCGGAGCGCCCAATCGAGCACGGGGCGGTAGATCGCCATGAGGAAGCGCATGACCCAGTTGCGGTTTTCGGAGTGAAAGGGGCCTTTTACGAGAAAGGTGCAGAGCACGGGCACGAGGGTGACGGCGAACACCGTGGCACCGGCCATCGCGAAGGTCTTGGTCCAGGCGAGGGGGTGGAAAAGTTTCCCCTCCTGGCCGGTGAGTTGGAAGATGGGGATGAACGCGAGGATGATGATGCCCATCGCGAAGAAGATCGGGCGGCCGACCTGCCGGGAGGCGGCGAGCACGACATCGAAGGTCTCCGCCGAGGTGAGCCGGCGCCGCACTTTGTCCTCCGCTTCCTCGCAGTGGCGGATGACGTTTTCGACCATGACAATCGCGGCGTCCACGAGCACGCCGATCGCGATGGCGATGCCGGTGAGCGACATGATGTGCGAGGTGATGCCGAATTCCTTCATGAGGATAAACGACACCAGGATCGAGGCCGGCAGCGGAATCGTGACGATGAGGATGGAGCGGAAGTGAAAGAGGAAGATCACGTGCATCAGCGTGACGAGGATCACGGCCTCCCAGAGCGTGTGCTTGAGCGTGGCGATGGCGCGGT
>JACMRG010000058.1 GCA_014376585.1 Opitutaceae bacterium | reverse complement strand
TCACCGCCAAAGAGCGCACTTGGCTCGGCGCCTACCTCGCGGCCAAAGACCGCACGTGCGATCCCCTCTGGCAGGCCGAGATGGCGCGCCGCCTCAAACGCATGCGCGCCGGCCACGGCGTCACCGAAACGCAGTATCGCCGCCTTTCTCGCCAACCCTCCCAGCGCGCCCCGGCGGCGGCCAAGTGAATTGGGATTACCGCCGGATGCTCGCCGAGGAAGCCTACGCTTTCCGCTCATCGTTGAATCGCCGCGACCGCCGCCGGCTCGAAATCGCCTTCGATAAACTGCGCGACCACCCTTTTTCAGAACCCTCCTTCGTCGGATTCGATTCCAACGGCGAAGAGCAATTCCACCTCTTTCTCAACGACTACGCCATCGCCTCCCACGTGGACCACGCGGTGCGCCTCGTTTTCATTCAACCGATTCTTCCCAACCCATGAACTTACTCGTCACCGGCGGCGCCGGCTTTATCGGCTCCAATTTCATCCGTCAGCGTCTCCTCGAAAAAGGCTCGCCGCTCACGAAACTCGTCAACCTCGACGCCCTCACCTACGCCGGTAATCCCGCCAACCTCGTCGATCTCGCCTCCGACCCGCGCTACATTTTCGCGCACGGTGACATCGGCGACACCGCCCTCGTCACCCAGCTCCTCGCCGAGCACCAGATCGACGCCGTCGCCAACTTTGCCGCCGAGTCCCACGTGGATCGCTCGATCGATTCGCCCGAGCCGTTCTTCCAAACGAACGTCCTGGGCACCCTCCGCCTCCTCAACTGCGTCAAATCCCACTGGTCGAAACTCCCCTCTCCTCGCAAAGAAGCTTTCCGCTTCCTCCACGTCTCGACCGACGAAGTTTACGGCACCCTTTCCGCCACCGACGCCCCGTGGAACGAGGAATGCCCCTACGAGCCCAACTCGCCCTACGCCGCCTCCAAGGCCGCCAGCGACCACGTCGTCCGCTCCTTCCAGCACACCTTTCATCTGCCCACCGTCACGACCAACTGCTCGAACAACTACGGTCCCTATCATTTCCCGGAGAAATTGATCCCGCTGATGATCCTCAATGCCCTCGAGGGCAAACCGCTCCCCGTCTACGGCGACGGCCAGCAGATCCGCGACTGGCTCTACGTCGAAGACCATGCCTCCGCCATCTGGCTCGCACTCACCCGGGGCCGCGTCGGCGAAACCTACAACGTCGGCGGCCTCAACGAGCGTCCCAATCTTGAGATCGTGAACCGCATCTGCTCGATCCTGGACAAAAAATCCCCGCGCGCCGACGGCAAAGGCTACGCCACGCAGATCACCTACGTCGCCGACCGCCCCGGCCACGACCGCCGCTACGCCATCGACAGCGCCAAGATCCGCGCCGAACTCGGTTGGGCCCCCGAAGAAAATTTCGACACCGGCATCGAGAAGACCGTGGACTGGTATCTCACCCACCGCTCCTGGACCGCCGACATCACTTCCAAGAAATACGCCCGCGAACGCCTCGGCACCGCCAAATAAACGTCCGCCCCCCGTCCCCACTCGGACTGCACCGACGCGGCGATCCCTCTAGCGAAGCTCTCCGCGCCTCGCGTCTTTCCCATCAGCACCGATCTCCCCCTCCCATTCCTCCCTCCGCGTCCCCTGCGTCCTCCGCGTGAGGCATCTCTTCCTACTACCATGAAACGAAAAGGCATCATCCTCGCCGGCGGCTCCGGCACTCGGCTCTATCCGCTCACCATCGCTGTCTCGAAACAGCTGATGCCCGTCTACGACAAGCCGATGGTGTATTATCCGCTATCGGTCCTGATGCTCGCCGGCATTCAGGAAATCCTCGTCATCTCGACGCCCACCGACCTCCCACTTTTCCGCCGCCTTCTTGGCGACGGCTCGCAGTTCGGGGTCACCCTCACCTACGCCGAGCAACCCAGCCCCGACGGCCTCGCCCAAGCGTTCCACATCGCCGCCGATGTCGGTTTTCTTAGAGGCGAACCTGCCGCCCTCGTCCTCGGAGACAATCTTTTCTACGGCCACGACCTCGTGAAATCCCTCGAGCGCGCCAACGCCCGTGCCTCCGGCTCCACGATCTTCGGTTACCACGTCGCCGACCCGAAAAGCTACGGCGTCGTCGAATTCGCGCCCGATGGCCGCGTGGTTTCCCTCGAAGAAAAGCCCGCCCAGCCCAAGTCCAACTACGCCATCCCCGGCATCTATTTTTACGACGCCGATGTCGTCGCCCTCTCCCGCTCCCTCAAACCCTCCAAGCGCGGCGAACTTGAAATCACCGACCTGAACCGCCTTTACCTTGAGCGCGGCGACCTCCACGTCGAGCTCCTCGGTCGCGGCACCGCTTGGCTCGACACCGGCACTCACGACTCCCTTCTCGAAGCCGGCCAGTTCGTTTCCGTCATCGAAAATCGCCAGGGCCTCAAGATCGCCTGCCTCGAAGAAATCGGTTTCCGCCAAGGCTGGCTCACGCGCACCGCCCTCGAAGTCTCCATCGCGAAACTCGGCAAATCTAATTACGGCGCCTACCTCAAAAAACTCCTCACCGAGTCCTGATCCGAGGTAGCGGGGGGGCCCCCGGGGCCGCCGCTCCCCACCGTAGGGCCGCCCGCCCGGCGGGGGCCGCCCTCTCCCGCTCCCTCAAACCCTCCAAGCGCGGCGAACTTGAAATCACCGACCTGAACCGCCTTTACCTTGAGCGCGGCGACCTCCACGTCGAGCTCCTCGGTCGCGGCACCGCTT
>JACMRG010000057.1 GCA_014376585.1 Opitutaceae bacterium | reverse complement strand
TGTTGCTGGCCCCGGTGGCCACTTGGGCGACTGTCGAGTTCGTGCTCGTGCCACGCCTGCAGAAAAAACTCGCCGCCCCCGCCTCCGCGCAAGAGGCCGAGGCTGCGGCGCCCGTAGAAAGCGGTGGCCACGGCGGTGGTGGTCACGGGGCCAAAGAGGGCAAGGACGGCAAAGAGGGAAAAAACTCAGGCGGTCCCAGCTACGAGTTCGCCAACGTCGTCGTGAACCTCGCCGGCACGATGGGCACCCGCTACCTCAAAACCAGTTTCCTCGTCACCGCCGCCGGCGGTGCCGACATCAAGAGCATCTTCGACGGCGCCAAACCCCGGCTCACCGACGTGACGCTCAACGTCCTCTCTGCGCTCACGCTCGCCGACCTCGAGGAACCCGGTTCGAAAAACATCATCCGGGAAAAACTCGTCAACGCCTACAACCAGGCGCTCGGCAAGAAAATCGCCGACCAAGTCTACTTCTCGGATTTCGTGGTGCAGTAATCCGAAATTCCGAAACCCGGAACTCCCGCCCGCCCCATGGCCGCCGACCCCACCCAGCCAGCCCCGGACTTTCTCGACCAATCCGAGATCGACAAGCTGCTCGCGCAGACGTCGGAGGCGCCCGAGTCAAAGCCTAGTCTGCTCCGGGCCGACGGCGCCCGCGGTGACGCCGGGATCGCGACCAAGGTCGAGCCCTACGATTTTCGCAACCCCGCCTTCCTGTCCGAGGCCGAGTTGCGCCGCCTGCGTCTGCTCCACGAGGATTTCATCCGCTATCTCTCCGCCCGCCTGTCGCTGTATCTTCGCATGGAGCTGGGCCTCAAGGTGGCCAAGCTCACCACCGTCACCTACTCGAAGTTCACCGAGTCTCTGCCCAACCCGACGCATATCAGCCTCTTCAAAGTCGAGCCTTTGATCGGCGTCGGCGTTCTCGATTTCAACCCACGCCTGGCCCTCACGATCGCGGACCGGCTCCTCGGCGGGCGCGGCCACTCCGTCAAGGCCGAGCGCTATCTCACCGAGATCGAAATCGCCCTCATCGAAGACGTGATCATCATCCTCCTCGAGGAATGGTGCGGCCAGTGGAAGGTCGAGCAGGAACTCCGCCCGCAAATCATCGGCCACGAAAACAACGGCCGTTTCCTCCAAACCTCGCCGCGCGACGCCATCATCCTCGCGCTCACGCTTGAGGCCAGCTTCGGCGACTGCTCCGAACAGATCCAGATCGGCGTGCCCTATTACACGATCGAGCCGGTCGTGAAAAAAATGCAGGCCCGCCGGCAAAAGGACAACGCCGTCGCCGCCGTCGAGAAACGCGCCAGCTGGCATGCCGCCTACGAGGGTATCAAGCTGCCCGTGCGCGCCGAGTGGTCCGCCTTGGAACTCTCCCTGCGCGAGATCACCGCCCTTCGCGTGGGTGACGTGATCGAGATGCCCGGTTCCATCTGCAACGAAACCCGCGTGCTGCTCAACGGCACCCCTAAATTTATCGGCACGGTCGGTCTCGATACCGATCACGTCGCGATTCAAATCACCCGCAAACTTCCCGGCGAAGATTCCTCCCATGACAAATCTGATGGACGAAAAATCCCTTGATATCGTTCTCGACGTAAAGGTGAAGGTCACGGTCCAGCTCGGCTCCGTGCACCTCCCCATGCGCGAGGTCCTCGAGCTTGCCCCCGGCTCCATTCTCCAGCTCACCCAGCACGCCAGTGATCCCGTGGGGCTCTTCGTCAACGACAAGCTCGTCGCCTACGGTGAGGTCGTCGTCGTCGAGGACAACTTTGGCATCAAGATCACCGAGCTCGTGGGCAGCGTGAAGCCATGAACCTCCGCTTCGCCCCGGTTTTGTGCGCCTTGCTGGTCCTCTGCATGCTCCCGCTCGCCGCTTCCGCCGCGGCCGCGGTGGACGAGAGTAAGGTCATTTATCCAAAAGCCCCGGCCGGGGCCGCGGAGTCCGTTGCCGCGGGCAGTAACCGCGCGCTCAACGGCACCACCGTTCTCGGCGCCCTCGTCCTCGCGGGCGGTGGCGTCTGGCTGCTCCGGCGCAGCCGCAACGCCAAGGCCACGGGCCGCGTCTCCGGTGCGCTCGCGATCGACGAGACCAAGCCGCTCGGCAACCGCCAGTATCTCGTGGTCGCTTCCTACGAGGGTAAGAAATTTCTCCTCGGGGTCTGCCCCGGCCGCATCGATATGCTCTCGCCCCTCGATGGCTCCGCCGCTCCGGCCAAATCCGCCCGATGAAAGCCCTGCGTATCGTTCTCCTCTCGTTCTGCGTCACTGTCGGTTTCCTCGCCCCGCCTTCCGTTTCCGCCCAAACGCCGCCCGCGCCCGTCGCGCCCCTCGCCTCGTCGGCGTTGCGGCCCGCGCCGTCCGCGTCCACCGCCGCGAAGTCCGATCCTTTTAAACTCAACATTGGCCTCGAGGGCGGCGGCCAGGCCGGTCAGGTCAGCGTCGCGGTGCAGATCGTCATCGTGATGACACTGCTCTCGGTTGCGCCGTCGATCGTGCTGCTCATGACGAGTTTCACGCGCCTCGTGATCGTGCTCGGCTTCGTCCGCACCGCCCTCGGCACGCCCAGCGCGCCGTCGAATCAGATCATCGTCGGTCTTTCGCTCTTCCTCACATTTTTTCTCATGGGCCCGGTCTTCGACCGCGTGCAAAAAGAAGCGCTCTCGCCGTATCTCGACGGAAAAATCACGTCGCTGGAGGCCATCGACTTGGCCTCGGTGCCGTTAAAAGATTTCATGCTCAAGCAGACGCGCACCCGTGAGCTCGAATACTTCCTCGAACTCGGCGGCTACGGCCCGACCTCGGTCAAAGCACTGCCGATGCGCGTCGTGATCCCGGCCTTCGTGATCAGCGAACTGCAGACGGCGTTTCAGATGGGCTTCCTGCTTTTCCTGCCCTTCCTCGTGATTGATTTCCTCGTCTCCTCGGTGCTCATGGCCCTCGGCATGATGATGATGCCGCCCACGACGGTCGCGCTCCCGCTCAAGCTGCTCCTCTTCGTCCTCGTGGATGGCTGGCACCTGGTGGTGAAGTCGCTCGTGCAAAGTTTCGCCTGAGCACCCCGCGCTTAGGCATCGCACCGGGCGCCGCCGCTGGACCTGCCGGCCTCCGGTCTCTCGACGTTCAACCTTCAACTCTCAACTCCGCTTGAATCCCGACCTCGCCATCGACCTCTTCAAAACCACGGTCGTCTTCGCCCTCTACGTCGTAGCGCCGTTTCTGGCGGCTACGTTGATCGTCGGGCTGATCACGAGTTTGATCCAGTCCGTGACGAGCATTCAGGAGCCTACGCTTACCTTCATTCCGAAGCTGCTCACCCTGAGCGGTCTCGCGATTCTGCTCACGCCGTGGCTGCTCCGCTCGCTCTCGGAATTCACCGTCACCATCGTCACGCGGATGGGCTCGCTCGGCCATTGAAGGTCCCGGGAGTGTGCCCCTTGAACCGCAACCTTCGGCCCGGCCCGGGCCCTCGCTCCCCCGCATCGCCACCATGACGCTCGGCTATCTCTTCACCTGGCTGATGGTTTTCATGCGCTCGCTCGGCGTCATTTTGCAACTGCCGGTGCTCGTGGGGCGCCCGATTCCGGTCACCGCCCGCTTGGGCATCTGCGTGTGCCTGGCGACCTTGCTGGCCGGCGTGATGCCGGTCGCCACTATTCCCACCTCGATGCTCAACCTCGTGGGCGCGACCGCGGGCGAGGTTATGCTGGGCCTCGTCATGGGCTTCGTCGGCCGGCTCGTTTTCTCCGCCATCGAGATGGCGGGCCGTCTCATCTCCACCGAGATCGGTCTCTCCGCCATGCCCGGCTTGGGCGTGCCTGAGCCTGCGACGGAGCCTATCGCCGCGTTGCTCTCGTCCTTCGCGGTTGTCCTCTATTTCCTCTTTGGCGGACATCAGTTGCTGCTCAGTTCGCTCGCCCGGAGTTTTCAGCTCACGCACGCCGGCAGTCCGGCGTTTGATACTTTGGCCGCTGAATCGGTCATTCGCGCCACCGGGCACGTGCTGGAACTCGGTCTGCGCATCGCCGCCCCGTTCATCGCGATGAACTTCCTCGTCACGCTGGCTTTTTCGGCGCTCGGTCGCGCGGTTCCCAAGATGAGCGTGTTGGTGCTGAGCGCTTCCGTGCGCGTGATTGCGGGTCTCGGCCTGCTCGGTGGGGCAGGGGCCTTGATCGCCCGTTATCTTTTCTCGGAGTTCAGCCAGGTGCCCGTGCGCGTGCTGCAACTTCTGCCTTCACACTGAGGCCCGTCTAAAAAGTCGTTTGACCGGCGCCGTCGTGACGGAGGCGTCCCGCCCATGTTCTGAAGGTAGCAGCGCGACGTCCGGGTGCGCTGGGCTCGCAAGGAATGCGACGCTTTCAGCGGGCCCGGAGGGCCCGCCGCCACCTTCGGCGTGGCGACCCGGAGTCGTCGACGCCTTCGCGGCCAACGTCGCCGCCCGGCCCGGCACTCGCGGCAAATTTTGCCGCCTTTCTTTTGGGGTTAAACCCGGCCCATGAAATCCATATTTTAGCCGGCCTAGGAAAAATTTAAAACACTGTGCTGAAGCGCCTAGCAATCGAACCGGCGTCGTTGGCATCGGCGTTGCTAAACTCCGCTCGCACATGGCCGACACAGACCAAGACCAAAAAACCGAACAGGCCACCGGCAAGAAGCTGGAAGAGGCCATGGAGAATGGTCAGTTCGCCAAGTCCGCCGAGCTCTCGCTGCTTTTTCCGCTCGCCGCGACTCTGGGGGTCTTCGGCTTCAGCGTATCTTCGGCCTCGCGCGACATCGGCGAATACGCCGTCGCGATGTTCACGCGTTTCGCGGTCACGTCCGTGGATCGCGACACAGTGGGCGTGCAACTCGGTGAAGTGCTGTTCACGACGGGCCGCGCGCTCGCGCCGTTGCTGATCGCCATCGTCGTCGCCGCCCTGCTGGCCGGCGGCATCCAGAGCGGATTCCATCTTTCGGCCAAGGCGTTCATGCCGAAATTCGAGCGCCTCGATTTTATCGCCGGTTTCGGTCGGGTTTTTTCGAAGGGCTCGCTGGTCCGCGGCGGCATGGACTTGATGAAACTCATCGCCATCGGCCTCGCGCTCTGGCTCGGCACGCGCGGCCTGATCACCGATCCGCTTTTCAGCTCGCCCGTCGAGGCCGCTTATCTCGGCGAGTTTCTTAACCACGCCACGATGCTGTTTCTCACCCGCCTGCTGCTCGCCCTGAGCATCGTCGGCGCGATCAGCTACGCTTACGAGAAGTTCAAGACCACGCGCGAACTCATGATGACCAAGCAGGAGGTCAAGGATGAGCACAAGAACGCCGAGGGCGACGGCCACACCAAGGCCGCGATGCGCCGCATGGCCCGCCGCCTGATGCAAAAGCAGATGCTCTCCGCCGTGCAGACTGCCGATGTCGTCGTCACCAACCCCACGCACTATGCCGTCGCCTTAAAATACGAGCGCGGCGTCGATCATGCGCCCGTCGTCTTGGCCAAGGGCGAGAATCGTTTCGCGCTCCGCATCAAGGCCCTCGCCGCCGAGCACGGTGTGCCCACGGTGGAAAATCGCCCCGTCGCCCGCTTCCTTTTCGCCGCCGGCAAAGTCGGCGAGCCCATCCCCGCCGAGCTGTTCCAAGCCGTCGCGGAGATCCTCGCGGTCGTTTACCGCACGCACCGCTACTACTTCCACTGCCTGAAGGCGCGCCGCCTGGCGCCCGCCGCTTAACGCATGAGCGCCGTCGCCACCAATTCCGGCCCCATCGCCGCGCTGCTCAAGCGCGCCGACCTTATTTTTACCGGCGGCCTGTTCCTCACCGTCCTCCTGCTCATCATGCCGATCCCGGCGGTGCTGCTGGATCTGTTGCTCGCGCTGAATCTCGGTCTCTCGCTGCTCGTTCTCCTCGCGATCGTTTACGTGAAGGATCCGCCCGAGTTCTCGGCATTCCCCACGCTGCTCCTCGCCCTCACGCTCTTTCGACTCGCGCTCAACATCAGTTCGACGCGCCAGATCATGGTTCACGGTTACGCCGGCGCCATCATCGAGTCGTTCGGCCACTTCGTCATCCAGGGGAACTACATCGTCGGCGCCGTAGTGTTCCTGATTCTCGTCGTCATCAACTTCGTCGTCATCACCAAGGGCGCCGGCCGTATCGCCGAAGTGAGCGCGCGTTTCACGCTCGACGCTCTCCCCGGTAAGCAGATGGCCATCGATGCCGAATTCAACGCCGGCATCATCGACGAGGTCACCGCCACCGCCCGCCGCCTCAAGGTTCAAAAGGGCGCCGATTTCTACGGCGCGATGGACGGCGCCTCGAAGTTCGTTCGCGGCGATGCCGTCGCCGGCATCTTCATCACCGTCATCAACATCCTGGGCGGCTTCGCCATCGGCGTCTTTCAGATGGGCCTGTCTCTCACCGAGTCGCTCGCGAAATTCACCCTCCTCTCCATCGGTGACGGCCTCGTTTCCCAGATCCCCGCCCTCATCCTCTCCGTGGGCGCCGGCATCCTCGTCACCCGTGCCTCCGACAACAACAACCTCGGCACGCAGGTCGCCACGCAGCTCTTCCGCTATCCGCGCGCGCTCAAGATTCTCGCCGGTATCCTCGTGCTGTTCGCCCTCATGCCCGGCATGCCCATGCTGCCCTTCCTGATTCTCGCCGGTATCGCCGCCTACCTCGGAAAAATTCTCGGCGATCAGGAAGCCGCCACCGGCCACGCCTTCGCGCCCGACCTCGCCTCCGAAAACGGCGCCGCTGCCAAGTCGACCGGCAAAAATTCTTCCGGCAAAACCGGCGCTTCCTCCCCCACGTCCGCCGCCGCCGGCGCTGGGACCGGCGGCGCGCCCGAGGATGTCCGCAAGCTCATCGAACTCGACGTGTTCGCCATCGAGATCGGCTACGGGCTCCTCTCCCTCGCCGATGCCAAATCCGGTGGCGAACTCCTCGGCCGCGTCACCGGCGTCCGCAAGGCGCTCGCCCGCGAAAAAGGCATCGTCGTCCCACCCGTTTCCGTCCGCGACAATCTCGAACTCGACGCCAACGACTACCGTTTCCTCCTCCGCGGCCGCCTCGTCGCCAAGGGCCAGCTCATGCCCGGCCGCTGGCTCGCGATGAATGTCTCCGGCAGCAAGGTTCGTCTCAAGGGCGTCCCCACGCGCGAGCCCGTTTTCAATCTCGACGCCACGTGGATCGACGAGTCCGAGAAAAAGACCGCCGAAATCAACGGCTTCACGGTCGTCGATCCCGCCTCCGTCCTCATTACGCACCTCTCCGAGACGCTCAAGCTGCACGCCCACCACCTCCTCGGCCGCCAGGAAGTGCAGGCCATCGTCGATCACCTCAAGACCACGCAGCCCGCTCTCATCGCCGAACTCCTGCCCGACCTCGTCACGCTCGGCATCATCCAGCGCGTCTTCCAGAATCTCCTCCGCGAGAACGTCGCGATCCTCAACCAGCCGCTCATCCTCGAGGGCATCGCCGACTTCGCCGCGCTCTCGAAAAATCCCGACGATCTCAGCGAACTGGTCCGTCGCCGTCTCGGCCTCTACTTTGTATCAGAGTTCGAGTCCCGCCCCGGTATCATCCGCGCCGTCACGCTCGATGCCCGCTTCGAGCAATGGCTCGCCACCAAGGTCCACCGTTCGCCCACCGAGGTCGGCCTCGCCCTCGATCCCGCGACGGCCCGCCATCTTCTCGACGAGCTCACGCGCCGCACCGGCGAACTCACCACCGCCGGTCAGCCCGCCGTGCTCGTCGTCTCGACCGAGGCGCGCCTGCCGCTCAAGCGCTTCATCGAATCGTCGCTGCCGCGCCTTACCGTCCTCGCGTATCAGGAACTCCCCTCCGCGACAGAGATTGAAAACGCCGGCATCATCGTCCCGCCCCCGCATCTCGCCCGCGCCGACGTGCCCCTGAAGGCCGCCGCCTAACGCCCCATGTCCGCCGCTCCTCAACCTCCCGCTCCGGGCGCCTACAAATTCACGGTGCGCTCCGCCGAACACGCGGTTGCGCTCATCCGCGAAAAGCTCGGTCCGTCGGCCCGCGTGCTCTCCGTTCGCCCCATCGAGTCCAAGGGTCTTTTCCGTTTTCTCCGTCCGCCGAGCCTTGAGGTCATCGCCCAAATCGATGCGCCCGCGTCCGTGCTCACCGCGGTCTCTTCCGGGCCGGCGACACCGCCTTCTCACTCGCACGATTTTTCCGCCGATTCCCGCCGGCAACCGCCGCCCACCACCACGCTCGGCCTTGCTGGTCTGCTGCGTCGGTCGGGTCTTTCCGAGCCCGCCCTCAACCGTCTCCAGACCGATGCGCAATGGTCCGGGCTCGCCGCGCTCCCGCTGCACCGCGCGCTCGCCGAAACCTCGCGCCTCCTCCGCGCCCAAGCCGACGCCCGCCCTTCGCGCGCGCCGCTCTCCCGCGCCGCCTTCCTCGGCACCGCCGGCGTCGGTCGCACCACCGCGCTCTGCAAATGGATTTCCTCCGAAGTATTCCGGCGCGCTCGCGGCGGCCACGTCGTCGCCGTCGAATTCGACAAGCCCAACTCTCTCGGGCCGCTGACCGTGTTCAGCCAGGCGCTTGGCGTCCCGCTCGCGCACTTTCCCTGCGAAACCCAAATCGCCGTGCCCGGCGGTTTTGTTTACTTCGACCTTCCCGCGTTTTCCTCGCTGCGTCCGGCCGACAACCGGCCGCTCGCCGCCTGGCTCGACCGCGAACAGATCAACGAGCGCGTGCTGGTCCTCAACGCCGCCTACGATCGCGCCTCGCTCCGTGACGCCCACGCCGCCGGTCGCGATCTCGGTGCGACGCATCTGGTTTTCACGCACCTCGATGAGGTCCCCCAGTGGGGCAAGCTCTGGGACTACCTCTTCGACGAGGCCCTCGAGCCGCTCTTCCTTTCCACCGGCCCCTCACTCACCGGCGACCTCGAGGACGATGTCCCCGGCGCGCTCGCCCGCCGCACCCTGGCCGACAGTTAACCGCACTCACTTTCATGAAATTTATTTTCCTCTCCGGTGGCTTCGCCGGGTTCATCATCGCCGCCGCCACGGGCTGGTCCTCCGACCATTCGCCCCAGCGCACGCTGCTCGACGCCGCCGTCGGCTGCCTCGTGGGCGCACTCCTCTTCCGCTGGTTCTGGACCGTCCTCGTGGGCGGCATCCGTGAAACCATCCTCCTCCGTCACGCCGCCGCCGCCGCGTTGGCCGCCGCTCCCAAGCAAAAGTAACCGTCTTTCCCTTTTCCCATGAACACAGCCACCGCTCCCGCACCAACCCCTGGCATGGATGCCAAGCCCGCCGCCGCCTGGCGCGCGTATCAGGGGGTTTCGCCGAGTGCCGTCGATGAGAAGGATCTCATCGTTCGCTACCTCCCCCTCGTCCGCAACGTTGTGGATCGGATCAAGCTCAACCTGCCCGCGCACGTGGAGGCCGACGACCTCTACTCGGTCGGCATCACCGGCCTCATCGCCGCCGTCCGCAAGTTCGACCCCGAGCAGGGCGCCACGTTCTCCAGCTACGCCGCCATGCGCATCCGCGGCTCCATCCTCGATGAACTCCGCCGCATGGACTGGTGCCCGCGCCGCGCCCGCGCCCGCTCCCGCAAGCTCAAATCCGCCATCAATGACGTCGAGCAACAGGTCGGCCGACCCGCCACCGATGCCGAGGTTTCCGCCGCCCTCGGCCTCGACGCCAAGGAATACGCGAAATGGGTCGAGGAGGCGAAACCCGTCACGTTCATCACCATCGACCACGGCGCCGAAAGTCAGGACGGGGCGGGGGCCTCGCTCCACGATCTGCTCGCCGACGACTCCGATGTCACCGGCCGCGACAACCTCGAGAAAGCCGAGCTTTTGCAACTTCTCACTCAACGTATCGCGGAATTGCCCGATATACCGAAGAAGGTCCTCGCCATGTATTATTTTGAAAACCTGCGCCTTGCCGAAATCGCCGCCGTCTTCGGCCTGACGGAGTCGCGCATCTGCCAGGTCCACGCCCAAACCGTCATCGGCCTGCGCGCCTATCTGCAACGGGTCCGCGACCGCTGAGTGCCGCCGCGCCCGGCGACCCTTTTTTCCGTATGCTTATCATCGTTGGAGCCATCATCGTCCTCGCCTCGACCGTTGGTGGCTTCATGCTGGCCGGAGGTAAGCCCATCCTGCTACTGCACCTCTCCGAATTCGTGGTAATTTTGGGCATCTCCGGTGGGGTGCTCGTGATCGCCAGCCCCGCGCACGTGCTGAAGGAGGTCGTGCAAAAGACCCTCGAAGCCATCAAGGGCAAGGCCGAGGGGAAGAAGGAGTTCAACGAACTCCTCATGCTCCTCTACGAGGTGTTCATGGTCGGTCGCCGCAACGGCCTGATCGCCCTCGAAGAGCATGTGATGGACCCGAAGAAGAGCACCATCTTCGCCAAGTATCCCTCGGTGCTCAACAACCACGAACGACTCGAATTCATGATCAACGGCCTGAAGCCGGTCATCGACGGCAAGATCAAGCCGGACCAACTCGAAGATCTCATGACCGCCGAACTCGACGCGAAGGCCGTCGAGTCCGAGCACCCGCTCCACGTCCTCCAACTCGTCGCCGATTCGCTCCCCGCCATCGGCATCGTCGCCGCCGTGCTCGGCATCATCAACACCATGTCCGCCATCGCCGAGGGCCCCGAGGCCGTCGGTGAAAAAGTCGCCGCCGCGCTCACCGGCACGCTCCTCGGCATCTTCATCGCCTACGGCTTCGTCAGCCCGCTCGCCGCCCGCCTGAAATCCATCACCGCCGCGAACGAACAATTCCTTAACTGCATCATGCACGCCGTCGCCGGCTTTGCGAAGGGCCTCGCCCCGCTCACCGCCGTCGAGATCGCGCGCCGCTCCCTCTCCAGCCACGTCCAGCCCGGCGGCACCGAACTCGAGGCCGCCCTCAAGGCCCTCGGCACGAAGTGATGCGGAAGCTGAGAGTTGAGAGCTGAGAGTTGAGAGCAATACGGCGAAGGCTCCTCTCCGCTCTTCAGATTTCCGATCTCTCAACTCTCAACCTTCAACTCTCAACTTCCCGCAACCCATGGCCCGTAAAAAAGCAGCCGCCCATCACGGCGGGGCCTGGAAAGTCGCCTACGCCGACTTCGTCACCGCCATGATGGCGCTCTTCATGGTGCTGTGGATCTCCTCGCAGAATCAGAAAATTCTCATTTCCACCGCGCAGTATTTTCAGAACCCGTTTCGTTCGCCCATGGACGCCAGCTCCGGCGTCATGCCCTACAACACGAACAAGACGTCCAGCAGCAGCGGCAAAGACGCCGGTGACGAGAAGGAGATGAGCCGCAGCAAACACATCCAGATGACGTTTCTGAATTCCGTCGCCGCCGATTTCTACCGCCTCCTCAACCTCGACCAGGACCTCGCCAACAAACCCATCGACGTGCAGGTCACCTCCGACGGCCTCCGCATCACGCTCTTTGATCGCGCCAAACGCCCGCTCTTCGTCGGCGACACCGCCGAGTTCACCCCGTGGGGCAAATTTGTGATGCAGAATCTCGCCTGGAACATCGACCGTCACAAATTCCGCGTGACCATCGACGGTCACACCCGCCAGCGTCCCCCACTTTCCCCCGAAGCGGCTGCGGCCCTCGCCGCCGCGCCCCCCGATTATACCGATTGGGAACTCTCCTCCGACCGCGCCAACGCCGCCCGCCGCAGCCTCGTGCACTTCGCCGTCGAGCCCGGCCTCGTCGACCGTGTGACCGGTTACGCCGATGCCAAACCCGTCGCCGGCGAAGCGCCCACCTCCGAAGCCAACGAGCGCGTCACGCTCAGTCTTACGCTCAATGCCAAGGCCCGGCTGAAGGACAAAGTCCTCGTCGATAAAAACGTGCCCATCACGCCCGGCCCCGCCGACACGCTCAGCGCCGTCACCCCATGAAACCCTTTCTCCACGGCAAAAAGACCCTCGACGCGCCGCCGCTCCGCCTGCCGCCCGGCCTGACCGCCTCGCTCGCTCCTTCCAGTGGGTCCGCCGTGCGACCCCCCGCCGTCGGCCACGCGCACAGTCCCACCGTCGAGACCGTCAAAGAAGGCGACAAAGTCGTGCGCCTCGTGATCACCTGCGGCTGCGGCGAACGCGTCGAAGTCGAGTGCCTCTACCCCGCCGGCCACTAAGTCCGTGTCGCTCGCATAAACCATCTGGTAAGCGAGACTACATTCCGCGATGCGAATCTCGCTCACGTAATAATCGAGGACTGCGACGTTACCGGCATGAAGATTGATGGTCTGTTGATCTCAGAACTTCTGAAATCATATCGCGAAAAGACCTGACGGGTCGGCGAGGGTGGTGACGGAAGACGCTTCCTTCATGAACCTCACCGAAGAACTCCGTAAACTCGCCGTTCTGCACGAAGAAGGTCACCTTACCGATGCCGAGTTTGCCGACGCCAAACGACGGCTCATCGCCGAAAGCGGCGCGGCGCCCTCAGCACAGGCGCCCGTCGCTACCCAAGTGATCGCGCCGGCCGCCGAAGCGCCGGCCGGGTTTGCGGAGACGAAATTCCGTTCCAGCCGCTGGTCTTCCGGCAATGTGTTTTTCCCCGATTCGTTGACCTTGGCCAGCGATGGGCTGCTCTTTCGCAAAGGCGCACTGTTCGGCTCCAGTGAGGAGCACGTCCACTACAGCGCCGTGGCGTCGTTCAAGATCACCAACGGCATCTTCCTTTCCAGTGTTTCTATCGAGACCTCGGGCGGTAGTCAGCCGATCTTCGTGAACGGCCTTTGGAAAAAGGACGCCAAACAGATCCAAGACACGATCCGCGTCTTCCAGCGCCGCGGGTAGGGGGCTGACCTGCGGCGGGAGTCGGCGCCGCCATCCTCAAGGCTGAATTGAGGGCGTTCTCACGGCTGATTCGACCCCGGCAAAACCTGCCGCCAGATCGCTCGTTTCCGTCTTCAGCTCTTGGAAATTTTTACGGGCCTTGATCTTTAAAATTTAATCGAAAGGGCCACAAACACTTGCGTGAACCCATGGCCCGGCGGCACGCGGTTGGCTTAATGGGCCTCGTCCATGAATATCGGTCTCTATCAAAGCGCTGCTTCTCTCTCCGCGCTGGAGCGTTGGCAGGACGCCGTGTCTCAAAACATCACCTCGAGCCAGAACGCCGGGTATCGCAAGCGGACCGTTAATTTCAGCACCGAGATGGCCGGTGAGCTTCAGACCGATAGCAAGGCCCGCATCGGGCAGGACGCCGGCATGCCCACGCTGTTCGCGAAGATCAACACGGGCATCAATTTCAACTACGGCGAGACCCAGCCCACGCGCCGCGAGTTGGATGTGGCGATTCAGGGCGAGGGCTTCTTCGAGATTCAACGCCCCGACGGCTCCAAAGTTTATACCCGTAGCGGCGAATTCCGCATGCGGCCGGATCGCACCATCGTCACTTCCGGCGGTGATCTCGTGCTCAACACCGGCGGTTCCCCTATGGTCCTCCAAGCCGGCGGCGGCGCCGTGGTGGTGAATCAAAACGGCACCATCGTGCAGGGCTCCACGGCCGTCGGGAAAATCTCCGTTCAGAAATTCGCCGACAACTCCAAGCTCCGCCCGATTTCCGGCGGTTGCTTCACCGCGCCGGACGGCCTCACGCCCGAGCAGGTCGATACGCCCGAGCTGCTCCAAGGCTACCTCGAGGGCAGCAACACATCCTCCCTGCGCGAGATGGTGGATCTCGTCCTCATCTCCCGCGCCTACGAGGCCAACCAGAAGATCATCAAAACCGTTGATCAGGAGATGGAGAAAACCCTCCAGGCCCTCGGTTGAGCGCCGCCCCTCCCATGACTTCCCCAGACACGACAACCGCAATCACGACTGACTTGGCCGAGCGCGCAATGGGGGCGCGCCGGCCTCAGTTTTTCAATAGTAACGAGCATCGAGTAAGGGGGAGCAAGCAGCGCCGCCACTCCCCTTCGCCCGGTTTCCCCGCGCGGCCACGCCTTCTGCTCGCGCCCCGCCTGCTCACCACCCGCTACTCGCTACTCGCAACTCCCCATCGCCCATGAATCTCTCCCTCTACTCCGCGGCGACCGGCATGGAGTCGCAGCAGCTCAATCTCAACACGATCGCGAACAACCTCGCGAACGTGAACACGCCCGGCTTCAAGCGCTCCAAGATCGAGTTTCAAGATCTGCTCTACCAAAAGCCCAGCAAAGCCGCCGGCACCGACTCGGGTGGCGGTAACATCACACCCACCGGCGTCGAAGTCGGTAACGGTGCCCGCGTCTCCGCCACCTCCAAGGTCTTCACGCAGGGCCAGCTCACCAGTTCGGGCGAGAGCCTCGACCTCGCCATCCAGGGCGACGGCTTCTTCGAGGTGCAACGGCCCGATGGCACGGTCGGCTACACCCGGGACGGCTCCTTCAAGCGCAACCCCCAAGGCACCGTCGTCACCTCCGACGGCCTCCCCGTCCTCAGCGGGTTTCAAGCGATCCCCACCGGCACCTCCGCGATCACCATCGCCGAAAACGGCCAGGTCACCCTGCAGACCGCCAACGGCACCACCAGCTTCCGCCTCACGCTCACCCGCTTCGCCAATCCCTCCGGCCTCCGCAGTATGGGCGGCAACATCTACGAGGAGACCCCCGCCAGCGGCTCGCCCGAAGCGGGCCAGCCCTCCGAGCAGGCTTTCGGGCGCGTCATGCAGGGCTACATCGAGGGCTCCAACGTCAACATCGTCGAAGAAATGGTGAACCTCATCATCGCCCAGCGCGCCTACGAGATTAACTCCAAATCCATCCAGACCTCCGACGAGATGCTGAAGAACGTCGCGCAGATGAAAAACTGAGATGAACGCCCTTCGCCTTACTCTCCTTTTCGCCGTTTTCGCAGGACAGGTCTCCGCCTCGTCCCTCCACGGCGCGCCCGCGCCCAGCCTCCCCGCCACCGCCACCCCGCTCAACCGCGACCAGTTCCTCGCCGACCTCGCCCGCGATCTCTCCGCGCATTTCAATCTCGAGGGCGAGCTCCAGCTCGAGCTGCCCCGGGGTTGGGCCGCACCCGCGACCACGGCTGCGCAGTGGACGCTCGACGTCGCCGAATATCCCACCCTCGCGTCGTCCGCCATGCTCGTGCGCTGCCGTATCCTGGGCGACGGCGTGCTCGCCGCCGATACCACCTTCGTCCTTCGCGCCACGCACACTCGCGAGGTCTGGGTTGTCCGCCAACCCGTCGCCCCCGGCGTCACGTTTGATCCCGCCGCCCTCGACACTCGCCGCGTCGATCTCTTCCGCGAACGCGAATCGCTCCCCACCTCCGCGGGTGACCGCAACTTTGTCTTCACCCGCGCCGTCTCCGCCGGCCGCATCCTCACGTGGCACGATCTCGCCCGCCGCCCCCTCGTCCGTAAGGGCGACCTCGTCGAAGCCTCCGTCTCCGACGGCCGGCTCGTCGTCACGATGAAAGCCCTCGCTTTGGAAAATGGCGCGCAGGGTGACACCGTCACCGTCCGAAACCCCGAGTCGCGCAAAGATTTTGTCGCCGTCGTCACGCATGAAAACCACGTCCAAGTCCGCTTCTAAGCTCGTCCTTGCCGCCGCGTTTCTGTTCTCCGGCGCCCGCGCCGAGTCCCTCTGGCCCGCTGCCGGCCGTGGACCGCACACGAGCATGTTTGCCGATCGCAAGGCCGCCTCCGTGGGCGACATCCTCACCATCGTCGTCAGTGAATCCGTCGCCGCGTCCAACAGCCAGAGCACGAAATCTTCCCGCGATTCCTCCGTCTCCGACGCCGTCTCCAGTTTCTTTTATCCCTCCATCGGCAAGCACAAGGGCGCGCTGCCCAGCCTCTCGCTATCCGGCAAGGCGTCCAGTTCCGGTGGTGGCGACATCAGCAACAACCAGAGCCTCTCCGCCCGCGCCGCGGTGCTCGTCTCCGATGTGTTGCCCAACGGCAATCTCGTGATCGGGGGCGTGCGGGTCGTCACGTTCTCCGGTGAAACCCAATACGTCGTGCTTCACGGCCTCGTCCGCTCCGATGACATCGCGCCCGACAACACCATCGCCTCCTCCAACATCGCCGATGCCCGCCTCGAGTTCTACACCGAGGGCCAGCTCACCGATGCGCAAAAACGCGGTTGGTTCAGCAAACTTTACGAGAAGCTGCGTCCATTTTAACCGACCGCGCCACCCCGCCATGACCCGGATGTTACCGCTGTTCTCCCGCCTTCTCGGCGCCGTCACCGTCGCCGCGCTTTTCGCGCCGTTGGCTCTCTTCGCTTCACGCGTGAAGGATCTTTCCGTCATCGAAGGCGGCCGCGACAACCAACTCGTCGGCTACGGCATCGTCGTCGGTCTCGCGGGCGATGGCGACAGCAACGCCGCGACCACGCTCCGCTCCGTCGCCAATCTCCTCCAGCGCTACGGCCTCACGATTCCCGCCTCCGACATCAAGGCCAAGAACGTCGCCGCCGTCATGATCACGGCCGACATCACCGCCTTCATCAAAACCGGCGCCCGCATCGATGTGAACGTCGCGTCCATGGGCGATGCCAAATCTCTCCAGGGCGCTATCCTCCTCCAGAGCCCGCTCCTCGGTGCCGATGGTCGCGTCTATGCCGTCGCGCAAGGCCCCGTCGCCACCGGCGGCGTCAGCGGCGGCGCGGGTGGGGCGGGCGGGGCCTCGGTCCAGAAAAATCATCCCACCGTCGGCATCGTCAGCAACGGCGGCATCGTTGAGCGCGAGATCAACGCGACCATCGTGCGCGACAACACCCTTCGCCTCCTCCTCCACAATCCCGACTACACCACCGCCTCCAACATCGCCGAGGCGATCAACGCCAAGTGGCCGGCCTCGGCCAATCCCGTCGATGCCGCCACGCTCGCCGTCCGCCTTCCCGAAGACTATCGCGGCCGCGACGTCGCCTTCATCGCCGAGCTCGGCCAGCTGGAGAGTAACAGCGATACCCTCGCCCGGATCGTCATCAACGAGCGCACCGGCACCATCGTGGCCACCACCACGGTGCGCCTCTCTCAGGTCGCGATCTCCCACGGCTCGCTCACGATCACGGTCACGTCCAACATCGGCGTCAGCCAGCCCAACGCCCTGAGCAACGGCAAGACCGTCGCCGTCCCCAGCACCCAGACCGCCGTCAACGAAGGCAGAGGCGGCTTCACCGTTCTCAACGAGCCGCCTTCCGTCGAACGCCTCGCCGCCGCCCTCAACGCCCTCGGCGTCTCCACCCGCGAGATGATGTCCATTTTCCAAACCCTCAAACGCGCCGGCGCCCTCCAGGCCGAACTCGTCATCAACTGATCCCGATGAACGTCGCCGCCCTCAACGCTTCCCACGCCGGTCAGATCACCGCTCCGACCCGCCGCACCGCCGCCGCCACCGAGGACGCCGGCGCCGCCGACCGCAAAAAAGTTTCACGGCAATTCGAGGCCATTCTCGTCCGCCAGCTCCTCGGGAAAACCATGTCGTCGATGCTCGGCTCCGACGAGAGCACCGCCGGCTCGGTTTACGGCGATATGCTCACGGACTCGATGGCGACCCAACTTTCCGCCGGCCGGGGCCTCGGCCTCGGTGCCATGCTCGAGCGCCAGCTCGCGCCCCGCACTCCCTCCGCGTCCGCCTCCGGGGCGCTCAAATCTTCGCCGCCATGAAATCGCCCTGGGAATTCATCGCGGAATCCCTCCGCGCCGAACTCGCCGACTACGGCGGGCTCCTCCACCTCTTCGAGCAGCAGCAGCGCAGCCTCTTTGCGCGCGACGCCGATTCCGTCCTCAGCATCAGCCTCGCCATCGAGACCCAGGCGCGCGCCCTCTCCACCTGCCGGAGCCGCCGCGAGGAAATCGTGGCGTCCTTCGCCGTGCGCAACGACCGCCCGGCCGGCAGCACGCTGCGTTCGCTCCTCCCGTTCATAGATATCGACGCACGCCCGCTCATCGAGGCGCTCATCGACGAGGTGAATCACCTCGTGCACCGCGTGCGCCGCACGAGCAGTCACAACCACACGCTGCTCGCCCGCGTCGTCGAGGTGCACCAGGAGACCCTCGCGCACCTCCGCCCCCACGCCTTCACGAAAACTTACTACCCCGGCGGTCGCGTCTCGGTCGCCACTTCGCAGACCTCCTCCACGCTCCGGGTCGCGGGCTAACGGCGTCTTCGATTTTCGATTCTGGATTTTCGACCGCCTCCCCTCACCGAAAATTCTTCGCCCCTTCAGCAATCGAAAATCGAGAATCTAGAACCAAAAATCCCTCACGATGTCCGGTCTCTACGCCAGTCTCAACTCCACGGTCAAAGCGCTCAGCGCGCACAGCCGTGCTTTGGAGATTGCGGGCAAGAACATCGCGAACGTGGACAACGCGGGCTACGCGCGTCAGCGCGTGGTCTATGGTGACCGCGGCACGGTCCTCACGACCACCGGCGCCGAAAGCCTCGGCTTGGAGGCGCTCGGCGTGGATCAGATGCGCGATGCATTGCTCGACCGCCAGGTGCTGCGTGAGGTCGCGCTCAAGTCGGGGTTTGCAGCCGAGCAGGCCGGTTACCAGCGCGCGCAGGCCGGACTCGGCCAAAGCATCGACCGCACGCAGACCACGACGGATTCCACCGCCACCGGCACGGGCGTGGCCGGCGCGATCGACGGATTTTTCAACGCTTTTCAGGGCTTCGCCGCCAACCCCACCGGCGTCGGCGAGCGCCAGGTTCTCCTCCAGCAGTCCTCGATTCTCAGCGACCGTCTACAGCTCACCGACCAACGTCTCGCGCAGACGCAGTCCGACCTCAATGCCGGCATTGCCACCAACCTGGACGACGCCAACCGCATCCTCGCCTCCATCGCGGAACTCAACAGCCAGATTGGCCGCTTCGAGGTCGACAATCCCAACTCCGCCGTCGATCTGCGCGACCAGCGTCAGAACAAGCTCGAGGAACTCGCCGCGATTCTCCCCATCGAAGTGCGCCCGCAGCCGGGCGGGCAAGTCCAAGTCATTGTCAAAGACGGTTCGGGCACCGATGTGCCCCTCGTCGATCTCGCCACGGTGCAGGGCACGTTGGCCTTCGACGGCACGAACATCACCGGCGGTTCGCCCGCCGCCACGTTGGCGCTGAGTTCCGGCTCCATCAAAGGCTCCCGCGCCGCGCGGGATGGCGGCGTGCAGATCCTCCGCGACAATCTCGATCTCCTCGCCCGCCAGCTCGTCACCGCGGTTAACAGCGCTTACAATCCCACCGGCACCACCGGCGATTTTTTCGCCGCCGCCGGCACTGCGGCCAGCACGTTTGCGGTCGATGCCGGCGTCACCGCGACCAACCTCAAGGCCAGCGACACCACCGCGGCCGGCGACAACACCCTCGCGCTCGCCGTCGCCGCGCTCGCCAACCAGAAATTCGCCACCGCCGGGGGCGATGTGATCGACGGCACGCTCCCCAATTTTTTCTCCCAGTCCGTCAGCAACCTCGGCCAGTCCCTCTCCGGCGCCAACTCCCGCGTCGATGACCAGACCAACATCGAGAAACTCGTCCGCTCCCAGCGCGACAGCGTGAGCGGCGTCTCCCTCGACGAAGAGCTCGCCGATCTCATGAAGTTCCAGCGGGCGTTCCAAGCTTCCTCCCGCGTTTTCTCCGTCATCGACGAACTTCTCGACAACGTCGTCAACTCGCTCGGCCGCTGAAATGGCCACAAGTCATAAGCTGTAAGTTTTAAGCACTCCCGGACCTGCCGTTCCGCTTACTCCTCTTATTCACCCTACACCGCTCCCTCTCCGATGCGAATCACCAACAACACGGTTTCCGATCAGGTCATCCACCAGATCCAGTCTCTCGGCGGCCGGCAGGCCAAGCTCCAGAACCAAGTCTCCACCGGCCAGAAAATCTTCGAGGCCGAGGACAATCCCGCCGCCATCGGCCGTGTGATCAACTTGGAAAGCGAACAGCGCCAGATCGGTCAATACGGCCGCAACGTCACGCACGCCCTCTCGCTCAGCCAAGCGTCGTTTGCCGGACTCCAGTCGGTGAAAAAAGTCTCCGACCGCGCGACCGAAATCGGCGTCCTCGGTGCAGGCGTCAACGGTGCCGCTGCTTCCGCCGCATATGCGACCGAGGTCGATCAGCTCATCGAGCAGTCCTTCCAAGCCGCCAACGCCCGCCTCGGCAACGACTACCTCTTCGCGGGCACCGCCGTTGATACCGCCCCGTTTACCGTCACCCGCAATGCCGCGGGCAAGATCACGGCCGTCGCCTACGTCGGCAATACTGACCGTATGGCGATTCCGGTGTCCGAAAGTTCCAGTCTCACGCCAGGCGTCAGCGGCGCCACCAACACGGGCCTCGGCGATTTTATCAACCACCTCGTGGCCCTGCGCGACGCGCTGCAGGCCAATGATCCCGCCGCCGTCGGCACCGTCCAGACCGGGCTGATCACGGATGAAGATAATCTCGTCTCCTCCATCGCCGAGCAGGGTGGCATCCAGACTCGCATCGAGGCGGCGCAAAGCCAGCAGGTCGCGCGCTCCTCGACCCTCGAATCGCTCATCTCCGACGAAACCGACGCCGATCTGCCCTCGACTCTCGTCAAACTCAGCCAAGCCACGACCGCCTACCAAGCAGCGCTCCAATCGGGCGCCAGCATCATGAAACTCTCCCTGCTCGATTACATCCGCTAAAACTCATTCCATGAAAGTCCTACCCGAACTCTATCCCACCGATTTTGATTCACCGCCGGCCAACGAGCTGATTCTGCCCCATGGCATCATTGGTTTCGGCCAGTATAAACGCGCCGAGCTTCTTTACCTGCCCGATCACCTCCCGTTTCTTTGGATGAAGCTCGGCGAGCCCGGCGAAAGCATCCGCTTCATCGTCATCGAGCCCGGCGGGATTGTCCCCGGCTATGAGCCCGAGGTTTCCGACGAAGACATCGCGCAACTCGGCATTCGGGATCAGTCCGAGGCCATGATTCTCAACATCGTCACCCTCAAACGGCAAAACCCCGTCGAAGCCACGGCCAATCTCATCGGCCCCATCGTGGTGAACCGCCGCACCCGCGTGGGCCGTCAGCTCGTCATTTCCAACTACTCGCGTTACAGCGCCCATTACGCCCTCGTCGAAAACTCGCAGACCCTCCAAGTCGCTCGCTCAGCCTGAGTCCACCATGCTCGTTCTATCCCGCAAAGTTAACGAGGCGATCGTCATCGGTGACAACATCGAGATCCGTATCACCCGCATCGACGGCGATACGGTGAAGATCGGCATCGAGGCCCCGCGTGACGTCTCGATCTTCCGCAAGGAAGTCCTCACCGCCATTGTCGCGAGCAATCAAGCCGCCGCGGTCCACGCGGGCGCCCTGCCCAAACTGCCGCTCGCCCCGAAGCCTGCGGTCAAATCCGCCGTCCCCGCCACGCCGACGCCCGCTCCGTAAATCCGCGAGCGTCGTTTCCTCTCAGCTCCGTCTTTTACTTCTCCTGCTCCCCATGAACGCCATTACCACCTCTTCTTCCGGCTACACCGCTCCCGCCACCGATCTCGGCCGCGCGCCCCGCCGCGCCGCCGCCGCTCCGACTGAACCGACCGCCGATACGACCGTAGCCACCGCCACCCAGAGTATCGAAGAGGCCAACCGCTCCGCGGCCCTCGGGAGCATCGACGATTTTACCGGTGCCCAAGCCGCAGTCGCGCAGATGCGCCAGGCCTTCGCCGCGCAATCGACCGAGGCCCGCGCCGCCCAAGGCAGCCCGTCGCCCGAAAAAGCGCTCCGTCTCCTCGCGAGCTGATGGCCGCGTCGCCTGAGATTCAGACTTCCGGCGGTTCGGGGTAGAGCCGCGACCTCCGGGCGCGGCTCCACGATGAGAATCGCAAAACCCCGTCCCGCCCAGGGTTCGCGACGCCACCTGAGAAAGG
>JACMRG010000056.1 GCA_014376585.1 Opitutaceae bacterium | reverse complement strand
TGGCGATGGCGCGGTCGATGAGGTCGCTGCGGTCGTAGAACGACTCGATGGTCACGCCGGGGGGCAGGCCGCGTGAGATCTGCGCGATCTTCGTCTTCACGTCCGCGATCACGCGGTAGGCATTTTCGCCGGAGCGCATGACGACGGTGCCGCCGACGACTTCGCGGCCGTCCACATCGAGTGCGCCGCGGCGGTAGTCGCCGCCGATCTGCACGGTCGCGATGTCGCGCAGGTAAACGGGGGTGCCGGCGCGCGTCGTGACGGCGATGTCCTCGATCTCCTTGGCGTTGGCGACGAGGCCGCGACCGCGCACGATGAACTCGAGGCCGTTTTCCTCGACGGTTTTTCCGCCGACGTTGAGATTGTTCTTCGCGAGGGCGTTCATCGCCATCTCCATGGAAACGCCGAGGGCGCGCATGCGCGCGGTGGACACCTCGACGTGATACTGGCGCACGAAGCCGCCGACGCCCGCGACTTCCGCCACGCCGGGAACGGCGGCGAGCTGGTAGCGGACGAAGTAATCTTGAAGCGCGCGGAGGGAGCCGAGGTCCTGCTGCCCGGAAGTGTCCTTCAGGTAGTATTGATAGACCCAGCCGAGGCCGGTGGCGTCGGGTCCGAGGCGGGGGACGACGCCGGCGGGTAGGACGTTGCCGAGGTAATTCAGGCGCTCGAGGACGCGCGTGCGGGCGAAGTAATTGTCGATCTTCTCCTCAAAAATAATCGTGATGAGCGAGAATCCGAACATCGACGTGGCGCGCACGGTTTTCACGCCGGCGAGGCCCTGGAGGTTTACGGAGAGCGGATAGGTCACCTGGTCTTCGACTTCCTGCGGGCTGCGGCCCTCCCAGTCGGCGAAGACGATGACTTGGTTTTCGCTGAGGTCGGGAATGGCGTCGATGGGGACCTGTTTCACGGCGAACCAGCCCCAGCCGAGGAGAAGGAGGGTCCCCGTGAGCACGAGGAAGCGATTGCGCATCGACCAGGCGATGAGGGCGTCGATCATGTTGGGATTTTCGATTCTCGATTCTCGAATTTCGATTTCGGACCGCAGCGCGGATGGGGCGTCGTAAGTCGAAAATCGAAATTCTAAGACTACTTAAGTTCGACGCCGCAGGTGAGCATCGACGAACCGAAGAACGGATTTTTGAGGGGACCATCTTTCTGGACCCAGCGGCCTTTTTTGAGGACGGGCGCCATCGGACATTGATAGATTTTGACGCCGAGGTGTTCGCGGTGCGGGCGCACGAGATCGGCGACGGCGGTGCTCCAGACTTCAAAGGAGCGGCGCGCGGCCTTGAGGTCGGCGCCGAGGACGAGATCGGGCAATTTCACTTCGCGGCTCGCGGCCTGCAGGGCGGGGAACGTTTTTCCGTAGGCCGCGAAGTCATCGCCCGCCAGGGCGGCGGCGCCCTCGGAGGAGGCGTTGATGAGCGCGGTGAGTTTTTCCATCGGCACGGTGGCGGGCGGCATGGCCGGCATCGAAGCGGCAGTCGGGGCGACGTCCGCGGGGACCATCGGGGCGGCCAGCGGGGCGTGGCCGCCGTGCGCGGAGGCCTCGTGGCTGAGCTGCGCCTGGGCGTCGATCAGCAGGTTGCCCTGCGTGACCACGGCGTCGCCCTCCGCCACGCCGTCGAGCACTTCTAGGTAGTCGTCGCCGAGGCGACCGGACTTGATCGGACGCTGTTCGTAGCGGTGGTCGCCGAGGTCCACGTAAACGACGGAGCCGTTGCCGGCGTTGAGGACCGCGGTGCGGGGCACGGTGAGGACGGCCGGGGCTTCGACGCGGACGAGGCCTTCGCCGAAGACGCGGTGCGGAAGTTCACGGCGCGCGGTGTCGCCCTCGCCGACAAGCGGATTAGGGAGCTCGACGCGCACCCGGGTCACGCGGGTCATTTCGTTAAAATTGGGATCGATGAAAGAGATTTTGGCGGCGAACACGCGGCCCGGCAGCGCGCGGGTGGTGACGTCGACACGTTGCCCGACTTTGATCCAGGGGAGGTCCTGTTCGTAGGCTTCGAATTGGAACCACATCGTGGAAAAATCGGCGATTTCGAAGAGCTTGTCGCCGGCAGCGACGGACTGGCCTGGGTAGGCGCCGCGCACGATGACGGTGCCGGTAACGGGGGAGAAAAGCGTGGTGGATTGCTCGGGCTCGCCGCGGGCGATGAGCGCGTCGATCTGGCCGGCGGTGAGGCCGAGGCCACGCAGCCGTTCACGGGCGGGCGCGAGGGCGGGAGCGGTGCTCTCGCCGCCCTGCACGATCTGGAGGAACTCGCGCTGCGCCTGGAGCAGGGCGGGGCTGTAAATGGTGAGGAGCGGCTGGCCGGCGCGCACCTCGGCGCCGACGAAGTTCACGTGCAGTTGTTCGACGCGACCGGGCACGTAGGCGGTGAGGATGCGGTGGCGGGTATCGTCGTCGTCCACCATGCCGGCGACGCGGAGGGTGCGCTCGAGGGGACGTTTGGCGGCAGGTTCCGTTTTGACGCCGATCACGGTGATGGTGGAGGGCGACAACGCGACGACGCCGGGCGGGTTATCGCCGGCCCCGGCGTTGCCGGCGGCCACGAGATCCATCCCGCAGATGGTGCATTTAGCGCCGGTTTTTTCGGATTTGATCCACGGGTGCATCGGGCATTGGTAAACGGTTTTGGCGGCGGCGGGTGCACCCATCGCGGCGGGGGCCGCGCCGTGATCGTGGGGGTCGCGCGAGGCGGCAAACCAGCCGACGGCGAGGCCGAGCACGCCCGTCACGATGGCGAGGGAAACAAATTTGGCGTTCATGGTGAGTTGAAGAAATTCCGGCCCGTCATCGCCCCGATGATGGCAAGGGCGCGGGAGCGTTCAGCCTGGGCGTCGACGAGGGCGTTGCGGACCTCGCGCAGATTTTTTTGCGCGGAGATGAGTTCGAGGATGCCGGACTTACCGCTGTCGAGGCCGGTGAGCGCGGCGGTGAGGGAGCGTTCGGCGAGAGGAGCGAGGCGATCGCGGAAGAGCGCGACGGAGCGCGCGGCGGCCTCGTGGCGGGTCCAGGCGTCATGAAGATCGGCGAGGGTCTGGGCGCGGAGGGCGACCGCATCGAGGGCGGCAGCATCGCGGCGACGTTGGGCTTCGCGGGTGGCGGCGCGGTATTTCTCGCGGTTGAGCCACGGGAGGCTGATCGAAAGGGCGGTATCGTATTCGCTGATGGGGTCGCGGCGGCCGCGCAGATGGCGCGCCCGCACGGTGACCTCGGGATCGGGCAACCACGCGCGGGTGAGATCGGTGGCGCGCTCGGCGGCGGTAACCTGAGCCTCGGCGGCACGTAGTTCGGGCCGGTGGGCGAGGGCCTGGTCGCGGAGATCGGCGAAGGATCCGAGCGGCGCCCCGGCGGGATCGGAGGCGGAGTCGAGGGCGCCGATGGCGGTCTCGGACGGGAGGCCGCGCAGGGTGTTCAAGGTGTTGGCGGCTTCGGCGGCTTCGCGGTGGAGGGCGATCACGGGTTCCTGGAGCCGCACGCGCTCGGTTTCGGCGAGGAGGACGCCCGTCACATCGCCGGCGCCATCGGCGAGGCGTTCCTGCATGGCGGCGACGGCGCGGGCGAGGATCTCGTCGTTGCGCCGGGTGAGATCGAGCAGGTCGCGGGCGCGGGCCAAGCGATAGAAGGCATCGGTGGCGCGGATGAGGAGGGGCGAGAGCTGCGCGGGAACGCGGCTGGCGGCGGCGGCTGCCTCGGCCTTCGCCAAGGCGGCGCGTTGGGGGCGCTGCGCGGTGAGGGGCAGTTTTTGCGAGAGGCTGAATTCGGTTTCGTCGGAGCGCAGGGGGCGCAGGGTGTCGCGACGCATAAATTCGACGCCGGCGACGGGATCGTCCCAAGCGGAGGCTCGCGCGATTTTTTCCCGTTCGGCGTCGGCGAGGGCCTGCGCGGCGCGAACCTGCGGATGCTGTTCAGCCACCTCGCGGAGGACGTGGGTCAGCGCCAGCGGTCCGGGAGCGGCGTCGGTGACGGCGGAGCCGACCGCGATGGCGGAGCCGAAGGCGATGGCTGCGCGCAGAATCGGGAGCGGGAAGCAGAGAGACATGATGGTGGGGCGAGCCGGGAATCAGGCGGAATGGCGGCTAATTGGTTGCCCGAGAATACACGAACTATACGAAAGTCGGGAAAGGTCCCACGGAGCACAGGGAACACGCAGAAGAAAGGGGTTCGGAGATGGGGGGGCGGGTCGGAGACCCGCCCCACTTTTGACGGGTTACTTTTTGGCGGCGGCGTCCACTTTCTTGAGGAATTTCGCGGGCTCTTTCTTGAAATCGTCGATGCAACCATCGCAGCAGACGAAGATGACGCGGTCGGGCTGGCCGGCGACGCGGTGGATGTAGCCGACGGCTTCGCCCATGGAGCCGAGGGCTTCGTCGGAGACGAGGCAGGTTTTGAGGGGATAGGTGGCGCGGGCTTTTTCGATGAGGGCGATGTCGGCGGGCGCGGCGGGTATGGGATCGGCGGCGAAGGCCGAGGCGGCGAGGCCGAGCGAAAAGGCGAGGAGGCGGAGGGAGGATTTCATGGGAGGGACAAGGAGTGAACGGGCTGTTCAGGAGAGACTACCCCGGCGGACGGAAAATCCCCTGGAATTTTTTGAGGGATTTTGAGCGGAGTGGGGTATAGACAGGTATGAAGATGAAAGCGCCGGACGAAAAATTGACACGAGTGCTGGCGGAGTGGCGCGTGGAACCGCGGGCCGAAGCGGGGTTCCGCGCCGAAGTGTGGGCGCGGATTGGCGGGGCGCGGCGGGCGGCGGGGTTT
>JACMRG010000009.1 GCA_014376585.1 Opitutaceae bacterium | reverse complement strand
CCGCGCCTGGCTGCTCTGCGGCCTGCTCTTCTTCGCGGCGGCGCTCTGCTTCCTCGACCGGCAGGTGCTCAGCGTGCTCGCGCCGCAGATCATCGCGGAATTCGGGATGACCAACACGTCGTATTCCCGCGTCGTGACCGCATACGTGATGAGCTACACCGTCATGATCGTCCTTGGCGGACGGTTGATGGATGCGCTCGGCACGCGGCGCGGGCTCATGCTCTCGGTCGGCTTCTGGTCGCTCGCGAGCGCGGCGCACGCGTTTGTCATCGGCCCGCTCACGCTCGGCCTCGCGCGGTTTTTTCTCGGCGCCGGCGAAGGTCCGGCGATTCCCGGTGCAATCAAGGGTGCGGTGGAGTGGATGCACCCGAAGCGCCGCGGCCTCGCCATCGGCCTCGCCACGAGCGGTGCCGCCGTCGGCTCGGTGCTCGCGCCGCCGCTCACCGTCTGGGCTGCCTCGCACCTCGGTTGGCGCGGCGCGTTTGCGGCGACCGCCGCGCTCGGGGCGATTTGGTTGGTCGCGTGGCTGCTCGCATTCCGCGGTCTGCCTGCCGCCGCCACCACGCCGTCCGCCGCGCAACCCGCGTCGAGCTGGCGCGCGCTGCTCGCGCGCGGAGAAGTGCGGCGCCTGCTCGCCGCGCGGTTCTGTTTCGATCCGGTCTTTTACTTCTACATGTTTTGGATTCCCCAATATCTGTCGAAGGAGCGCGGCATGTCGCTCGCGGCCATCGGCGCGCTGATCTGGATTCCTTTCGTCTTTCTGGAAATCGCCAACATCGGCGCCGGCCAGGTTTCCGATATGTGCGTCGCCCGCGGCTGGCCGAAGCAGCGCGCCCGCATGACGCTCATGCTCATCGCCGCGCTGCTCACGCCCGCGTCGTTTTTCGCCGCTCTCGCCGGCACGCCCGCCCTCGCGATCGGCCTGATGTCGGTGCTGATGTTCGCGCACGGCATCTGGATCACGAACTTCATGACGCTCATCGGCGACACCGTGGGATCGCGCGACGTCGCCACCACCGTCGGCCTCACGGGTTTTTGCGGCGGCATCGCCGGCATGTTGTCAAATCTCGTGATCGGCCCGGTCGTGGACCGCTTCTCGTTCACGCCCATCTTCCTCGCCTCCGCCGTCGTTTATCCCGTCGCGTGGCTGATCCTCCGCTCCGGCAAAAAAGTCGCCGCCTAAAAATTTATGTCCGCTCCCGCTTCTTCCCCATCCGCGCCCGTCGTCCGCATCGCGCGCCGCAAACCGCGCACCGCGCGCATCGGCCTCTTCGGCGTCGGCTACCATGTTTACTGGGGCCAGTTCCCTGGCCTACTCGACGAGTTGCTCGCGAAACTTGTCGTGCTCGAAACACGCGTCGCGGCCACCGGCGCAACCGTCACGAACTTCGGTATCATCGACAAGGCCCAAGACGCCTACGCGCTCTTGCCCAAGCTCAAGGCCGCCGACCTCGATCTCGTGTTCTGCGACATGGTCACCTACGCGACCTCCGCCACGTTTGGCGCGATCATCCGCGGCCTCGATGTGCCCATCGTGCTCGTCGCGCTCCAGCCGCTCGCCGCGATGGACTACTCGAAGGCGACGACGCACATGCAGCTCGCCAACGACGATTTCTGCTCCGTGCCCGAGTTCACCGGCGTCGCCATCCGCATGGGCAAGCGTCCGCCCGAGGTCATCCTCGGCACGCTCTACAACGATCCCGCCGCCGACGCCGAACTCGTCGAGTGGTGCGAGATCGCGATGGCGCTCCACGATCTGAAGCACGCCCGCCTCGGCCACTTTGGCCACCCCATCGAGCACATGCTCGACATGCAGACCGACCAGACCGCGCTCACCGCCACGTTCGGCCTCCACGTGGTCCAGACCGAGGCCGACGATCTGCTCCGCCTCAGCCGCGACGTCACGCCCGCCGAGATCGCCGCCAAGAGCGCCGAAATCCTCGCGCTCTTCGACACGCCGGACCCCAAGGCCGATCCGCTCACGCGCAAGCTCACCGCCGAAGACCTCCACATCGCCGCGCGCACCGCCGTCACGCTCGATAAGTTCATCGCGCACCACGAACTCGACGGCCTCGCCTATTACTACGAAGGCGAGCCCGGCAGCCCCCTCCGCGAACTCGTCACCAATCTCATCGTGGGCAACTCGCTCCTCACCGCCGCCGGTTTCCCGATGTGCGGCGAGTCCGATCTGAAAACGTGCGTCGCGATGCTCATCATGGACCGCCTCGGCATCGGCGGCAGTTTTGCGGAATTCCACCCGATCGATTTCGCCGAGGGCTTCGTGCTCGTCGGTCACGACGGCCCGCACCACATCAACATCGCCGCCGCCAAACCCGTGCTTCGCAGTCTCGTGAAATACCACGGCAAGCCAGGCAAGGGCGCGGGCGTGGAGTTCAAAATCAAGGAAGGCCCGATCACGATGCTCAGCGTCGGCGTGACCGCGCGGGGCAAGTTCAAGTTCATCATCGCCGAGGGCGAAAGCGTCGACGGCCCCATCCCCGCCACCGGCAACACCAACACGCGCGGTTTCTTCAAGCCCGACGTGCGCACCTTCCTCAAACGCTGGGTCGCCGAAGGCCCGACGCATCATTTCGCCCTCGGCATCGGCCACCGCGCCCAGTCGCTCCGCCGCATCGGCGAGGCCCTCGGCCTCGAAACCGTCATCATCAACCTGGAGAAATAAAAATCATGCGCCGTTTCCTCGCCCTCACGTTCGCCGCCTGCACCGCGCTTTCCCTGCGCACCGCCGCCGCCGAGCCGACCCCCACGCTCGAGCAAGGTTTCCGCGCGCCGCCGCCCGCCGCGCGCCCGCACACGTATTGGCTCTGGCTCAACGGCTACGTTCACCTCCCGACCGCGGCCGACGAACTCAAGGCGATGCGCGACGCCGGCATGGGCGGCGTGCTCCTTTTCGAAATGGGCGCGCGCGGCGATCCCGCGACGATCCCGCCGCCCGGCCCGGCGTTTCTCAGTCCGGCCTGGGTGAAGCAACTCCGCACCACCACCGAGCAGGCCAAGGCGCTCGGGCTGCAGGTGGACATGTCCGTGATCAGCAGTTGGGACATGGGCGGGCCGTGGATCGAGCCGAAGCACGCGAGCATGGGCCTCTATACGACCGAGACCACGACGACCGGCGGCGCGAAGCTCGATCTCGCGTTGCCCTTTCCCACGCCCGAGCGCGCCGCGCCACTCGCCGCCGACGGCAAACCCGCGTTCTGGACCGATGTCGCCGTGCTCGCGCTCCGCGCGCCGCGCCGCCTGCCCGCGCACGAGTTCGTGCTGCGGCTTGATCCGAATGACATCCACGAAATCCCCGCCATCGCCCTCGACCAAGGCACGCCCAACGCCCCCGCCGATCTCGCCGCGACGATGACGCCCGTGCGCGAGTTCAGCGTCGCCGTGTCCACCGAAGGCGCGCGCGATGCCGATTTCACGGAGATCCTGCGCGGCACGCTCACAGCCGCGCCCGGCGTGCAAAGATTCGCGCTGCCCGCCGGCACGAAAGCACGCTACGTGCGCCTGCGCCTGCTGAGCGGTCACGACGGGAGCCGCCCGCGTTGGACGCTCGGCGAGTTCGAAGTGTTCGACGCCACCGGCCGCAACCTCGCCAAGGCCCACGCCGCCGACCAAGCCCGCGACGGCGCGCTCATGGTGCGCTCGCCGGTGCCGCTCACCTATACGGGGTGGAGCGCGGTGAAGATTCAGGACACGAATCGCGTGGGCGCCGCCGGTGTGTTCGCCAGCGCCGGCCGGCCGTCGTTCGACATCGCCGATGTGCGCGACGTCGTCGATGTCACCGCGCAGGTGGATCGCGCGGGCCGCCTCAAGTGGGATGCGCCCGCCGGTGAGTGGACGATTTTGCGCTACGTCTGCATGGTCACCGGCGAAAAACTCAAGGTGCCCAGCCCCGCCTCCGACGGATATGCGAGCGACCATCTCAGCGTGGAAGCGACGCGCATTCACATGGATCACGTGATCGCGCAACTGCGCGCCGGCCTCGGCGACGACCTCGCCAAAAGCGGGATCAAGAATCTCTACCTCGCCAGCTACGAAGTGGTGGGCCGCGTGTGGTCGCCGGTCTTCGCGGGCGAGTTCAAGCGCCGCCGCGGCTACGAGCTCGCGCCGTATCTGCCCGCGATCTTCGGCGCGCGCATCGGCGACGAGGAGATGACCGGGCGCTTCCTTTTTGATTACCGCAAAACTCTCGGCGAAGTCGTCGTTGATGCCTACTACCGCACCGCTCGCGAGGTCGCGCACGCCGCCGGGCTCACCATCAAATCCGAAGCCGGCGGCCCCGGTCCGCCCATCCACACGCCGCCGATGGATGCGCTCCTCGCGCACGGCGCGGTGGACAGCGTGCAGGGCGAGTTCTGGCCGTTCTGGCCCGACAACGACGCGCTCCAAGTCATCAAAGAACCCGCGTCGGCCGCGCACATTTACGGCAAAACCGTCGTGCACCTCGAAGCGTTCACCTCGTTTCAACACTGGGCCGAAGGCCCGCAGGATCTGAAGCCCAGCGCCGACCGCGTGTTCACCGAGGGCGGCAACCATTTCGTGTGGCACACCTGGACGCACCAGCCGCCCGAGGCGGGCCTGCCGGGTCTCGTTTACGGCGCGGGCACGCACCTGAGCCGCAGCGTCACATGGTGGCCGAAGGCGAAGCTGTTCATCGACTACCTCGCGCGCGGATCGTTTCTACTCCAGCGCGGGCTCTTCGCCGCCGACGTGCTTTATTACTACGGCGATGGCGGCGCCAACTTCGTCCTCCCGCGCAAAAATCCGCCCACACTCGGCCCCGGCTACGACTACGATGTGACCAACGCCGACGCGTTGCTCAGCCGCTTCACCGTGCGCGACGGCCGTCTCACGCTGCCCGAAGGGACGAGCTACGCCGTCCTCGTCCTCCCCGACCGTGACGACATTCATCCGCCCGTGCTCGCGAAGATCGAAGCGCTCGTCGCCGCCGGCGCGACCTTGGTCGGACGCAAACCCACGCGCGCCTCCGGCCTCGAAAAATTTCCCGCGAGCGACGCCCGCGTGCGCGAAATCGCCGACCGCCTCTGGGGCGATCTCGATGGCAAGACCCGCACGAGCCGCGCGCACGGCAAAGGCCGCGTCTTCAGTGGCGTGCCCGAACGCGCGGTGCTGACGACACTGGGCGTGGCGCCCGATTTCATCGCGAGCCTCACGCTCGACTTTGCCCACCGCCACGATGCCGAGGGCGAAATCTATTTCGTGCGCAACAAGACCAACGCCGCCACCGCCGAGACCGCGACCTTCCGCGCCGGCGACCGCACGCCGGAATTTTTCGACCCGGTCAGTGGTGAGATCTCGCGCGCGCCGTCGTTCCGCCGCACACCGGCGGGCGTCGAGGTGCCGCTCACGTTGGCCCCGCACGGCTCGATGTTCGTGATCTTTCGCGACCGCTCGACGGCCGCGCCGCTCGTCGTGACGGACGGAAAAGCCGCCGGTCTGCCGGCCCCGCTCTCGCTCGACCGCGACTGGACTATCGACTTCGGATCGCCGCTGGGTGCGCCCGCCAGCATCACGCTCCCGCAAGTCGGCCCGTGGACGAAGAACGCCGACGCCACGCTAAAAACATTTTCCGGCACCGGCACGTATCGGAAGACCTTCACGCTCCCGGCCGGCTGGCGCGCGGCGGGCCGGCGCATCGACCTCGATCTCGGCCAGCTCTGGAACATCGGCGAGGTTTACCTCAACGGAAAATCACTCGGCGTTTTATGGACCCCGCCGTTCCGCGTGGATGCGACCGCCGCGTTGCGCGACGGAGAAAACCAACTCGCCGTGGAAGTGATCAACACTTGGCAAAACCGCCTGATCGCCGATTCCCGCCTCCCCACCGCCGAGCGCCGCACGCGCACCAACATCCTCGTCTCGCAGCGCAAACCTTGGAAAGACCTCGAACCGATTGAGTCCGGTCTTTTTGGGCCGGTGCGGTTGGTGCCGAGTGCGGTGATCCCATGAACATGATTCGTATGAACCGATTCCTGCTCATATCGGTTTTGGGCGCCGGCGTGCTCGCGGGTGCGGAGACTGCGCCTTACCGTGAGCCGTTCGCGCAGTCGTTTCCGAACCGCAAGGAGCAGCATCTGCAGATCAAGGCCTACGCGGACACGTTGCTGAAGGCTCAGGCGGAGCGCGCGCTGAATTCCGTCGAGCCGGATTTCTCCAGTCCCGCGGCCTACGAGCGTTCACTGCAACCGTATCGCGACCGCTTGAAGGCCGCCTACGGCACGCCGCCGCCGGGAGCGAAGGAAGGGCGCGTAACGAAATTTGAAAAGGTCGGCGAAGACGCGCTGTGCACGATTTTCCGCGTGTGGGTCGAGGTGGTTGACGGCGTGGACGCTTACGGAATTTACCTCGTCCCAAAAAATCTGAAGGCCGGAGCCAAGGCGCCGCTGCTCATCGCGCAGCACGGCGGCGGCGGAAATCCCGAGGCGATGGTCGATCTCGATACGCGCGTAAACTACCACGCGTTTGGCCGCGAAGCCGTGAAGCGGGGCTACATCGTGTGGGCGCCGGCGCTCGCGATGCGTTCTTCCTACAGTGGAGACCCGGTGATTGCGGGAGCTGGCCGCGAGCAGCTCGACGAAAAACTCCGGCTCGCCGGCACGAGCATCATCGGGCTCGAACTTTATAAAATCATCGAGAGCACGCGCACGCTTTTGAAGACGCGCCCGGAGATCGACGCCGAGCGTGTGGGGATGACGGGACTTTCATGGGGCGGCTTTTTTACGATGTATGCGACGGCGCTTAGCCCGTTCATCAAGGTCGCGGCGCCGTCGGGATATTTCCGTGACTACGCGCAACTGATGCAGCGCGCGAACGCCGACGATGCGAAGCCGGCCGACCGCGAAGGGTTTGGCGGCATCGGACATTTCCAAGCGGTTGCGCTCATTTGCCCGCGGCCATGTCTCGTCCAGATCGGCGCGCAGGATGGTGCATTGAACAACATGGCCGGCGCACGCATCGAGGCCGAACGTGCCGCCGATTTCTATCGCAAGCTCGGCGTCGCTGACCGCTTTCAGTTCAACGCTCACTCGGGCGGTCATGAGTTTGATAACCGAGTGATCCTCGATTTCTTCGACCTGCACCTCTAATGCACCTCGCCCGCACGCGCCCCCCTTTTTTAGCGATCTTCGGTTTTTGCGCCGCAGCTCTCGTCGCAGTCGCCGCCGAAACGAAGCGTCCCAACATCGTCGTTATCCTCGCCGACGACCTTGGCTACGGTGACATCGCCAGCTATGGCGGCAAGGACGTGCCCACGCCGCAGATCGACCGGCTTGCCCGTGAAGGCGTGCGGTTTACCGACGGCTACGTGACGTGCTCCTCCTGCGCGCCGAGTCGGCTGAGCCTCATGGCCGGCGCGTATCCGCAGCGTTTCGGCCTGACGTGGAATGACGACCGCAGCGCGCACAAACTGCCCGACGCGCAGCGCCTCCTCCCGGAACTGCTCCGTCCGGCGGGCTACACGACCGCCCTGATCGGCAAGTGGAACATCGTCCGTCCCGCCGCGCAGGTCTTCGACGAAGTGCACGACTTCATCGAGTGGGAGTCCGATTATTTTCCGCAGGCCGACGGCCGCTACATCGGCAGCACCGCAACGAAGAGCCCGGGCTTTGCCTCCGGAAAAACTGCGCTCTGGGGCCCGACGCGCGACACGGACGAACACCTCACTGATCGCATGGGCCGGCACGCCGTCGAGTTCATCGGGCGCAACGCGGCAAACCCCTTTTTCCTCTACGTGGGCTTCAACGCCGTGCACAGCCCCTGGCATGGACGGCGCGCCGATGAGGCGAAGTTCGCGCACCTGCCGCACGAGGTGTTGCGCCTCTACGCGTCGATGGTGACGGCGCTGGATGAGAACGTGGGCCGCATCCTCGACGCGTTGCGCGCGCAGAAATTGGAGGACAACACGCTGGTTATTTTCCTCAGCGATAACGGCCCCGCGAAAGGCAGCGCGGCCATCGAAGGCTGGAAACCCGATTGGCCGAAGCAGCTCGTCGTCGGCTCGGCCGGTCCGTTGCGCGGCGCGAAGACCGACCTGTTCGAGGGCGGCATCCGCGAGCCATTCATCGTGCGCTGGCCCGCGCAGCTTAAAGCCGGCGCGACCTACCGCCAGCCGGTCACGTCGATGGACGTGCTGCCGACGGTGTGCGCCGCGGCAGGTGTGGTGATTCCTGCGACGACGACGGTGGACGGCGTTGATCTGGTGCCGTTCCTACGCGCCGGATCCGCGCGCGGGCCGCACGACACAATCTTTTGGAAAATCAAATCCGCCGCTGCACTGCGTCGTGGCGATCACAAGCTCGTGATGCTCGCGCCCGACTGGAAACCCCAGCTTTACGACCTCGCGGCCGACATCGGCGAATCGCGCGATCTTGCCGCCGAAAAACCCGAGCTAACACGCGAGCTGCACGCCGCGTGGGAGGTATGGAACAAAACGATGCCCCCGCCGGCGCGCGCCACGCCGGCAGTCAAGCCGGTGAACGCGCCCGCACCCGCACCCTCCCCGCATTGACCGGTTTCAACCGGTCAACGGATCCGCGTTTTTTAAAACGTTTCGCCCGGATTCCACCGGCCGTTGACGACGGTAGTGACCGCCTCGGGCAGCACGCCGGTGCGGTGGAGTTGCAGAGCGCTGGCCAGTAAGTCGACCGCGCGTGTGCCGATGAGGGCGCTGTTCTGTTCGATGCCGGTGACGCGGTCGCCGATGGCGGGCACCGAGAGGCTCACCAAGCCGATGTCCCGCGGGATCGCTAGGCCCAGTCCGCTCAGCAGTTTTTCGAAGAGGTGATGCAGGTTGGTCACGATCACATCCGGTTTTTTCAGCTTCAACCAGGCGCGCAGGCCGGGCAGGTCGGGCCGCTGTTCGGACATCAGCCACACGGCGTGCCGGGCGAAACCGCACTCTTCCGCGCCCATCTCAAAGCCCGCGCGCCACACGTGGCCGAGTCGTTCGTCGTGCGCGCGGTCGAGCACGAGGCCCGGCCGGCGGTAGCTCCGCTCCGCACAGCGCCGCACGGCGTCGAGTGCGCCCCGGTAGTGGTGATGCACCACGCGCGGCAGTTCCACTCCCGCCGGGCCGGTGCCGATCTGCACGGCGGAAAATTTATCCCACGGAAAATCGTAGCGTTGGGTTTTCTCCGCGACGGGCGCGAAGACGAGGCCGGTGATCCCGCGCGTGCGTAGAATTTCCAGCAACCGCCGGGGCCGCTCGGCCCCTAGACGGAACTCTTGTGCGGCGTAGCCGTGGACGCGGATCTGTTCGGCGACGCCCCGGTGCATCTCACGCAGGTTGACCGAGCCGTGCGCCCGCCAGCCGTCCGCCGTGGCGTAGGGGTGGAGCAGCGCGATGGATGGTTGGCGCAACGAGCCGCGGTTGCGCCGCCAACTCATGTAGGCCGACACGTAAGGGTGCGCCCGGTAGCCCATTTCGCCCGCGAGCGCGACGAGGCGCGCGCGTGTGGCCGGCGAGATTAGCGCGCTGTCGCGCAGGGCCAGCGAGACGGTCGCGACGCTCACCTGCGCGCGGGCGGCGATGTCTCTCAGTCTCACGTGCTCGGGCATGGGCGAGGCGGGCGTCGCCGCGCGTAAATTTCAACAATTTAAACGTCGTCCCCCTTTCCTTTCCGCCCACGGCCGCCACTGTATTCCGCTACGCGTTCCCCGCCGCTTCCGGCTGCGCGTCCTGGCCCCCCTTCCCCACCCATGAACCTCCCGCGCCTCGCCCGTTGCCTCCTCATAAGCACCGCCGTTTCCGCGGCGCTCGCCGTCCCGCTGTCGGCCCAGACCAAGCCGGCCGAGGCCGACGAAAAGACCCTCGTGCTCTCCGCCTTCACCGTCTCGACCACGCAGGACCAAGGCTATCGCGCGGGTAATTCCGTGTCGGCCACGCGCATCGACACGCCGATCAAGAACCTGCCGTTTTCCATCAATGCCTTTACGCAGCAGTTCATCGAGGACACCGGCGCGCGCGACCTGCAGGACATCGTGAAATACGCGCCAGGTGTCACCGGCGCCGGCCGCGAGTTCGTATCGGGCAACACGCGCTTCAACATCCGCGGCTTCGATACCAGCACGCCGCAGCGCAACGGCTTTGTGGGCGCGCGCTACGTGGACCCCGTCAACATTCAGCGCGTTGAGGTCGTGAAGGGTCCGGCCTCGCTGCTCTACGGCGCGATCGAGCCCGGCGGCACCGTGAACTACATCACGAAAAAACCGCTCGAGCGCCGCTCGGTGCGGATCAGCCAGGACGTGGGCACCTACGAATTTTCCCGGACGACGCTCGACGTGAACCAGCCCCTTGTCGCCGGCAAGCTGCTCGCGCGCTTCAATGGTCTCTCCGAAAACGGTCCCAATCCCGGCGGCCCCACCGGCGACAGCCGCTGGGTCGTGGCGCCCGCGGTCACGTGGCTCATCGCCCGCGGCCACGCGCTCACGGTGGACTACGAATACTACACCCGCGTCGAGCGCACGCCGTTCAACACCCTGCCGAACATCGTGGTCGTCTCGCACAACATCGCCTCTGCGGCCAACGCCGCCAACCCCACCGCCGTCGTGCGCCTCACTGATCCCGTCGCAACCACCTTCGACTACGGCCTGCAAGCGCCGTTTCCGCTGCCGAAGAATTTCAACTGGACCGGCGACGACGACTGGCGCACCTCGGACAACGCGAGCCTCAACGCGGAATACACCGGCAAGCTCACGGACCACTGGACGCTGCGCGCCAACGCCTCCCACCAGCGCAACGAAATCCGTAACAAGGCCACCGGCATCGGCGACATCAACGCCTACGCGCCCGGCACCGCCAATGCCGCCGGCGTCATCGATCCCGCCGCCGTGGCCGGCGCGACCACCGCGGAAAAGGCCGCCGCCCTGCGCGCGCTCGCCCAGCAGTTCGCCGCCAAGGTGCTGGCCGATCCCTCGGCCGTCTTCCAGTCGCCCTACATTTTTCAGGCCCGGCGCAAGCGCCTCACCACGAGCGAGGACGAGGCGCGCAGTTACCAGGCCGAGTTCGCCGGCAACTACGAATTTTCCTTCGGCAAACTGAAACCGCTCGCCGGCGCGTTTCTCCAGAAAAACGAGGGCACTTCGCTCAACCGCCAGTCCACTGCCAACCCCGGCGCCGGTATCGCCAACGAGGCGACGACCCCGACGCAGAATTTCCAGACGTGGAACTACCTCAGCCTTGGCACCCGCTCGCGGAACGAGGCCTATGACGAAAACGCGCTCCCGCTCCAGGCCAGCGCCACGTCAAAGAGCCGCAACGAGGCCTACTACGCCGTGCTCAACGGCTCGTTTTTTGACGAACGGCTCTTCGCCGTCGCCGGCGTCCGCCGCACGAAGATCGAGGCTTCTTCCTTAAACCGCGTGACCAGTCTGCCTGGCACCGATTTCGAGGTCACCAACACCTCGAAGCAAATCGGCCTCGGCTACAAGGTGTTGCCCGCGCTCCTCGCCTTCGGCTCCTACAGCGAGTCCTTCACGCCCGCCAACACCCTGCTCTCGCTCAACGGCGTGCCCCCCGGCCCCGGCAAACCCCTCACCTCCGACGGCGTAGAATTTGGCCTCAAAACCGACCTGCTCGACGGCCGCGTCTCCTCGACGGTTTCCTATTTCGAGATCAACCAGCTCGACCGCATCTCGCGCTTCTCGATCCCTGATCCCGTCACCGGCACCACGCTCTCCAGCGTGATCCAGGGCACGAAGGACAAGAGCACGGGCTTCGAGATCGACCTCACGCTTTCGCCGACGGACGGCTGGCAGGTTTACCTCTCGTTCAGCCAGATCGACGCCCGCACCGTGGGCGCGCCCCCCGCGCTCGCGCAGGCCCTAAACAAGAAAATCGAAAACTCCGCCGAGCACCTCTTCAACGTCTGGACGCGCTACGGTTTCGCGCGGGGCCCCCTCAAGGGTCTCTGGGTCGGCGGCGGAGCCAATTACACGGGCGAAAAGAAACTCAGCATTGCCAACCCCGACTTGTTCTATCCCGCCGTGACGCTGTGGGACGCGACCCTCGGATACGATTGGAAAGTCGGAAAAGCCGCGTGGTCCACCACCCTCACGTGGAAAAACATCACCGACAAAACCTACCTCACCGGCCTCATCGGCCGCGGCCTGCCGGAGCGCGCGTGGCTCTCGTTCTCGGTCAAACTCTGAGCGGATCAGATGAAGGCGCGTTTTTTGTCCTCACTACTCTGTATGCTCGCGCTCGTGGCCGGCTCGCGGGGCGCGGAGACTCCGGTCGCCGCCGCTGAGCCGAATAAGCCGGTGGCGAACGATCCGGCGCTGGCGCCGGTCGAGGACGCCGCGGGGTTGCCGCGCGTGCTGTTGATTGGGGATTCCATCGCGATCGGCTACACCCTGCCTGTGCGCGCTAGTCTGCGCGGACGCGCCAACGTCCACCGTCCGCCCGAAAATTGCGGCGAGACCGGCCGCGGGCTGCGGCAGCTTGAGGCGTGGCTCGGCGCGGGCCGGTGGGATGTGATCCATTTCAATTTCGGCCTGCACGACCTGAAGTATCTCGATACGCAGGGCAAATACGTCGCCCCCGCGCAGGGCAAAGTGGTTTCCTCTCTCCCTGAGTATGAGGCCAATCTGCGCGAACTCGTGAAGCGCCTGAAGCGCACCGGGGCGACGCTGATTTACGCGACGACCACGCCCGTGCCGGACGGCACGCTGGCGCGCATCGAACACGAGGAGATTGCCTACAACGCAGTCGCGCGGCGCGTGATGAAGGAAGCAGGCGTGATGATCGACGATCTACACGCGCTGGCCGTAGCGAAGCAAAGCGAACTGCAACGGCCGAAGGACGTTCACTTCACGGAAGAAGGTTACCGCCGGCTCGGCGAGGCGGTGTCCGCAAGCGTGGTGACGGCTTTGCCGGCGGTCCGGCGCTAATTTTAAAAGTCGGGCGGACTTCAGTCCGCCCCGCTTTCTCCAAAATCCCAACCCCAGGGAAACGCTATGAATGCCAGAAAAAGAATCTGCGGTGCGCTGCTGCTCACCTCGCTCGCCCTCACTCCCGCGGCCGCCGTTTCAAACAATCCGTGGTATGACGCGTTCGTGACCTATGATAATGCCAGCGGCACCGCCTACACCGCTTCCACCGATGCTGCATTTCTCGCCTGGCAGGAAAGTTTCATCCAACGCAGCTATCTCAATCTTTACGAGACGACCGGCGATACGGCGTGGCTGGCGAAATTTGTCACGCACGCCGACACCGTCACGGGCCCGCTCGCGTTCAAGCTCAGCGACACCGACAGCTACCCCGACTGGACCACGTCTCGCTACTCGCCGGACCTGACGGTGAACGGCACGTTCGACACGGCCGATGGAACCGATGCCACGCTCCCCGCCGGTTGGATCCGCAACGGCTCAACCAGCGCCACCGCCGCCCGCACCAACGCGCCCGGCGAATTTATCACCACGACGGTTGCCTGCGTCCCTGGCGGCTACGGTCTGAAACTGACCACCGCGGGCGGCACCGCACAGCGCCTCTACCGTGTGCTTACCGGCTACAAGCCCGGCCACAAATACCAGCTCACGTTTTCCGGGAAAAACGGCGGCTCCGTGCATGGCCGCGTGTTTGTCTATGACCGCACGGCGAATCTTAACCTCGCCAGCATCGAGGTAACTTCCGGCGCGTGGACGAGCTACGCGGCGGATTTCACGATGCCTGCGGCCGGCCACACGGTCGAAGTGTGGATCGCGCACATGGTCACGACGCCGGCGGCGCAGTCGGCATTTTTTGAAAACGTGCGCGTGGCTCCGTATTTTTCCTACCACGTCCTGGACGGCATGATCGGCATCCCGCTGGCAAACTTCGTGCGGCTCGTGCATCGCAACCCCGTCACGCTCGCTGCGTTTCAGACGGCGGCGACCGCATATCGGCAACTGCTCGAAAATCAGGTGATCGCGAAGTGGCAGGATGCGGCGGCGTATTACGGCAATACCTGGGTGGGCGTCTCCGCGACGGAGGGCTACTACCGCGAGCCGACGAATCACGACACGTTTTCCTCGTCGACGGTGCTCGATCCGCTGCCCTACAATCAGTATTTCGCGCTGCTGGAGTTGCAGAACATCCTCTACGACGTGAACGCCTCGTCCGCCTACCTCGCCAAGGCCGAGCAGGGCGCGACGTATTTCGCCAACCGTCTCACGCTGCCTGCCGGCACCGCAGCCTACACTTGGTATTACGCGGCGTTTGCGGGGTCGAAGATCGAGGACGCCTCGCACGTCAACGTGGACATGGAATTCATCACGGAGCTGCACCGCTCGGGTAGCGTTTTCCTCGATGTCGATATGCTCCGCTTCACCGGCACACTCACCGACAATCTCTGGAACGGCTCCGCCACCGCGCCCCAGCTCAACAATATGGTCACCGGCGTGCAGGGCTCCTACTGCACGAATTATGGTTTCTCCCGGACGATGTATGGCTGGGTGCCGTTGGCGCAGTTCGACTCGCGCGCCTGGCAGATCGCGGCGACTCAATACGCGGCCCAGACCCCGAGCGGGCACGACGAGGCGGTCACGCTCTCGCAGATCATCCGCTGGGACCCGGTCAAGCTCGTCAACCAAGGCTTCGAATTGCCCGCGCCGAGCGACGCCACGTTGCCGGCGCGTTGGACGCGTTCGCTCTCCACCGCCGCGACCGCCTACCGCGACAGCGTGAATAAAAAATCCGGCGATTATGGCCTCAGCGTGAAATCCAACGGCACCAGCTATCAGCGCCTCGTGCAGGCGTGGACGGGCTTTGTGCCCGGCGCAAGCTACACGGTGACTTTCGACGCCAAGGCCGACACCTCGGGTGCGGAGGGCCGCGTGTGGGTGCAGAATACCACGACCGCGACGACCGTCGCCGCTTATAATTTCAGTAACACCGCCTGGCAGACGCACACGTTCACCTTTACCGCGCCGGCGACCGCGACGGACGCCGTCAACGTGCAGGTGGGCCATCGCTACTACACCGTGAACAACGGCCTCACGCACTACGACAACGTCGTGGTCAAGCGGACGGGCGATGCGTGGTGAGGTGAAGGGCCGCGCTCACGGGGCGAGCGGCCGCGCTGGGGCGGTGGTTCTCGGGATGCCACCCGGCATGGCGCGCAGCTCCTTTGGTAGAGGGGATTTTCTGGGCTTGGACGTTGCGCGGGAGGCGGGCGGAGGGGCGGGGCGTTGGGCGCGAGACGCCCGTCTCGCGTAGCGATTTAGACCACCCAGCCGGCGCGGTATTTGTCGCGGTTGAGCCATTTTGAGCTACCACCGCTCGCAAATTTATTTTTCTCGGGGTTCCACTTCGCGTTCGCGCCGTAGTGGTAGGCGAAGTTCATCACGTGACACGCGATCACACTGCGGGCCCCGATTTCCACGTCGCAGATCGGGCGTTGGCGCGACTGCACGCAGTCGAGGAAGTCCTGGAAGTGGCTCTTGCTGTTGTAGAGTTTCACTTTGGCGTCGGCCAAAAACTCGCGCTCGGTGAGCGTGACTTCGCGCTCCATCGACGTGGTCTTGTCTACTTCCTTGTCCCAGAATTTATGGACCGTCTTGCCGTCCATGATGAGCTCAAATTTGCCGCGGTTCACGTGGCAAACGCCCTCGGTGCCGTAGAAGGAACAGCCTTTGCCCTTCACGTGCGTGAGCACGGTGCCGTCGGCGTAGACGAGCTGGGCACCGCGTTTGGCGGTCGCCCAATCTTTTGGTGCGCGGACCTCGACGGGTCCGCCGGCGTCGGCGTTGAGCGCCCATTGCGAGATGTCGATGTGATGGGCGCCCCAATCGGTGATCATGCCGCCGCCGAATTCCCAGGTTTTGCGCCAGTCCGGGAAATTATCGTGGAGGCCGCGCGGGCTGAGAGATGGGTTGTAGGCGACGAGCGGGCCGGGGCCGCACCAGCGGTCCCAGTCAAGGCCGGGCTCCATCGCCTCGGCGGGCAGCGTGTAGGGTTTTGCGGGGTCGCCGAAGGAAACGTGGACGGCATCGACGCGGCCAAGGACGCCGTTGCGCACGAGTTCGGCGGCGACGCGGAACTCTTTCGACGAGCGCTGCTGGGAGCCAACTTGGAAAACGCGGTTGGCTTTGCGGACTTCCTTCACGAGCTGGACGGCTTCGTGGACGTTGTAGGCGAGCGGCTTTTCGCAATACACATCCTTGCCGGCCCGGACGGCGGCGATGGCGATGTAGGCGTGCCAGTGGTCGGGCGTGGCGATGACGATGATGTCGATATCTTTGCGGGCGATGACCTCGCGGAAATCGTTGTAGGACGTGCAGCTCTTATAGGTGCCGCCGGTCTTCGTGGCGTAAATATCCTCCACGCGTTTCTTCGCGGCTTCGCGGCGGGTGGTGTCGACGTCGCACACGGCGAGCACCTCGACATCGTCGCGGTTAATGAAGCCGCCGAGGTGGCCCTTCATTTGTTTGCCCATGCCGATGCAGCCGATGGTGAGACGCTTGCTGGGAGCGGTGTCGGCAGACCAAACGCGGCTTGGGAGAATCAGCGGCGCGGCGACGAGGACGGCGGAGGATTTTAGGAAAGAACGGCGGGTGGGGTGGGGAGATAGCATGGGAGGTGGGGCTGGGTTGAACGAAGACGGTGAGAATAATTTTTTGGGTGTCGCGAAGTCGTGGCCCAGCCGAGCGGGCACGGGGTTCTGCCGTGCAAAGGGCTGGTTTGATGGGAGCGGCGAAGCGGCAGGAGACACGCGGCAATCGAGGCGCTGTGGGAAAAATGTTTGTCACTCAATAGGTGACAAACATTTTGGGACATCGAACGAAGCGCGATAGGGGAGGGCCTTCTTAGCGAGATTTCTTCTTTTGTCCGGTGGGTGATGCGTCCTTTTTTTGCCCGGCTGGCGATGCTTCGCCTTCTTCGGCACCGGCGCGGGCGCGGCCGCCGATGTCGGGGTGGTCGCGAGTCGGGAGGTGGCGGGCGAGCTCGGCTTTCTTTGCGGCATGGGCGGGGTCGGAGGCGAGGTTGCGCCACTCGTTGGGGTCGGCGGTTTCGTCGTAGAGTTCTTCGTCGCCGTTGGCGTAGCGGATATAGCGCCAACCGGTGATGCGGACGGCGTGGTTTTTAAAAAGGTAGGTCGTGATGGCGGGGCGATCCCAGGGGGCGGACGGGTTGGCAAGAAGCGGACGGAGACTGACGCCCTCGACGTGAGCGGGCGTGGGCAGGCCACAGAGATCGGTGAGCGTGGGGTAGATCGACATGTAGTCGATGGGGCGGTCGCAGACGGTGCCGGGGCGGGTAAGGCCGGGGACGATCCAGACGAGGGGCGCACGGGTGGCTTCTTCCCACAGGGCGAATTTGCGCCAGTGATTTTTTTCACCGAGATGCCAGCCGTGGTCGCTCCAGAAACAGACGATGGTGTTGTCGCGATAGGCGGAGGCTTCGAAAGCATCGAGGAGGCGGCCGATGTTCATATCGGTATAGGCGATGGCGGCGAGGTAGGCTTGAACCGCTTCCGGCCAGCGGCCTGATTTCACGATGGCGGCGTGGTCGCCGGCGGGTTTGGCGAACTTCACGCCGGCGGGGGGCACATCGGCGAGGTCGTCGGCGAGGTAGGGCGGGAGCACGATCCGGTCGAGAGGGAAGAGGTCGTAGTATTTTTGGGGGACGTTCCACGGCAGGTGCGGTTTGTGGAGACCGACGGCGAGGAAGAAGGGGCGGTCGTGCGTGCGGCGCAGTTCGGCGATGGCGTAGTCGGTGATGGCGTAGTCGGGGAGGGCGGTGTCGTCGTTGATGAGCGGGCGGAATTTGATGCCGCCGACGCCATCATCCTTGGAGGTGGGCGAGGGCTGCTCGCGGGCGCGCTGGGCTTCACGGGGAAGGTAGTCATCCCACTCTTCGCCGCGCGCGTAGGCCTCGTGGTAAATTTTGCCGGCGCCGGCGACGCGGTAGCCGGCGCGGCGGAAGGCGGTGGTCAGGGGGAGATCAACGGGGATGACGGTGCGCCAATCGTTGTTGTTTTCGTAGACGCCCGTGGTGAAGGGACGGAGACCGCTCATGAGCGCGGCGCGG
>JACMRG010000055.1 GCA_014376585.1 Opitutaceae bacterium | reverse complement strand
TCACGTCGAACGACTCTTCCGCCGCCTCAAGGGCTTCCGCCGCATCTTCACCCGTTACGACAGACTCGATGTGCTTTTCCGCTCTTTCGTCACCTTCGCCCTTATCTGGCTAGCCTTGATATAGTGTTAACAGGCCCTAGGCTAACGACCGTGAAGCGCCCGGACGCCCCGCGGTAAATACTCTCGACGGTGATCGTGAAAGTGAGGCGGGGCGTTTTTTCGGGTCGCAGCCCGGGCGACCGTTTTCCCCCGTTACATTTCTCCGCGCCAAAAATGCAGACTCGACGGCTCCGGGCGCGGGTGCGCAGTGTCCGAAAAATTCCCACCCCATGAAACTTACCCCGATCGGCTTCTTGGTTTTTGCCGCGCTCGCGCACACCTCCGTGACGGCCGCCCCGCCCAACATCGTCTTTATCTTTTCCGACGACCACGCCTACCAGGCCATCAGCGCCTATGGCGACGCGCGCAAGCTCCTCGACACGCCGAACATCGACCGGATCGCGAAACAGGGCCTGCGCTTCGACCGCTGCCTCGTGCCCAATTCCATCTGCGGCCCCAGCCGTGCCACCGTCCTCACGGGCACCTACAACCACATCAACGGTTTTTACAATAACAGCGGCAACGTGCGCTTCGACGGCGCGCAGACCACCTTTCCCAAACTCCTCCAAAAGGCCGGCTACCAGACGGCGATGGTCGGCAAATGGCACCTCGGCTCCGATCCCACCGGCTTCGATTTCTGGCAGATCCTCGTCGGCCAGGGCATTTACTACAACCCGCCCATGCTCCGCCAGGGCGCGCGCGTGCAGACCGAGGGCTACGTGAGTGACATCATCACGGACGCGTCGCTCGACTGGTTGAAACAGCGCGACCGCTCAAAACCGTTTCTCCTCATGGCCCAGCACAAGGCGCCCCACCGCGAGTGGGAGCCCGCCCTCCGCCACCTCGATGCGGACCGCGACCGCGTTTACGCCGAGCCGCCGACCCTGTTCGACGACTACGCCGGCCGCGGCCCCGCCGAGCGCGACCAAGACATGACGATCGAGAAAACCATGAACAACCGCGACACGAAGCTCGTCGCCCCCGCCCAGCTCAACCCCGAGCAGCGCAAGCTCTGGGACGCCTACTACGAACCGCGCAACGCGAAATTCCGCGCCGCCAACCTCACCGGCAAAGACCTCGTCCGCTGGAAATACCAGCGCTACATGCACGACTACCTCGCCACCGTCCGCTCCGTGGACGAGAGCGTGGGCCGCATCCTCGACTATCTTGAGAAAGAGGGCCTCGCCGAAAATACCATCGTCGTTTACGCGAGCGACCAGGGATTCTTCCTCGGCGAACACGGCTGGTTCGACAAACGCTGGATCTTCGAGGAATCCATCCGCACCCCGTTCCTCGTGCGTTGGCCCGGCGTGACCAAACCGGGCACGACCTCGCGCGACCTCGTCTCGAATCTCGATTTCGCGGCCACGTTCCTTGAGGCCGCCGGCCAGCCGGTCCCCGCCGAGATGCAGGGCCGCAGCCTCGTCGCGACCCTCGGGGGCAGGCCGCCCGCCGACTGGCGGAAGGCGTTTTACTACCAGTATTACGAATATCCCACACCCCACCGCGTGCGCCCCCACTACGGCGTCGTCACCGACCGCTACAAACTCGTCCGCTTCTACGGTGTCGGCGATGACTATACCGAACTCTTCGACCTGCAAACTGACCCCCACGAGCTGCGAAGCGTCTCGGGCCGGCCCGAATACGCCGCCACCGAGGCCGAGCTTACCGCCGAGCTCGCGCGCCTGCGCCGGGAACTCAAGGCCCCCGAGCAGGTGCCCGCGAGCTGGTTCGGCGCGCCACGGGGCGGGAGCGACGGCGAGAACGGCGCGCCCGCTGCCGGCCGGAAGCAGCAAAAATAGGCGCGCCTTCGCCGGACCGTCCGCTATCACCGCCCTGTCGATGCCCACCCCCGCCGACCAAGCCCGCTGGTTCGCCAAAGAGGTCCAGCCCTGCGAACCCATCCTCCGCTCCTACCTGCGCGGCACGTTTCCCGGCGTGCGCGATGTGGACGACGTGGTGCAGGAATCGTATCTGCGCCTCTGGCGTATCGGCACCGCGCAGACCGTGCGCTCGGCGCGGGGTTTTCTTTTCCACATCGCGCGCTGCGTCGCGACGGACCTCGCGCGCCGTGAGCGCACCTCGCCACTCGTGGGCGTGGCCGACCTCACCACCCTGCCCGTGGCCGACACGGCCGCCGATTCCGCCGAGGCCGCCTGCGTGCGCGAGGAGCTCGCGCTGCTGGCCGCCGCGATCGAGACCCTGCCCCCGCGCTGCCGCGAGATCGTCGTGCTGCGGAAACTCCGCCGGCTGTCGCAAAAGGAAATCGCCGCCCTGCTGGGCATTTCCGAGCTGACCGTGCAGGTGCAGGTCCTGAAAGGTGTCAAACGCTGCGGCGCCTACCTCGCGGCCCGCGGTCTCGGGAGGGCGCGCCCGTGAAGTCCACCCCCGAAGCGCGCATCCTCGATCTCGCCGCCGCTTGGGTCGCGCGCCGCGACGCCGGCCTCTCCCCGGCGGAAGAAACCACCCTGCGCGCGTGGCTCGCCGCCGCCGCCGCCCACCGCGCGGCCTTCACCCACTGGGAAACCGCGTGGAGCCGCCTCGACGCGCCCTTCGCGGCCGGGCGGGCCGATGCGCTTGGCGGGCTGTTGGCGGCACGCGCCGTTCGCCGTCGCCGCCACCGCTTCGCGAGCGTCGCCGTGATCGGTCTTTTTCTCGGCATCGCCGGCCTCTGGCTCCACCGCCCGTCGGCTGCGCCGAAGCGTATCGCGGCCGTCCAGCCGGTGGCGGTGCTTCGGCAGCCGGCGAAAGAGGTGCTACCCGACGGTTCCGTCGTGGAGTTCAACGCCGGCGCGCGCATCCGTGCCGAGTATTCGCCGGCCGCGCGCCACGTCATCCTCGAAGGCGGCGAGGCCCATTTCGAGGTCGTGGCGGACGCGACTCGGCCGTTTTTCGTGCGCGCGGGCGGCGTCGAGGTGCGCGCCGGGGGCACGGCCTTCCCGGTGAGCCTGGAGCGGGGCGGCACCGTCGCCGTGCTTGCCACGCACGGCCGCGTGGCGGTTAACACCGGCGGCGCGGCCGGCGCCACCCTCGGGTTCGGCGAACGCGTCGTCGTCGGCCCCGCGCCCGAGCCCGCGCACCCGGTGCCCGCCGCCGAGCGCGACGCCCTCCTCGCGTGGCGCGCGCCGCGCGTCGAGTTCACCGGCGCCACCCTCGCCGAGGCCGTCGCGCTCCTAAACCGCGAGAGCGCCGGGCGCGGCGCGCACTTCGTGATCGCCGATCCGGCCCTCGCCGGGGTGCGCATCAGCGGTCTTTTTCGCCTCGATAATACCGCGGCCCTCGTGCGCCTGCTCGACCAGGGTTTCGGCATCGCCGCCGAGCCGCAGCCCTCCGGCGAGATCGCCCTCCGCCGCGCGCGTTGAAAATTTCGCGTAATAGATTCACCCCGCTCGCCCGACTTCAGGGGAGATGACCCACCAGCCCTGCGTCCGCCCCCGCCGTAAGCATCCCCTTGCCTGGCTCCTCGCCTGCGCCCTGCTCGCGTGCGCGCTGCCACCCGCGCTCCCGGCCGCCGAACCGGCCGCCGCCCGGAAGCGCTACGATCTCCCCGCCGGTTCCGCCGACCAGGCCCTCAAGCGCCTCGCCGTGCAATCCGGCCGCGAAATCCTCTTCCCAACAGAGGCCGTCGAGGGCGTCCGCACCCGCGCCGTGCTGGGCGAGATGACCGCCGAGGAGGCCTTGCGCACCCTCCTCGCCGGCTCCGGCCTCGTCGGCGTGAAAGACCCGCAGACCGGCGCCCTCACCGTGCGCCGCGCGCCGGAAGAAACGGCCGCAAAAAAAGCCCGCGCGCCCGCTGATTCCCCGGCGGCGCGCGCCGACGACGACACCCCGCTCAAGCTCTCGCCCTTCGAGATCCGCTCCGACGACGACGTCGGCTACCAGGCCATGAACACCACCTCCGGCAGCCGCCTCGGCACCAATCTCCGCGACACCGCCGCCTCCATCTCCCCCTTCACCGCCGAGTTCCTCTCCGACATCGGCGCCACCAACGTCAACGACATGCTCCGCTACGCCGCCAACGCCGAACTCAACGCCGGCGACGCCGAGGGCGCCGGCTTCAGCAACCCCCGCGACAGGGACTCCACGGGCGGCGAGCCCTTCCGCATCCGCGGCATCCCCGGCGGCGTCTCCACCGACTACGTCGAAAACGCCGCCCCCCAGGACCTCTACAACATCGAGCGCGCCGAGGTCGCCAGCGGCCCCAACTCCATCCTCTTCGGCTCCGGCGACGCCGGCGGCCTCGTCTCCCTCTCCAGCAAAAAAGCCAACGTCGCCCGTTCCAAATACACCGGCCAGGCCCAGTTCGGCACCTGGGATTTTCGCCGCTACACCGCCGACCTCAACCACGTCCTCGTCCCCCGCACCCTCGCCCTCCGCCTCAACGCCCTCTACACCGAGTCCGACTCTTGGCGCCGCTACGAATTCAATGAAGCCAAGCGCCTCTCCGGCGCCGTCACCTACCGCCCCTTCCCCCGCACCACCTTCGCCGCCAACTACGAGGACGGCCTCGTCAAAAACAGCATTGGCCTCAAGTGGAACACCACCGACCAGGTCTCCCGCTGGCTCGCCGCCGGCCGCCCCAAATCCGACGCCACCGTCGCCGACCCCGCGCTCGGTTTCTCCAGCTTCGGCGCCAACCAGCGCTTCACCTTCTACACTCAGGACGGTTTCGTCTCGAACCTGCGCAACGAACTCCGTTCGAACATCGCCCCCGGCACCGCCGACACCCTCCTCCCGTCCTCCGTTTTCCCCTACGACGTGAACTGGGCCGGTCCCCAGACCCGTCTCACCCGCGATTTTTCCAACTACCAGCTCTCCCTCGAACACCGCTTCACCGACACCCTCACCGTCCAGGCCATCTACCTCAAAAACGAGACCGACGCCCGCGCCCGCTCCTTCGTCTATAACGGCAACGTCATGGATTTCCTCGGCGACCCGAATCTCACCCTCCCGGCCCCCGGCGGCACCGGCACGGTCGCCAACCCCCGCGCCGGCCAGCTCTACCTCGAGTCCAACCAGCTAGGCGACGCCACCGAGACCGACAACGCCATCAAGCGTCTCACCGTCGCCTACGAACTCGACCTCGGCAAATGGTTCGGCCGCCACCGCTTCGCCGGCCTCTACGAGAACGCCGGGCAAAACAAACACACCCGCTCCCGCCGCGAAATCCTTGTGGACCCGCTCAACCGCCCCCTCGCCAACGTCGCCGCGCCCGAGAACGCGCAAACCCTCCTCTACCGCCGCACCTACGTCACCGAGGGCGATTTCTCCCCCTACGCCCTCGCCGGCCTCTACGCGCCCCTCGCCCCCTTCACCTACAACGGCCTCACCGTCTCCTCCCGCCAGATCAATACCGGCGAGCTCACCTCCGTGAAGAAAATCGATTCCTACATGCTCGCCGCGCAGAGCACCTGGTTTGGCGGCCGGCTCGCCACCACCCTCGGCTACCGCCGCGACGACATCGTCTATCTCGACACCACCTCCGGCCGCGTCACCGACCCCGCCGATCCCCGCGTCACCTCCGGTCGGATGGTCCTCAACGAGGTCGTCGCCCTCCCCGGCTACAACAAAAACGTCTTCGTCGCCGACACCCTCACCGCCGGCGGCGTCCTCCACCTCCACAAGCGCCTCTCCGTTTTCTACAACACCTCCACCAACCACGGCGCCCCGCGCTTCGACCGCCGCATCCTGCCCACCGGCGCCATCCCCGAACCCCCCGAGGGCGAGGGCCGCGACCTCGGCCTCATGATCGACCTCCTCGGCGACGACCGGCTCTTCGCCCGCCTCACCTATTTTGAAACCAAACAGGTCGGCGACGCCGCCGTCTCCCCCAGCGGCGCCGTCACCAACGCCGCCGCCCTCGGCCGTTCCCAAGTCCTCGCCGTGAACGCCGCCTTCGTCGCCGCCGGCAAATACACCCAGGCCCAGTCCGACGCCCTCGGCTTCAACTGGAACGCCGCCATCATCGACACCGCCAGCAAGGGCTTCGAGGCCGAGCTGATCGCCAACGCCACCAAGAACTGGACCGTCCGCGCCAACTACTCCTACTCCGAGCGCGCCCGCGAAAAATTCTTCACCGAGGGCTACGCCTTCTTCGCGAAAAAATTCCCCGAATGGCGCGCCCTCGCCGCCGGCGACGCCGCCCTCCTCGCCCTCGTCGAGACCAACATCGCCGCCATCCAGGCCAACGAACTCGACGGCCGCGCCGCCGCGCAGGAGCAGGGCTTCGGCTCCATCCCGCACAAGGCCACCCTCACCACCCGCTATAAATTCGACGCCGCCGCTTTCGGCGGCCGCCTCAAAGGCGCGTTCATCGGCGGCGCCGTGCGCTACCAGTCCGGCGCCTTCAGCCAGACCGACACCCGCGCCGCCAGCGCCGGCGGCACCGGCAAAGATTACTTCACAGAAAAAACCCTCTTCACCGACGCCTTCGCCGGCTACCACTTCCGCCTCCCTTGGAAAAAACTCCCCGCCACCGTGCAGGTCAACGGCCGCAACATCTTCAACGCCGACCTCGTCAGCCTTGCCCGCTACAACGCCGATTTCACCGGCGCCCGCCGCGTTTACCTCCGCGACCCCCGCTCCATCCGCCTCACCCTCACCGTGGAATACTGATCCCCTCCGCCTCCGAGTTCCTGGTCCCGCCTCCGCGGCGAAATCCTAAAATCCCCCCGCCCCGATGAAATTCCCCGTCCTCGCCCGCTCCGCTCTCGCGTTGCTCGCATTCGCCACGACCGCCGCCGCCGCCCGCCCGCCCAACGTCGTCTTCATCCTCGCCGACGACCTCGGCTACGGCGACATCGGCGCCTTCGGCCAAAAGCTCATCCGGACTCCGCACCTCGACCGCCTCGCCACCGAAGGCACCAAGTTCACCCAGGCCTACGCGGGCGCGACCGTCTGCGCGCCCTCGCGCTGCTCCCTCCTCACCGGCCTCCACGGCGGCCACGCCTACATCCGCGGCAACCGCGAGCTCAAGCCCGAGGGCCAGACCCCCATGCCGGCCGAAACCTTCACCCTCGGCCACCTCATGCAACGCGCCGGCTACGCCACCGGCATCACCGGCAAATGGGGCCTCGGCCAGCCCGGCTCCGCCAGCGTCCCCAACAAAATGGGCTTCGATTATTTCTACGGCTACAACTGCCAGCTCCGCGCCCACGAATACTACCCCGATCACCTCTGGCGCAACGACCAGGTCGTCCCCCTCGACGGTAAAACCTACTCCCACGACCTCATCGCCGACGAAGCCCTCGACTTCATCCGCCGCAGTAAAGACCACCCGTTTTTCCTCTACGCCGCCTTCACCCTCCCCCACGCCAAACTCCAGGTCCCCGACCTCGCCCCCTACGAAAAGGAAACCTGGCCCGCCGATCTCAAGACCCTCGCCGCCATGATCACCCGCCTCGACCGCGACGTCGGCCGCATCATGGCCCTCCTCAAGGACCTCGGCCTCGACGAGAACACCCTCGTCATCTTCGCCAGCGACAACGGCGCCGCCTGGCGCGACGAACTCTTCGCCCATTCCGGCGCGCTCCGCGGCTACAAGCGCGACATGTATGAAGGCGGCCTCCGCTCCCCCAGTATCCTCCGCTGGCCCGGCCACGTGAAAGCCGGCGCCACCAGCCCGCAAGTCTGGACCTTCTGGGACGTGCTTCCCACCCTCGCCGCCCTCACCGGCCAGCCCGCCCCCGCCGGCCTCGACGGCATCTCCGTCCTCCCCGCGTGGCTCGAGGGCAAACCCGTCGCCCACCCGCCGCTCTATTTCGAATTTCACGAGCGCGGCTTCACCCAGGCCGCCCGCATGGGCGACTTCAAGGCCGTCCGCCTCGGCTCGAAACGCCCGGTCGAACTCTACGACCTCGCCACCGATCCCGCCGAGCAGACCGACCTCGCCGCGAGCCACCCCGCCGAGGTGAAACGCTTCGAGGAATTCCTCAAAATCGCCCGCGTGGATTCCGCCCTCTGGCCCATCGACGAAACCCCGCGCCCCGGCGCCGGGAAAAATGCGGCCAAAGCCAAAGCTGACGGCCAGTAACGCCCATGCCCGCACCCCGCCTCACCCGCCGCACGCTGCTCAAAACCCTCGCCGCCGCCGGCCTCGCGGCCTCGCTGCCGCGCCGCCTCTCCGCGCAATCCGCCGCCGCCGGGGATGCCGCCGCGCCCATCCTCCGCTACCTCGCCGCCCACGCCCGCCCCGACGGCGGCTATGCCTTCTCCGACCAGGCGCGCTCCCATCTCACGCCCACCTACGCCACCATCGGCTGCCACCACCTCCTCGGCGTCACCCCGCCCGCTCCCGCCGCGCTTGCCCACTTCGTCCGCACACACCACCCGCGCGAGCTGAAGAAACTGGAGCAGGAGCGCCGCAGCTTTGAATTCCAACAGGTGCAGGCCCTCGTGTGGCTCGGCGACGCCGCCGTCGATTTCCACGCTCGTATCGCCACCTTCACCGCCCCGCTCCCCTACCTGAAGCAATACGAGCAGCACGGCTACCCCGTCTTCCAATCCGAGCTCGGCCTCGTGCAGGCCAGCGCCCTCCTCGGCCTGCCCCTCGCCCCGCTCCGCCCCGCGTTCACCGATTACGTGACCGCCCGCCGCCGCGCCAACGGCTCTTACAACAACACCCCCGCCGCCGACGGCGGCGACGGCCACGTCATGAACACGCTCTGGGGCCTCCAAGCCGCGCGCACCCTCGGCCTGCCGCCCCCCGGGAATCCCGCCGCGACCGTCGCGTGGCTCCACGCCTGCCAGTTGCCCGACGGCGGTTTCACCTATCAACCCGCGCCCGCGTTCGGTGGCGTCACCGACGTCGCCTACACGCGCGCCGTCCTGCGCGCCCTCCAACTCCTCGGCGCCGCGCCCGCCGATCCCGCCGCCACCCGCGCCTGGCTGCACCGCCTGGCCAACGCCGACGGCGGCTTCGCCGACCGCCCCGGCTGGCTCAGCAACCCCCTCGCCACCTACCACGCGCTCGACGCCCTCGCCGCGCTCGGCCCCGCCGAACCTCGGGCGGACATCACCCGCCGCGCCGCGCCGACGCGCACCGCGCTGCCGGAAAATCTGAAACTTTTTTCCCTCCAGCTCGAAGCCCACGGCACCGGCAGCCCCGCCGAAGCCGTCGCCCTCGCGGGCGCGCTGCGCATCGACCTCTGGGGCGCGAAAAACGCCACCCCCGCGAGGCTCGCCCGCGCCGCCGCCCTCGCCGCCGAGGCGCGCGTGCCCGTAAAATTTTTCCGCGCCGACGAAGAATACGGCACTTGGATCGACGTGCCCGGCCTCGGCACCTACAGCCACATGAGCGACGTGATGGCCCCCGCCGACACCGCCATCGGCCCGCCCCTCGGCGCGCGTGGCGAAACGTCGCCACCCGTGACGTGGCCGGATTTCCGCACGCGCCGCCTCGAGCCGCTCCGTCGCGGGCAAGGCCGCCTCGTATGGCAGTTCGGCGAAAACGAAGAACTCGTGCGCGCCCTCCTTGATGATTCCGTCGAGCGCGGCGGCTTCGCGGCCATCAGCACGTTTCACTTCGGCAATCCCGATTTCACCAACTCGGAACCCTTCCTTCATCGCTGGCGCGGACAGCTCCCGTTCGTCGGCCTGCAAGACGCGCACGGCGCCGAGTCCTGGTGGTTCGCCGATCAGACTACCGGCTATCGCACGCTCTTCCTCGCCACCGCGCCCACTTGGGCCGGCTGGCTGGAGGCGTTGGCGAAAAACCGCGTCGTCGCCGCGCGCCACGACGAGGTCAGCCGCGGCGAGACTTGGTTGCACAGCGGCTCCGACGAAGTCCTCGCCTTCGTCCGCGCCCGCGAGGCCACGTGGCGCTGGTGGAACGACGGCCCCGCCTCGCGCCCCCTCGTCTCCCTCGTCGCGCTGCGGCCCGACGACGAATTTGAAGTCGGCCGCCCCGCGCACGGCCTCGCCCTGCGCGTGCGCTGCGCGTGGAAAAACACCCCGCAGGGCCTCCCCCAATCTCCCCTCGCCGAGCTGGTGCGCCTCACCCTCGACGATGCGCCCGCCACGGCCGTCCTTGTGGAACGCCCGCGCGCCAAAGGACCCGGCCTCTCCGATCACTACCACCTCCTCGCCCTGCCCACCCTCGCCCCCGGTGAACACCGCGCCACCGCCATCGTGCGCGAACTCGCCACGGGCCGCGAAACCACCGGCACGCTCCGGTTCAACGCCCCTTAACCCGGCCACGTCTCTCCCTTGGATTGCCCCCCAATAAGCCCGCTGGCCTGAGTCCGTCAGGATATCCCCCGTCATCCCGTCGGCGGATCCGGCTCAACCCCACCCATGCACCCTGCCATTCACCCCCGCGGCCTGTTGCTTGCCCTCGCTCTCGCCCTGCCGCTGGCCTGCCTCCGCGCGCAGACCGCCGCGGCCAATCCCGCCCCCGCCCCCACCCCCGCGCCCGCCAAATCCGTGCCTCCGCTCCCGCCCGCCGCCCCGCCCCCGTCCGCCGAAACCGCCGTCCGCCTCGACCCCTTCGTCGTGCAGGACAACGACACCGTCGGCTACTCCGCCAACAGCACCCTCTCCGGCACCCGCCTCAACACCGCCCTCCGCGACATCGGCGCCTCCATCAGCATCATCACGCCCGAATTCCTCGCCGACACCGCCTCCACCAACATCGGCGAACTCCTCTCCTTCACGACGAGCACCGAAGTCGGTGGCGTCTCCGGCAATTTCGCCGGCGGCGAGCAGGCCAACACCCGTCCCGACCAATCCGAGAGCCGCGAGAATCCCTCCGGCAACCAGCGCGTCCGCGGCATCGGCGCCGCCACCCTCGCGCGCGAGTATTTCACCACCGATATCCCCTTCGATTCCTACAACACCGCGCGCGTCACCATCAGCCGCGGGCCCAACGCCCTCCTCTTCGGCATCGGCAACCCCGCCGGCATCATCGAGGCCTCCGTCGTCCGCCCGCTGCTCCGCCGCGACCGCACCGAGCTCGGCACCCGCTACGGCTCCGAGGGCTCCTATCGGGCCACGCTCGACCTCAACCGCGTCCTTATCCGCGACCGCCTCGCCCTGCGTGTCGCCACCGTCAACGAGGAGAACAACTACCTCCAAAAGCCCGCCTTCGACCGCAAACGCCGCCTCTACGGCGCGCTCGAATTCGTCCTCCGCGACGGCAAAAAATCCGGCATCCTCGGCCGCACCGCCCTCCGCGCCTCCGGCGAGATCGGCGACAGCCAGTCCACCCCGGTCAACGTCATCCCGCCCGTTAATGCCTTCGGCATTTTCTTCGCCCCGCCCGATCCCGCGATCGACGACATCCCTGGCATCACCGTCGATCCCCGCGTGAAAGTCGGCGCGCCCGGCTATATTTGGGCACCCAAAGTCACCGTGGACAACCGCATCAGCTCTTCCGCCATCCCTCAAAATTTCGGCGGCTACTACGCCGTGCCCTACTTCATCCAGGTCCCGCTGATCTACGACACGCCCGGCCAGATCACCCCCGGCTACCGCAACACCACCAACCCCGCCCTCGCCGGGCTCTCCGGCATCATGGGCCGCATCCGCTACGCCCAAAACCCCAACCTCCGCCCCGCCATCGACGCCATCTCCACCGTCAACATCAACGCCACCTACTCCGGCTTCGTCGCCCCCACGATTCAGAACCGTCGGATCTTCGACTACCGCGAGCGGCTCATCTCCGGCGGCTCCAACCGCGTCGAACAAACCTTCCAGGTCGGCAACGCCGCCCTCTCCCAGGAACTCTTCGCCGGCCGCGGCGGCGTCGAGATCGCCTTCGATCAACAGCGCACCGCCTCCAGCCGCGTCCTCCCCTTCTCCTTCGGCCAAAACGGCGCGGGCAACGGCCAGAGCGACATCTACATCGACGTCTCCCAATACCTCGGCAACGACCAGCCCAACCCCAACCTCGGCCGCCCCTTCGTCCAGCAGCTCGGCGTCCAGGACCGCATCACCCGACGTCTCCGCGAGGCCTCCCGCGCCACCGCCTTCTACAAACTCGATCTCGAAGACCGCGGCGTGAAGCTCCTCGGCCTCCCCCTCGGCAACCACATCGTCACCGGCCTCTTCAACCGCCAGCGTATCGACACGTTTAACCGCAACTACCAGGTCGGCTGGGAGAGCGGCACCCGCAACCTCAACACCGACGTCTTCCAGACCGCCATCAACGACGGTTTCCGGCGCAGCCCCGTCGTCGTCCAATACGTCGGCCCCTCCGTCCTCTCCGCCACCTCCGCCAACGACGTTCGCATCACCGATGTCTTCAACGGCCGGATTCCCAAGGATGGCGACGTTCACAACGTCACCTTCTTCGACTTCACCAACAAACGCCTCGTCACCGAAAATCTTTTCGTCCGCCGCTTCCTCAACGGTGGTTCCACGAGCCGCCAACTCATCGACTCCCAGTCCGTCAGCATCAAAAGCGATTTCTTCAAAGACACCCTCGTCAGCGTCGTCGGCTGGCGCTGGGACTCCCTCCAAACCTTCTCCAGCGAGGGCAACGTCCGCCTCCCCGACGGCGCGCTCGACCTCTCCGGCACCCGCCTCCGCTCCGCACCCGATCTCGACGAGAGCGCCCACAAATTCACCTGGAGCCTCGTCGGCCGCCTGCCCCGCCGCCTCGTCTCCAACCTCCCCCTCGGCCTCGAAATCGGCGGCTACTACAACGCCTCCGGCAACTTCAACCCCCAGAACATCCGCACCAATCTTAAAGGCGCGATCATCCCCGCCCCCGCCGGCACCACCGGGGAATACGGCCTCCTCCTCGAAATGCTCGAGCGCCGCGTCTCCCTCCGTTTGAACTGGTTTCACACCGTCCAGACCGACTCCTCCAACAACGCCCAGGGCGCCACCGCGGCCACTTACGGCTTCCCCAATTTTCTCATCAACCGCTACCTCGCCGCCCAGACGCAGGGCATCGAATTCGCCACCATCCCCGGCGTCACCACCGCCGGCTACACCTCTTACGCCCAAATTTATTCCGCCCTCTTCAAGCTCCTCCCCGAGCCCGCCAACACGATCAAAAACCTCCGCTTCAACCCCGCCGGCACCACCCTCCTTTCCGACGGCATCGCCGGCCTCACCGATACCAGCGACCTCGACGCCCGCGGCTTCGAGGCCGAACTCGTCGGCAACGTCACCCGCCGCTGGCGCGTCTCCTTCAACGTCGCGAAACAAGAGACCGTCCTCAACGGCTCCGCCCGCCTCACCAAAGAAGTCGCCGACGCCGTTTACGCGAACCTCGTAAAACTCAATCTCCTCGGCGTTGACCAGGCGCCCGCGCTCCCCGAGCGCCAGACCACCGCCCAACGCTTCGCGTCCGACATCACCACGCCCCTCTCCGCTACCGTCGCCCGCGACGGCGCCCTCTCCCCCGAACAACGCAAATGGCGCGCCAACCTCGTCACCAGCTACGACCTGAAGGGCTTCGAAAATTTCATCCTCAACAAAATGACCGTCGGCACCGCCGTCCGCTGGCAGGATAAAATCGCCATCGGCAATCCGTTCCTCACCGGCGAACGCCTCAAACAAAAAATCGTCGCCACGAACCCGCTCTACCCCTCGACCGCGCAGATCCGCGACACCGATCCGGTGATGCAGTCCCAGTTTCCCGACCTCGCACACCCCTACTACGGCCCCGCCGAACTCGCCGGCGATTTCTGGGTCGGCTACCGCCGCAAGATTTTCAAAACCGTCGATTGGCGCCTGCAACTCAACGTCCGCAACGCCTGGGGTAACGGCGAAGACATCCCTGTCACCGCCAACCCCGACGGCACCATCGCCGTCATCCGCATCCCCAACGAAACCCGCTGGACCCTCGCCAGCACCTTCTCCTTCTAAATGGCAATGCAGCCGCCCCCAGCCCCGACCGCCCGACCCCTCGCCCCATGATGAAACTCCCCGCCCTCCTCGCCGCCCTCGCCCTCACCACCACCCTCCCCGCCGCCGAGCCCGCGCGCCCGCGCAATATCGTCATCATCTACGCCGACGACCTCGGCTACGGCGACCTCGGCTGCTACGGCGCCACCCGCGTCGCCACGCCGAATATGGACCGCCTCGCCCGCGAAGGCCTGCGTTTCACCTCCGGCTACGCCACCTCCGGCACCTGCACGCCCTCGCGCTTCGCCCTCCTTTCCGGCGAATACCCCTGGCGCCGCGCCAACACCGGCATCCTCCCCGGCGACGCCGCCCTCGTCCTCGACCCCGCCCGCGCCACCCTCCCCTCCGTCCTCAAACGCGCCGGCTACATCACCGCCGCCGTCGGTAAATGGCACCTCGGCCTCGGCGCGCCCGGCGTCCCACTCGATTGGAACCGACCCCTCGCCCCCGGTCCGCGCGAAGTCGGCTTCGACTACAGCTTCATCATGGCCGCCACCGCCGACCGCGTGCCCTGCGTTTACGTGGAGAACCAACGCGTCGTCGGCCTCGATCCGCAAGACCCCCTCCGCGTGGATTACGATAAACCGTTTCCCGGCGAGCCCACCGGCGTCTCCGACCGCGCGAAACTCAAGCTCGACTGGTCCCACGGCCACAACATGGCCGTCGTAAACGGTATCGGCCGCATCGGCTACTCCACCGGCGGCCGCGCCGCCCAATGGGTCGATGAGGACATGGCCGACACCTTCACCGGCCGCGCCGTCGCCTTCATCGGCCGCGAGAAGGCCCGCCCGTTCTTCCTCTACTTCGCCCCGCACGACATCCACGTCCCCCGCGTCCCGCACCCGCGCTTCGTCGGCAAAACCACGATGGGCCCGCGCGGCGACGCCATCGTGCAGCTCGACTGGGAGGTCGGCGAAATCCTCGGCGCCCTTGAGCGCCACGGCCTCGCGCGCGACACCCTCGTGATCCTCTCCAGCGACAACGGCCCCGTGATCGACGACGGCTACCAGGACGGCGCCGTCACCCGCCTCGGCGACCACCGCCCCGCCGCAAACTTTCGCGGCGGCAAATACAGCCGCTTCGAAGCCGGCACCCGCGTGCCCTTCCTCGTCCGCTGGCCCGCACGCGTGCAGCCCGGCGTGTCCGACGCCCTCGTCAGCCACGTCGATCTGCTCGCCACCTGCGCCGCCCTCGCCGGCCAAACCCTCGCCCAGAACGACGCCCCCGACAGCCCCGACGCGCGCGCCGCCCTCCTCGGCGATTCCCCCGCCGGCCGCGCCTACGTGATCGAGCACGCCGGCAAACTCGCGCTCCGCGAAGGCCATTGGAAATTCATCGCGCCCGCCCCCGGCGTCGCGGTCCAAAAAAATACCAACACCGAGACCGCCAACCTCGCCGCGCCCCAGCTCTACGACCTCGCCACCGATGCGGGTGAGACCAAAAATCTCGCCCCCGCCGAACCCGCCCGCGCCGCCGCGATGGCCGCGAAACTCGCCCTCCTCCAACAATCCCCCCGCACCCGACCATGATGCCCCTACCCACCCTCGCCCCCGCCCGCGCCTTCCTCCTCACCCTCCTTCTCCCCGTCTTCGCCTCCGCTGCGCCCGCGCCGCGCCCCAATATCCTCTGGCTCATCGGCGACGATCTCGGCGTCGAACTCGGCTGCTACGGCGATCCCGACGCGCGCACGCCCCACCTCGACCGCCTCGCCGCCGAGGGCGTGCGCTACACCCGCTTCTACACCACCGCCCCCGTCTGCTCCGCTTCGCGCTCCGCGTTCATGACCGGCATGTATGCCCACCCGCTCGGCGCGCAGCAGCACCGCACCGCCGAAGCCGACAAACGCCCCCTTCCCGCCGGCGTGCGCCTGCTCTCTCACCGCTTCCATGATGCCGGCTACCGCACCGCCAACCTCACCGCGTTCCCCGCCGACCTCGCCATCAAGATCCCCGGCAAGACCGATTGGAATTTCCGCTACGACGCCCCCGCCTTCGACACCGCCCGCTGGGCCGACCTCGCGCCCGGCCGGCCTTTCTTCGCGCAGATCAATTTCCGCGAACCCCACCGCGAATTCAAAGCCCCCCGGCTCGCCGACCCCGCCCGCGTCACCCTCCCGCCGTTCTACCCCGACCACCCCGTCGTGCGCGCCGATTGGGCCGCCTACCTCGACTCCGTCGCCGAGCTCGACCGCAAGGTCGGCGCCGTCCTCGCGCAACTCACCGCCGACGGCCTGGCCGACGACACCATTGTCGTCTTCTTCGGCGACAACGGCCGCTGCCACATCCGCGACAAACAATTCTGCTACGAAGAGGGCCTGCACGTCCCGCTCCTGATCCGCTGGCCGAAAAACTTCCCCGCGCCCGCCGGCTTCAAGCCCGGCACCGTGGCCGACCGCCTCCTCGCCGCCATCGACCTCGCGCCCACAATGCTCGCCCTCGCCGGCGAGCCCGTCCCGGAAAAGATGCAGGGCCGCGCCTTCCTCGGCGCCCACGCCGCCGCACCGCGCGACTACGTGTTCGGCGCGCGCGACCGCTGCGACGAAACCGAACTCGTCCTCCGCACCGTGCGCGACCCGCGCTACCGCTACATTCAAAATCTCACGCCGCAAAAACCGCTCATGTCGGCCAACGCCTACAAGGAAAAACAATACCCCGTCTGGGCGCTCTTCCAAGAACTCGCCGCCGCCGGCAAACTCACCCCCGCGCAGGCGCTCTTCGCCGCGCCGACCGCGCCGGCCGAAGAACTCTACGACCTCGACCGCGACCCCGGCCAACTCGTGAACCTCGCCCCCGATCCCGCGCACCGCGCGACCCGCGACCGCCTCCGCATGGCGCTCACCGTGTGGCGCCGGGAAATTTCCGACTCCACACCGTGATGGCGCGCGGCCCGCCGCCGCCGCGAACGGACCTTGGTCGCTTCCCCGTCGAATCGGCTGATGACGCGGACCGCGATTTGCCGGCCGGACGCTACGTAGGACGGGTGACTTTGTGGCCGTGGAGGCAGGAGAAGGCTTCCTGGACGATTTCGATTTTCAGTGTCTTCTCCGCCTTCTTCTTCGCGCCGGGGAATACCGGCGTCTGGTTTGATACCAACGGCTGATATCACTTGGACGTTGCCAGGTAGCGTCGTGACCTCCGGGCGCGACGGGAATGGAGGGTTGGGTCGTGCAGCCGGGCCCAGAGGTCCCGACGCCACCAAAAAGAAACGCAAATCCTCCCCGCTACAGCGCCCAGCTGCGATCTGACGGGGCGAGTTTCACGGCGCCACGGTAGGCGCCGGGGATCGGGTCGTAACGCAAGGCCTGCGTGGCGCCGAGCTCCGAGGTGAAATAGCCGAGCAGCGTCAGTTCCTTGATGAGCCGGAAGGGATGGGCACCCGACTGCGGCGCGGCCTCGTAGGCAGTGAGGACTTGTTCGCGTTCGCCAACGCCGAGCGCGCTGAACGGTTGGCTGAAACGCTGGCGGCTGGCGGCGTCGATTTCGCGGAGGGCGCGGCGGAGCGTTTCGATTGACTGAGGCGGGTAACAGTCGGTCGCCTGCGTGATGATAAACCGGCCGACGGCCACGGAGCCAGCGCCGGGCGAAGTAGCGGTGGCCGGAATGATGGTGTCGCCGATGAGGGTGAGCAGCGCTTCATCGTCGCCGGACCAGTCCGCGGGCACGGCGAGGGCGGCCCAAGTGCGGGCGGGCAGACTCGCCCAGAGGGCGGCGGCGCCGGCGGCGAGCGCGGTTTGGCGGAGGGCTTCGCGGCGGTTCACAGGTTGCCTTTCTTGAGCTCCGCCACGGCGTGCTGCGCGGCGCGGGCGGTGAGCGCCATGAAGGTCAGCGAGGGGTTTTGGGTGCCGGTCGAGGTCATGCAGGCGCCGTCGGTCACGAAGACGTTGGGGCAGGCGTGGAGTTGGTTCCAGCGGTTGAGCAACGAAGTCTTGGGATCATTGCCCATGCGCACACCGCCCATCTCATGGATATCGAGGCCGGGGTTCTGCTTGGAGTCGCGGGCGGTGATTTTGTTGGCGCCGGCCGCTTCGAGCATCTCCTGGCCGCGGGTGAGGAAGTCGCGCATGAGCTTCTCGTCGTTGTCGTGGTAGCCGATGGAAGTGACGAGCTGGGGGATGCCCCAGGCGTCTTTGCGGTCGGCCGAGAGACGGACGTGGTTTTCTTTCCGCGGGACGGTCTCGCCCTGCATCATCATCGAGATGCCCCACGGGCCGGGGCTAGTGATCTGGTCTTTGTAGGCCGCGCCGACGCCGGGCGTGCTGTTACCGAGCTGCCAGCCGGCGCGCGCCGCGCCGAAAAACACCATGTAGCCGCGCTGGAAATCGGTCTCCTGCTTCCGCACGTTGCGAAAATTGGGCATCATCAACTGCGTGGGGCGGCGGCCGGAGTAGTAGGAATCTTCAAAGCCCTCGATCGAGGCGGCGAGGCTGCCGCGGTAGTTGTGGAACGCGACGTAGTGTCCGAGGAGTCCGCTGTCGTTGCCGAGGCCGGCGGGGAAACGGGCGGAGGTGGAGTTGAGGAGCAGGAGGTTGGTGTTGAGGCAGGAAGCGTTGGCGAAAATGACGCGGGCGAAAAATTCCGTGGCCTGTTTCGTGATGGCGTCGATCACGCGCACACCGCGGGCGCGGCCCGTAGCGGGATCGTGCAGGATCGACTCTACAACGGAGTGCGGCCGGAGCGTGAGCCGGCCGGTGGCGGCCGCGGCGGGCAACGTCGACGAGTTGGAACTGAAGTAGGCGCCGAACGGGCAGCCGCGATAACAGAGGTTGCGGGCCTGACATTGGCCGCGGTTCTGCGCGAGGTGCTGGGGCTGGGGCGCGGTGAGGTGGGCGCAGCGGCCCTGGATGACGTGGCGGCCGGGGAAGGCGGCCATGATTTTGCCCTGAGCGTGTTTCTCGACGTCGTTCATCTCCCACGCGGGGAGAAACTCGCCGTCGGGCAAGGTCTCGAGGCCGTCGTAGTTACCGCTGATACCGGCGAAGCGCTCCACGTGGGAATACCACGGAGCGAGCTCATCGTAAGTGATCGGCCACTCACCAAAGCCGTCGCGGGCCGGGCCCTCGAAATCAAACCGGCTCCAGCGCTGGGTCTGGCGGGCCCAAATGAGGGATTTGCCGCCGACCTGATAGCCGCGAATCCAGTCGAAGGGCCGGTCTTGCACATAGGGGTGCTCGTCGTCTTTGACGAAGAAGTGCGCGGTGGCTTCGTCGAAGGCGTAGCATTTTTTGGCGATGGGATTCGCGGTGGCGACGGCGCGGGAGGTCTTGTTGCGGTGCGGGAAATCCCACGGATTTTTCAACGCAGTGGGATAATCATCGCGGTGTTTCACGTCGCGGCCGCGCTCCAGCACGAGGGTGCGCAGGCCGGCCTCGCAGAGTTCCTTCGCCGCCCAGCCGCCGCTGATACCGGAGCCGATGACGATCGCGTCAAACGTGTGCTCGCGAGCGCCGGGAGTCGTGGGGTGATTCGCCATCGGGAACGATTCGAAGCAAGCCGCGCCAATTTCTCAAGCCCGTGTCGACACGGCGACCGACCATACCACGGGTTGGAGGGCAATGAGAGCAATCGTTCGGTCGCCGCCGTTTTCGAAAGCTAATTGGTTCGAACAGCCGCGCAGGAGAGCGACGGGGAAGCGGTAGTCGTAGCACCAGCGTCAGAGGATCTGCGGCGAAGCTTTTGTGTTCCACGAGAATCCCAATACTTCTAGGCGCCGCTGCTTTTCCATCCCGAGCTTCCCGTTCTTGAACTTCATACGCTGGGTATTCACCCACCGCCCAAATCTGATGTTCTCGGGAAAACGCTGGGGCACATTGCAGTGGCCGTGGCGAGATTTGAAGTCGGTTAGCAGGCTGAACATTTTCTCCCACGCGGTCGGCTCAACGAGCCTCCATGTGAATCCAAGTTCTTCAAGACGGACGAGACGGACCCGGCTGATCGGGCGACCAATCTTCTTGTCGCGGCGCTGCATCTTCACCCAGTTCCCAAGCTTAAAATACTCACGGTCATTGCTGTGAACGTTTGTGTCTCCAAAGCGCTTTTTGTATTCCACCAACTGCTCAAACATTGTCTCCCATCGCGTGGCGATCGGGTCCCAGTCGAACCCTAAATTCTCGAGAACGAATTGGTGTTCTGTGTTCAACCGTCCGCTCTGGTAGGCTGCTCTTTGGTCCGCAACCCAAGAGGCAAGGGCTTTGTTATGCTTCCACTTTTGTGGGACTCGGCAGTCGCCATGCGCTTTCTTGTATTCCAATAGCGCTGCCAACATCTCCGGCCATCGATTCGTTGCGCTGGCAGGAGTGGTGCGGCCTATTAATTTTGCCCCGGCAACCGAATCTTCACGGGTTACGATCCAGTCGAATCCAAGTTCGTTCAGGGTCATAATGCGTTCGGGTGAAAGTTCTTTCAGTTTCATACGCCGCCGTTGAACCGAAACCCAATTGGCGAGCGGTCGATTGTTAGACCAAGCAGTAGGGACACGACAGTGACCGTGTTCGGCCCGAAACTTACGAAGGGCCTCGAGCATTGTATTCCATCTCTCTACAAAGGGGGCCGTGGTTAGGTGTGAACGGGACGTGGAAGCTTCGGCGAAGCTCCAAATGAAACCAAGGCTGTCCAGCGCGCGAATCTGGTCCGGGGTTAAGCTCCCGTTGCGCCGGTTCCTGCGCTGAGTGGCAACCCACCAACCCAGTTTTCTGTCGGCGATAAAATTTTGAGGGACCCGTGCATGGCCGTGCTCGGCGTGAAATGCCGCGAGCTTACTCAGCATCGCGGACCAACCATCGCGCTTGGGACTCCCCCCAAGACGGCTGACCGCCCATGAAAATCCGAGTGCATCGAGCGCTTTCTCGCGCGCCGGCCTGAGGCGACCTGATGATTTTTGGGCCCGTTGGACTCCGACCCATCTGGCGAGTTGGGGATTCTCTGCCCACTTTGTGGGCACGCGGCAGTGACCATTCACCTCACGAAAATGGCGAAACGCCGCCAGCATCTGGTCCCACCGTTCCGCGTAGGGACTCCATTCGAAACCGATCGCGTCGAGCCGGGCTTTTCTTTCGGGCGGGAGAGTGCCACGGAGGTTTTGCTGCCGTTGTGTCTGGCTCCAGCGCGCGAGGAGCGGCTCAAGAGCGGCCGCCTGCCCGCGCCGAATGGCACTCAGCTTGGCCTTTAGTGCCACGAGTTTCTGCTCCCATTGAGCATCGAAAATCGCCCATGAAAATCCGAGGTTGCTGAGCTTCTTTTCATGATCGGAATTCAGCCTGCCGGTGCTCTTGAGGGTCCGTTGTAGATTCACCCAGCGCGGAAGATCAGGGGCTATGACCCACGAATCAGGGACGTCACAATGCCCGCTCTTCCGGAAGAAATCGGTCAATTCGGAATACATCTCATCCCATGATTTTGCGGGCGGATTGGTCGGGTGGTCGTGAGCAGGCGAATATCCACCGGGGTTGCCTCGCGGTTCCCACCTGAAACCCAGGGTGTCGAGCCGCGCAACGCGAGCAACATCCAGGCGGCCTCGCCGTTTGAGCATTCGTTGATCGTTAGCCCAAGAACGCAGCGCCTTTGCCTCGCGGTCGGTCGCCCCGCGGGATGGCTCGCACCACCCTGTAGATTGGCGCAATTTTTCTAACTGCCGAAATTTGTTTTCCCATTGAAGGGCGCGGAATTCTTCCCCGGCATCGCCGGCGACGGCGAGTCCATCAAGCACGGCGATTTGATCGACCGAGAGCTTACCCGCTCGTCTTAGACGACGTTGGTTGGCGAGCCAACGACTGAGCGCCGGATCGTGGCCCTGTTTGATGGAAATCATCGTGTGGCCATTTGCCTCCTTAAACGCCCGAAGCTTCTCGATGTTTTGCGTCCACTGCTTTGCTTGATCGGCCAACAGATCCCATTCGAAGCCCAGACCTTCGAGTTTCTGTCGATGATCAACGCTGATTTTACCGGCCCTCTTCCAAACGCGTTGACGGACAACCCAGCCGGCGAGGGTTTTATTTTCCTTCCATGTTACGGGCACGCGAACATGCCCGAATTTTTCCTTGAACAAACATAGCTCTTTAAACCGCTCATCCCATGTCGCGAGAACCGAATGCCAATCGAATCCCAATTTATCGAGCAGGCGGACGCGCTCTTCGTCCAGTGTGCCGCGTTTGCTGCGTTGGGCCGTGATCCAAGCGCGGAGCCCCTTGTGCTCCGTGGAATTGGTCGGCACGCGGCAGTGTCCGTGAAGCTCCTTGAAGGCGAGCAGGGCGAGATAGTTCCCGCGCCACTCGGCGCTGTAAGGGTCCCAAGTGAAACCGAGCCGATCCAAGAGCTCGATCCGCTCCTTCGAGAGATTTCCAAGCCTTCGCTCATAGCGCTGAGCCACGACCCATGTTGCCAGCGGTTTGTTAGCAGAGTAGCGCACCGGAATGTCACAGTTCCCGTGTTGCTTCAAATAGGCGCTGAGTTGCCCGTATCGCTCCATCCAAGGATCGCCGATGGCGTCGAGACACGCTGCCGTGATGGAACGACGTAGCTCCTCTAAAGACATGGCCGAACCGAGCACTTCGACGCGTTCGCGGAAACGGGTGTCGTCGAACCCGCCGGTTGCTCCACGTTGTGTGCGCAGATCGTCGATGATCTGCGCCAGCAAATCGTCATGCTCCTGCAGTCGGTTCAAAACGTTCCAAATCTCATCGTAGTTGCTTCGCTTTACGGCCTCCAAGGTGGTTTCGCCTCGCGACTGCTCGACGTAGAGCGGAACAAAGACATAGCCGAACGTTTTGCCCTCAGAATGGCGCATGGCCCGACCGGTCGCCTGGACGATATCGACCAGGCTGCGACGCGGGCTAAGAAAGGCGACCATGTCGACGGCGGGAACATCGACTCCTTCGGTCAAACAGCGCGCGTTCGACATCACTGCGCGTGGCTGTTTTTCGAACTCCCTCATCCGACGTTCCCGCTGACCCGTGGGCATGGCGCCGCTGATGTGATCGCAATGAAACTCCGGAAGGTGTGTCGCGATGCCTTCTGGGCCGGACGAAACAAAAGATTCCGCCGCCGCCACCCGGCCGTGAAAAGTGAATATCTTTCGCACCCCGTAGCGAGCGATAGCGGCCTGGAGTGCGATCTGGTGCGCAACTTGGCGCGCTTTGACCGTATCGCCTTTGACCAAGACTACGCCACGGCGAATTGCTTCAGCGGTGACCTCTTGGGATGTCACGATTGAGATCACCACCCGATAGTTCGTGATGATCCCTGCGCTGGCGGCGGCACTGAACGGCAAGCGGTGCGCCACCACGCCGTAGACCTCGGGCACGTCCATGGAATAGACGATTTTCGCGTCTCCACTTTTCTCGCGAGCGGCAACGTTGTAGTGGCGCGGTGTGGCAGTGAGGAAGAGTCTCTTGTGGATCGGTATCTTTTCGTCCTTCAGCGCGACCGCGGACTTCAGTCCTTCAAGGCCAGCCGTCTTATGCGCCTCGTCAAAGATTCCTAGGTCGAAAGCTGCCATTCCCGCCATCGCCGTCGCTACGACTTCGCTAGACTGGTAAGTCGAAAAAACGATGCGGACTCCTGTGGACGGTTGTTGAAGGAAACGGCGCACTGCCGCGATCTCGGTTGTTACCTTGAAATCGAGGTCAGCCTGACGGACCACAAGAGCGTCTTCCTCGGGCAGAACCGTGGGATCGGAGCAGACGCAGCGATATTGAAGATCAGCCCAATTCGTTTCGTGCAGCCATTCATGCAGCGTCTGGCGCACGAGGGCGAGCGACGGCAGCAGCACGAGCACAGTCTTCGCTTCAAGACGTTCAGCCACCCAGAGGGAAATTAGTGTCTTACCCGTGGCGCAGGCCATCAGCGCCGTCGCACGCGAATGGCGTTCAAAGGCCGTCAGGATATCGACGATAGCTGCTTCCTGATGAGGCCGCGGGGATTTTGTCTTTCGAGCAACGACCGAGCCAGCCAACCACGCGTCCATTTCCGCCAAGTCGTCTTTCGTAAGCCGATCCAAGTCGCTTCCGCGCACGAAGACGACGTCCCGCCGAGTCTCGGCTATGCGTGCAATCTCGTCGCAGTTGGTAAAAACCAGTCGTGCGCATGGCGCATCCGCTAGTCCAAAAAAGGTGGAAAGTTCGGCCCAACTGAGGCGCGGCCGATCAGTCCGAAACTTTACTTGATAGCAGGTCGGATCGTCTTCAGCCGATTCGAACACTCCGTCTATTCCCATATCGTTTAGGGGCAGCCGGAGACTTTCTTGTAGCGAAAGCGGCACCGTGCTGCCCGGCCAAACTTCACGAGCCTGCGGGAGGCGTTGCGTGGCAAGCCAAGCCTCCGCGAACACTTCAAATGCGTTCCCGCGATCTAGCTCGGAGGGCAGCGTCGCTACGTGGGCTTCAAACTCCGCGAATTTATTCAGGACTGACAACCTGAACTGGCCAACAAACCAACGAGCGAGCGGGTGTCTGGGAGCTGAAACTTTCACAATTGGGGTCTAATCCAGTCGGCACGCGTGATTGCGGCTTCGAATTCGAAGCGGATCCGTTTCGGCTCGAGCAAATTCCCGCAGCAATCTGCGAGGGCGCGGTCGATCAGTGCGCGGGAAAATGCCTCGGGTTGGGCCATCGGCCGCTACGAGAGCGAGATGCAGAATGGGCCGCAAGAGCGGAGCGAGCCGGGCTGGGTAAAAACTGGGTGGGGAGGAGAAGCGGGGTGAGGTCACCCCGCCCACATTCGGACCGGGCTCGGCGAGCGCGGCTACATCAACAAAGACGCGGCGATCTTTAGGAGGCCACGGAGCGCACGGCTAGCTCGAGGGCGACGACGGTGATCGTTTGGTCGCCACCGTTTTCGACGGTGATTTCGTTCCAGCCGTCGCGGAGGAGCGAGATCGGGAAACGGAAATTGTAGCCGAGGTGAGCGGCGCTGTGGTCGGTGAATGAACCGCTGGGGAAAAGAAGTTTTTCTGAGGTAGTGTGCTTGAGGAGCGGCCAGGTGCCGTTCACGGCCACGGGCAGACGGGCGAAGGTGTCGGTTTTCTTCAGCACGACCTGCACGACGAGTTCGAGGTTTCGGTCCGTGGGCTCGGCGCACATCGGCAGGCGGAAGGATTGCATCCAACCGCGCTCGAGCACGACGGGCAGCGGCGTGGGTTGGTCGAAGGGGATTTGCTCCAGGGTGCCGCCTTTGTCGGAGAACGTGTAGTGCTTCGGTTGCCCGCGTAGGAGGTCGAGTTTGTGGATGTCTCGGAGCGCGGTGTAGTCACAGACCACTCCCGGCAGGGTGGGCTGATCGGTGCAGAAGAAATTATACCACTCGATGCCGTCGGCCCCGAGGACGAGTTTGCCGGCGGCATTGGCGTGCAGCATCTCGCGGCTGCCACCGATAAGGCGAACCTCGCGCGTGACGTTGGCGGCGGGCGAAAAGGTCGCGAGGCGGTTCGCGCCCGCTTCGATGCCGCCGTAGATCGCGACGCGGTCGCCGAGCTGACGGCGGAGTTCGTCGTGCGGCATGTCCCACGATGTGCGCCAGAAATTGGAAACGCAGACGAAGTCGATGATGCCCTCGCGACAGAGTGTGACGATATCGAGACCGATGTTTTTGAGGGCTTCGAGTCGGCCGGGGATGCGAAAGCCAAACGGATAGGCGCGGCCGGTCTTTTCGGCGCGGCGCCGGGTGAGCGCACGGATCTGGCGAAACCAGTCGGTCATCATCGCCGTGGTTTCGGGTGTGGCGTTGGGCTCGCAGCAGAGGGCGTTGCGCCACCAGTCGAGTTCGAGGCCTGCGAAATCGTAGTCCTCCACAACTTCTTTGATCTGCGCGAATATGAAGGCGCGCACTTCGGGTTTCTCGTAGTTCAGGCCCGAGCGGTAATCGGGTAGGCGCATCGTGGGCGAGTAGGCGCTGTGGTGGAGGCGCATCGCCGGATCTTTGAGCAGCGGCGCGTTGAAGAAACTGCCGGCGTAGTTGAGGTGGCCGTGCATGTCGTTCATGCGGACGCTGACCCACGGCGAAACGGCGCGACGGCGACAGGCGACGGCGGTCTCGGCGAGCCAATCAACGCCAGCATCGAGGAGATCCTGGTAGCGGTTCATGAATGCCATGATCGTATCGATATACTTCTCGACGGCGGCGGGCTCGGTGGCGCCGGCGCAGATCGCGTGGCCGCGGAAATACTCGCGGTCGCCGCGACGATAACCGTCGAGGATCGTGGGAATGGTTTTACTCGGATACCACGCGCGCGAGGCGTTGGCGTTGATGACGAAGGTGTCGATGCCGTTGTCGGCGAGCGTATCCACGTATCGGTGGATGACCTTGGTGGAAAACGCGCCGCCCTCCGGCTGCCATTTTTCCGGGTTGTAGAAATAGACGCAGGTATCGCCGTTGAAGAGGTTGCGATGGCCGGTGAGCACGGCTTCGCGGGCGGTGATGTCGACCGAGGGTGCGGATGTGGTGGTGGGTGTGGAAAGCGAGGAGCCGGCGGTGGGTGTAGCGGCAGCCGTGGCGAGAGCGGGGAGCACCGTGGCGGCGGTGGCGCCGACGGTGGCGGTGCGGAGGAATTGGCGGCGCGTGGGCATGGGAGTTGGGGTAAAGATGAAGCGGTCGAAACCAAAACGAGGACCAATTTCCGCTAACGTGATTCCGCTCGCCGGCGCCTACGGCGACAACAAGCGGAGCCGGCAGGATGCCGGCGCTACTCGGAACGGGCGGGTAGCACCCGGGCTATATTTGGATCGGGCTTGGAGAAACCGGCACCATTGCGGCGGGGCCCGACCGGCGGTCGGGCCTACAGTTCGGAGAACGGATTAGTTCGCCTTGGTGAACATCGGGTCGGCGGGGTTGCCGCCGGAGAGGAGGTAGGCGACGAGGTCTTTGAGTTCGTCGGGGTTCAGCGCGTTGATGAGGCCGGGGGGCATCATCGAGGTCGGATAGGGTTTGCGGGAACGCACCTTTGAAATCTCGGGGCGCGCGAGCTCGTCGGGTGCGAACGGATTCGTCATGACCGAATAGCGGTTGGCGTCTTCGGCGACGACGCGGCCGACGATCATTTCGCCGTCGGCCATCTCGAGCTGCTCGGTGCCGTATTGGTCGCTGATCACCTTCGAGGGCTCGATGATGTTTTCGAGGAGGTCTTTCACGCTGTAGCGACTGCCGGCGCCGGAGATGTCGGGGCCGATGCCGGCGCCGTCGCCGTTGAAGCGGTGACAGAAGATGCACGCCGTCGCGCCGAACATCGCCTTGCCCTGCGCGTAGTCGCGGCCGGTGAGTTTGGCGGGGAAGAGCGCGGCGGCCGTTTCCACGGTGTAGGTTTGGCCCGGGCCTTTGGGGCTGGCGGCGCCTGCGACCATGGAGTGGACGGGGACTTTGGAGAGGTCGTCGAGTTTCTGGCGTTCGAGCGGATCGGTGACGCGGGCGAGGGATTCGTTGCGGATGTTGCGCAGGAAACCGGTGAAGCTGGCGCCGCCTTTCCAATCGCGGGTGGTCGGGAACCAGGAGAAGAACTGCGTGTGCAGCGCGGGTGTCCAGCCGACGGCGGCGTTACGCAGCACGTAGGCGTAGGCGATCTGCTGGCGGTCGGGGCGGGCATCGGTGACACTCTGCACGGTGCGGCCATAGCCGTCGTTGCGGGCGAGGAGGGCGCGGCTGGCAACCTCCTCGGGGGCGGTGCCGGTGGGCTCGGCGATTTTCAGGAGCGGGACGGTCTTGGCGACGACGGTCGGGGAATCGAGGAAGACGAGGAGCGAGAGGAGTTCGCGGTTGATGAAGGCATCGCCCTGCGGGAAGAGCGGGTCGAGTTTGGCGGCGACGCGGGCGCAGGTGGCGGCGTCGGGCTTGCCCATGCGGGTGAAGACGAGTTGCCACGCGCGGAGGAGCGGGAGGCGGAGTTCGGCGGGTTGTTTCGTGAAATCGAGGCGAGAGAGAGCGTCGATGATCTGGGGCTGGAAGTGTTTTTCCCCGACGCGGGCGAGGGCGATGAGCGCCTCGATGGCGGCTTGGGGATTGGTTTCCTTCAACGCCCGCTCGGTCCAGTTGGCGGGGAGCTGGCGCTCGATGGCGGCGCGGGCGGCGAAGCGAACGAAGCGGTCGGGGCTCGCAAGATGCGGCCACGCGGCGGCGATGGCTTCGGGGCCGGTGCCTTCGGCGTGGAGGGCTTCGAGGGTGTGGCGGAGTTCGGCGGCTTCGGTGGGCGCGGCGGGGCGGGCGGGCGCGGTGCTTTCGCTGCCGGTGTAGGTGACGCGGTAGAGGGCGGACTGGGCGGGCGCGGTGCTTTCGCTGCCGGTGTAGGTGACGCGGTAGAGGGCGGACTGGGTCTTGCGGCCACCGACGGCGAAATACATCGCGCCGTCGCCCGGGTTGACGATGAGGTCGGTGAGCGGGAGCGGTTTGCCGGCGACGAATTCTTCTTTCTCGGCGGTGAACGTGGCGCCGTCGGGTTTTAGGTGGATCGCGTAGAGCGTGCCGTAGGTCCAATCGGCGGCGTAAAGCGCAGTCTGGTATTTGGCGGGAAATTTCGCGCCGGTGCCGAAGACGGTGCCGGTGGGCGAACCGGGGCCGATGTCGATGACGGAGGGCAGGCTGTCGGCGTAGTAGGCGGGCCAGCGGCCGGCGCCGGAGCGCCAACCGTAGTCGCCGGCGTCCACGATGTGGTTGATGCGGGTCGGGATATACCAAGGGGAGCCCTGGTCCCACTCCATGTCGGAATCGTAGGTGAAGAGTTCGCCGTTTTGGTCGAAGGCGATGTCGAACTGGTTGCGGAAACCGAGGGCGAAGAGTTCGACGTTTTTGCCGTCGGGGTCCATGCGGCCGACGTAGCCGCCGGGGGCGTATTTGTTTTTCGCGTGGCCGCGGGCGTCCCACATGCGCGGGAGGAGGTGGTCTTCATCCCAGCGGACGGGGCGGGACTGGTTCAAGTTGCTGGGGAGATCGGTGTGGTTGCCGTTGGCGAAATAGATGGACTTGCCGTCAGGCGAGAGAACGAGGGAGTGCGGGCCGTGCTCGCCGCCGAGGCTCTTCATCTCGCGGAGGAATTTGATCTCGTCGAACTGGTCGTCGCCATCCGTGTCGCGCAGGCGCCAGATGCCGCGGCGGTTGGGGACCTCGTCCACCATCACGTAAAGACTGTCGAAGGCGTAGAGCAGGCCGTGGGCACCGATGGACGGAGGGAGGCCGTCGGAGCCTTTGCCTTTTTTCGGTGGCGGCGGGAGCGGCTCGGAGTCAGCGCCGAGGACGGCGGCGGGGAGCGTGACGTTGAGTTTCTCCACCCGGGTGCCTTCGGAGCTGCCGAGCGGGGGCACGGTGAGGCGGTAGAGGCCGCCGTATTGGTCGCCGGCGTAAATGCGGCCCTTGGGATCAACGGTGAGCGCGACCCACGAACCCTGCTCCTCTTTCGGCACGGCGTAGAGCAGCTCTACTTTGAAACCGGGGGCGACTTGCAGCGCGGCGGGAGGGACGACGACGGGGGCGGCGGCGGGCTGGGCGAAGAGCGGGGTGGCGGCGAGGAGCGCGAGAAGGGGAAGGCGGGAAAAGGAAGTCATAGAGGTATGGGGAAATTAATCTGCGCTGAGTTTTCGAAAGCGTGGAAGCGGGCGGGACAAGGGGGCTCCGCGATTCAAGGCCGCCTCGGAGAGGCGGCCCCACCGGACGGGCGGAAAATCACGGCAGGGTTTTCAGCTGCACGTTTTTGAACTCGATGGTCATCGGCGGGCCGGCGTGAAGTTGGAGGGCGAGGACGCCGGAGGCGGCGCCGCGGGACGGGTCGGTATCGGTGACGTCGGCACTGAGCTTGCCGTTGAGGTAGTGGCGGAGGTGGTTGCCCTCGGCGATGATCACTAGGTCGTTCCATTCGCCTTTTTTGTAGGCGGCGAGGATCTCGGCGGGCGGCGTGGCGCCGGGGAGTTTCTCGATTTCGGTCTTTGATTTCTTGGCGCCGGGTTTCTTCGCGTCGTCGATCATGGTGGTGGGGCCAAGGCGGATAATTTCACCGGGGCCCATGATCAGGCCGCGGCCTTTTTCCTCGTAGAGCATGCCGGCGTATTGGCCGCTGACGTCGATGTCGGCCTGATAGCCACCAACGACGAAGCCGGCGGCATCCACGATCTTGCTGCGATATTGAATGCCGGAGTTGCCAAAGGCCTTGTCGTTTTGCGCCGTGAGGCGGAAGGACGCGCGCAGCTCGAAGTTGGCGGGCCGGCCGTCTTTCCAGATGAGGAACGTGTTTCCCTTGGTGGGTTTTTCGGCGGTGGTCTGGCCGACGATGGCGCCGTCTTTCACGGACCAGAAGCCGAGGCCTTCCCAACCGGTGAGGTCTTTGCCGTTGAAGATCGATTTAAAGCCGGCGTCGGCCGCGCGGGCAAACGAGGACGAGGCGAACGCGAGGAGCGCGAGGGAGGCGAAGCGGAGGGATTTCATGGGATTGAATTGGGAGAGACGGATAGGGCGGCGAGGGGTTTTACCAAACGGGGATCACAAAGTTCGAGGCTCGTGACGGCGGGCTTGGCCGGCGCGGCAGAGGGGTTGGCCTTGAGATAGGCTTCAACGTCTTTGGTGACGACGATCTGGCCATACATGAGCGCCCAGTGACCGGGGAAGGTGCAGAGGAATTCGTAGGTGCCTTCCTGGCGGGCGCCGATCTTGAGCGTCTCGGCCTGGCCGGTTTCGAGGAGCTTGGTGGCGGCGATGATCTCCTTGTCCTCGGTGACCCAGGCGCGACCGCCGCGATCAGTGTTGCCGACCGGGAGCTCCATGGCGGCCATGCCGACTTTCTGGCGGGCACCGCCCTCGGTGATGACGAGGTTGTGCGGCATGCCGTCGGGGTTCTCGAAGATGATCTCGAAGGACTTGCCGGCTTGCACGACGAGGCGCGGCGTATCGTAGCGCATCTCTTCGTTGACGGTGCGCACGATGAACACGGCAACGCGCAGGCCGGCGAGCGTGGTGCGCAGCGGATCGGCCTCGGCGGCGGGGAGCGCATCGACGAGTTGGCCGGCGACGCCGACGGTCTCGATGTAGTCGCGGCCGGTGCGCTCGCTCGGGTGGGCTTTGGCAGCCCAGTCCACAAGTTCGCGCGCAGCGGTGGCGACAGGCGCGGCGGGCCAGCTGGCGCGGGGAATCGCGCGGAGGCCCTGGGCGGCGGTCGGGACCTGATAGCCGCGGGAAATCATCGTGCCGATGGCGGTGAAGACGGCCGCGGGGTCGCGGCGCGTGCTGACGGCGGAGCGGATGGCGTCGCGCTGGATCGACATCACGATGTTATCGGGACCGGGCAGATCGGTGATGTTGGCGGCGAGCAGCGGCATCACGATTTCGTAGGCGGTGGCGCGCAGTTTGGCGTCCGGAATGAGCGGGATGCCGCCGAGAAAACTGGCTTCGGAGAGAGGTGACTTCTGCGCCTCGGCCCAAAGGCCGGCGAGCGAGCCGTCGATGAGCGCGAGCGCGGCCCACGCGTAGGAACGGCCCTCGGCATTGTCGGCAAGCGCGAGCTTTAGGATTGCAGGACGTTGCCCGCGGAGATCGGCGGGCGGCTGCGCGAGGAGCAGTCGACCCACGGCTTTCACATCGACCTCGGCGGGCGAGTCGATGGTTGTGAGCAGAAGTTCGACGGGGCTCGCCTTGCGCGCTTGGGAGAGACCGGCGAGGGCTTCGGCGCGGGTGGCGTCGGGCACGCCTTTGCGGGCGAGGATGGCCTCATGCACGTCGGCCGTGCGCCGCATTTTTAAGAGATCGGTGACCTTAAGCGTGCGGAGGAGGTAGCGGACGGCTGCGGGATCGCCGTCGGCGATGGTAGCGCCTTCGCCGAGGCTCTTGGCCCAGAAAGGCCGGAGTTGGCGGAGGGTTTCGCCGATCACGTAATCTAAGTAGTATTCGATGGGGAGCTTGGTCGCGGCGAGGGCGACATCAGCGGCGGCTGCTTCGGGGAAAAAACTGGCGGCGCGCACGGCGTGGAGGCGCACACGGGGATTTTCGTCGGCGGCGCGGGCCTTCAAGATCGAGAGCACGTTCGGCACGCGTTCGCGCCAGTAACCGACGACGCGGGTCGCGGCGGCGCGGGCATCGGCGCTCGGGGAATTTAGGACGCGCGTGAGCAGGTCGAGATCCACGACGTTGTGCCACTGGTGAACCCACAGGGCTTCGGTAAGGTTGTGTTGGTAATCGGCGTTTTTGGCATCGAGGCCGGCGACCCAGGTCTTCGTCGCGGCGATCACTTCCACGGTGTCGTGTTTGCCGAGTTCGATCTTGGCGAGATTGCGGATCTGGTTCTCGGGACGCTTGAGGAGCTCAAGGAGCGCGGGAATGGGTTGGCCGTCGATCTTCGGCGGCACGGCCAGCGGGCGGCCCTCGTAGGTAAGGCGATAGATACGGCCGTGAACGTGATCGCGGTTGGCATCGCGCAGATGGCTCTGGAGGTGACCGATGAGGGGGTTGTGCCAGTCGATCACGTAGATCGCGCCGTCGGGACCGACGGAGGTGTCGATGGGGCGGAAATTTTTATCCGTGGAAGAAATGAGATCGGTCTGGCGGATGCCTTTGATACCAGCGCCGTCCTCGACGAGCTTCACGCGGTAGATCCCTTGGAAACCGATGACATTGGGGTTCAGATAATTCCCCCAATATTCCTCGGGGAACTGCGTGCTCGTGATGATCGTGCTGCCGGCGGAAGGACGCGAGGGGCGGTCCCAGATGGTTTTCAGCTTCGGATGTTTCTCGGGGTAGTCGATGCGACCACTGAAGGCGGCGCCGAAGTAGGTGTTGTTGCCGGTAGCGTCGGTGATGATGTCGTTGCCCCAGTAATCGAAGGCGCGGCCGTGGGGATTCGCGAAGCCGTAGGAGGCGTAGGTTTCGAATTTACCGGAGCGGGGCTCAAAGCGGTAGAGGGCACCGTCGAGATTGCGGACCGGCCCGAGGGCGGTCTCGACCTGTGAGCGGTGGAAGACGCCATCGCTGAGGAGAATTGCGCCGCCGGGTTCGTAAACCAGGGAATTGGCGGTGTGGTGGGAGTCGGCGGAGTCCAGGCCCATGATCACGCGTTCCTTGGTGTCGGCCTTGCCGTCGCCATCGGTGTCGCGAACGAACCAGAGGCTCGGCGCCTGCATGACGAGGAGACCATCCTTGTAAAACTGAAAGCCGGTCGGGCAATTCAGGTTGTCGAGAAAGTGGGTGACCTTGTCGGCTTTGCCGTCGTGGTCGGTGTCTTCGAGAATGAGGATGCTATCGCCGAGCTTCGACGTCGGTGTGCGCTCGGGATAGTTCGGCCAGACGGAGACCCAGAGGCGGCCCTTGGTGTCCCACGCCATCTGCACGGCCTTCGCGAGTTCGGGGAATTCCTTTTCGCTGGCGAACACGTTGACCTTCACGCCGGGCGCGAGAGTCATTTTGGAAATCGCGTCTTCGGCGCTGAGAAACTCGTAGGTGCCGTCGGGATTGGTGCCGGGTTTATTGGTGCCGAAGGGCGTGACCATCGGGACGGAGAGCAATTCCGGCGCGGTCGTGTCGCCTTTGGCGGCGGCCCAGAGGATACGGTCGCGGTTGGCAGTGATGGCGTCGCGCTGAGCCATCTCTTCTTGGAGCACATGGTAGTTGGTGATCTTGGGCTGATCTTTGACAGACTCGTAGGCGATCTTGGAGCGGTCGCCGTAAACGTTGTAGCCGTCCATGGTGCGGTAGCGGTTGTGCCACTCCTCATTCTTGGCGGTGACGGCGGTCTGGAGCTTGGAGAAATCGCCGGCGGGCGCGGGCTCGCCGAAGAGGGTTTTGAAAATCACGGGCGCGAAGGCGGCGTCGCCGGCTTGATTCAAATGCACGCCGTTGATGGTGAGCGGCTGACCGGCTTTGGCGGCGTCGGCGTAGAGTTTTTGAGACGGGGCGTAAAGATCGACGAACGTCACGCCGGCGCGGTCGCCCGCGACCCCGGCCATCGCCTGTGCGTAGAGGGCGAGGTTTTTGTTGTTCTCCGGCGGGACCACGAAGTTTTTGTCGGGCAGCGTTTCGTTGGCGATGGGCGAGAAGAGGACGATGTGCGGCGCGCCGCGGCTGCCGTAATTTTTGGCGCGCGTCTCGCGGATGAAAGCGTCGAGGTCGGATTTGAACTTCGCGAGGCCGTCGGGGCCGGCGAAGGATTCGTTGAAACCGAAGAAGGCGAAAATGACGTCGGCGCCGACTTTGCCGAGCCACTCGTCGGGCGTGCCGAAATCTTTGGAGCGGGCGCGGGCAACGAGTTCGTCACCGGTGACGGCGAGATTGCGGACGACGAGTTCGTGTTTGGGGTATTTCGCGTAGATGAGGGTCTCCAACGCGCCGAAATGCTGCATGCGATCACCGAGAGAATTGCCGATGACGGCGATGTGCGTGCCGGGGTTAAGGACGAGCGGCGTGTTGATCGCCGCGGGAATGTTGGGCGCGGAGGAGGAGTTGAGAGCCGGACTCGGAGATGCAGCCGGCGCAGGCGTGGCCGCAGCGGCGGTGGGCTTCGGGGGCTTCGGCGGGACGTTGCCGCCGACGGGGAGAACCTTGCCGAGCACGTGGTCGGCCGGGGTGATGCCGGTGCGGTAGCCGTCAAAGCCGTAAGGACGCGGCGCGTATGAATCGATGGTGGCGACATCGGCCTTGGCGGGAATCTTGAGGCCGGCGGCCCAGTAGGTGGCGTTGACGATGAGGCGGCGGAGGGACTCGTTTTCGAGATCGGTGGCGGCGCCCATCGTGGTCGCGAGGATTTTGGCGGTCGCGCCGGATTCCGTTTTATAAAGACGGGTCCAGACGATCGGCATCGCGGGTGCGTTGACGGGTTGGTCGGCCTTGGCGGCGGTCTTCCTGATTTGATCGGCGGGGACGTCGGCCGGCTTCATGCCTTTCAGCACGAGGCCGCGGAAGAGGATCTTGGCGTCGGCGGGCGGCGCGGCTTCGTAAACGTCGGTGGTGCCGAATATCTCGGTGACGCCGTTGAGCAACGGATCGGACGCGTTGACGGCTTCGACGACGGCGCGGGTCGCCTCGAACTTGTGTTTGCCCCAGTGTGAGACCCACGTCTCGCCGAGGACTTGCTTGCCCCAACCGCCGGCCCACGGCGCTTTGCTGTTCCACGTGTAGTCGGAAAACGTGCTGCCGGCGGGAAAGTTAAACGCGTGCGTCGAAGTGCGCAGGCCGATGATGGGCACGCCGCGTTTGAAGGCGGCGTCGAAGTGCCTCATCGCGTCGTCGGGCCAGGCGCGGAAGCGCAACGACATGATGATCACGTCGGCGGTGTCGAGGGCCTCGGCGCCGGGGAGGGATTTGCCGTTGTTGGGATTGATGGTGCCGTCGGGATCGAGGGCGAAGAGGACGGTGGTTTTGAAGCCGTGGCGCTGGCTGAGGACTTTGGCCAGCATGGGGAGGGCTTCCTCGCCACGGTATTCCTCGTCGCCGGAGAGAAGGACGACGTGCTTGCCGTTGGGCTTGGTGCCGGCGGGCGGATTGAGAACCAGGGTCGTCGGCGCAGCGGCGGGGAACGCGGCCGAAGCGGTGACGAGGAAAAATAGCGGGCGAAGGAGGCGGTGAACAGTCATGGGGTGCGGTAGCCGGCGGCGGCGATTTCGTGACGGAGGAAGGTATAACCACGTTCGGCGATTTCCCAAGCGGGGGAAAATTCGCGCCAGACGTTGATCGCGTTGGCAAAGGCGGGATCGGAGCGACTGAAGGCTTCGATGGTCATCCAGCCGTCGTAGCCGACCGCGTGGAGGGTCTGGAGATTTTCTTTGAAATTGATATGGCCGGAACCGGGCGTGCCGCGGTCGTTTTCGCTCAAATGAACGTGGGCGAGGACGGGCGCGATGGTGCGGATGGCGTCGGCGAAGGTTTTTTCCTCGGTGTTGGCGTGGTGGGTATCATACATCGCGCGGACGTTGGGGTGATCGGTGAGCTCGATGAGCATGCGGAGCTGGGCCATCGTATTGCAGAGATAACACTCAAAACGATTCAGCGCCTCGGGGCAGAGCGTGACGCCGGCCTGCTTCGCGTAATCGCCGGCGGCGCGGAGGACCTCGGCGCTGCGTTTGTATTCGTCGGGATTGATGTCGGCGCGGGTGAAGGTCGCGAACGCCGAATGAAACGGGCCGCAGAGGAGATTGGCGCCGCAGTCCACGGTGCGGTCGATATTCCATTTGATGAGATCGAGGGCCTTGGCGCGCACGGCGGCGTCGGGGCTGATCGGGTTCGCCTCGGCGCCGACGATGGTGACGCAGGTGATGCCGAGATTCAGATCGTTAACGAGTTTCTTGACGCGCTTGTAGGCGGCGGGGTCTTGGGAGCCGTTGCAGATCTCGATGCCGTCGTAGCCGATTTTTTTGAGGCGCTCGATGTGCGGGAAAAAGTCGTCGGAGATCGAGGCGGTCCAGGCGAGGAGGTTGAAGCCGAGTTTGGGCATTTGCGGAGAAGTTGAGAGGTGAGAGTGAGGGTTGAGAGTTGAAAGACGGAACCGAGGGAAACGCGGGCGGGATTTGAGAGATCGTGCGGCGGTTTTTCTCTCAACTTTCAGCTCTCAACTCTCAACTGCGTGAGCCCGGGTCACGCCTGCTTCACCTTCGCCCAGCGGGCGGTGGCGGCGGATTTGAGGACGGCGTCCACGACGTAGTCGGTGGCGAGACCGTCTTTGAAATCAGGTTTGCAGCCCCTGCCGCTTTCGAGGCCGCGCACGAACTCGACCATCGCGTGGACGAAGCTGTGTTCGTAGCCGAGTTGGAGGCCGGGCACCCACCAGTTACCGCAATAGGGGTGGTCGCCGTCGGAGACGTGGACACTCTTCCAGCCGCGTTCCTGACTCTCGTCGGTGTAGTCGAAGATCTGCAGGCGGTGGAGATCGTGGAGGTCCCACTTGAGCGACATGTTCGCGCCGTTCACCTCGAAGGTGTAGAGGGCCTTGTGGCCGCGGGCGTAGCGGGTGGATTCGAAGAGGCCGAGGGAGCCGTTGTTGAAATGGCAGTGGAAGAGACAGGCGTCGTCGATGCTCACCTTCTCGACCTTGCCGGTGAGGGTGTGTTTGCGCTGCTTGACGAAGGTCTCGGTCATCGCGCTCACGTCCTTGATCCCGCCGTTGAGCCAGAGCGCGGTGTCGATGCAGTGGGCGAGGAGATCGCCGGTGACGCCGGAGCCGGCGACTTTGGCATCGAGGCGCCAGAGACCGGTGCCACCTTGGGGAAGGTCGGCGTTGATGGTCCAATCTTGGAGGAAATTCGCGCGGTAGTGGTAGATACGGCCGAGCTTGCCGGAATCGATGATCTGCTTCGCGAGGGCCACGGCCGGGCAGCGGCGGTAGTTATACCAGACCATGTTGGCGACGCCGGCCTTCTCGATGGCCTTGAGCATTTTCTCGGCTTCCTTGGCATTCAGGCCGAGGGGTTTTTCGCAGAGGATCATCTTGCCGGCCTTGGCGGCGGCGATGGCCTGCTCGGCGTGCATGTTATTCGGCGTGGCGATGTCGATGACGTCGATGTCGTCGCGCGCGATGAGTTTTTTCCAGTCGGTCTCGATGGATTTGTAGCCCCATTTCCCGGCGAATTCTTTGACCTTGGCCTCGTCGCGGCCGCAGACGGCCTGCGGGATGACTTCGTAGCTCGAGGGGAAGAAATGGTTAACCTGATGAAAGGCGTTGCTGTGGGCGCGGCCCATGAAGCTGTAGCCGATGAGACCGACGCGGAGTTGTTTTTTGGCCATGGGGACGGGGGAAGTTGAAAGGGGAAATAAAGCGCAAAGAAGCGAAGGCGCTAATTTGGGAGCGAAGAATACGGTTCTGACTCGCTCGGACCTTCGCGACTTTGCGTCTTTGCGCTTTGTTTTTTAGCCAACCCAGCCGTGGTTGGTGCGGACCTCGATCATCGCGGCGAGGATGTCGTTCCAGGTCTGCTGCTTCATGAGCACTTCGTTGGAGAACATGCAGCCGTCCCAGCAGATGTGTTTCATCTTTTTCGTGACCTTGCCCTTGCCGTCGCGGAGCCAGTAGCCGGAGTCGCGGGCGATGTTGAGTTTGCCCTTCGGGTCGGTGGCGAGGCAGTGGCGGCCGGTCTTCTCGTGCGAGCCGGACCCGTAGGTGCTGCCGTCGTTCTGCGCGACATGGAAGTCGATCGTCCAAGGGCGGAGCGCGTCGGTGAGCTTCGTCATCGCGGCATGGAAGGCGGCGGGCTCGTAGTGGTAATTTTTCGGGACGATGCGGTGCGCTTCGGCATTCGCGCCGAGCGTGTAGAGGTGGGTGTGCGACATGTCGGCTTGGAAGCCGACGACCTTGGGCATGGCGGTCTCTTCAAGGAGATTTACCATGTGCTTCCAACTGTGCATGCCGCCCCAGCATATCTCGCCTTCGGCGGCGAGGCGTTCGCCGGAGTCCTTGGCGATCTTGCCGGCTTCGCGGAAGGACTGCGCGATGAGCTTGGTCGTGGCTTTGGGAGCCTTGTCCCACGCAGTGACGCTCGTGGCGCTGTCGATGCGGACGATGCCGTGGGGGCGCACGCCGAGTTCGCGCAGTTTGGCGGCGATGCGGACGGCTTTGCGGACGTGGCTGACCCAGTTGGCGCGGGCGGGCGCGTCACCGCCGGCGGCGGCGTCGAACCACACGGGGGCAACGACGGAGCCGACAACGAGGTTCTTCTTTTTGATTTTCGCGACGAGGGCCTTGATGCCGTCGTCGGAGATATCGATGTCGGTATGCGGATTGTAGAGGAAGAGATCGATGCCATCGAACTTCACGCCGCCGACATCGGCTTTCGCGGTCATGTCGAGCATGGTATCGAGATCGATAAACGGCTCGGCGCCGGGGCTGCCTTTGCCGACGAGACCGGGCCAGGCGGCGTTGTGGAGTTTGGGGAAGTTATTGGCGGGCATGTTATGTGGGGAGTTGCGGAGTGGGATTGGATAATCTTTCTCTTTCCTCTTTCTCCTAATCTTTTTCCTCGTGGGATGGGGTGTGGCCTCCTGACGAAAGAGAAGGATTAAGAGGAAAGAGAAAGAGATGAAGGCGGTTTAGAATTTGTTGTCGCGATACGCGCCCATCTTGGGGGCGTCGGGGTTTACCTCGGGGCCGAAGTAGCGCAGGCAGACGAGGGGTTCGGTGCTGCTCGTGTTCTCGAACGTGACGCCCTGCTTCGCGCCGTCTTCGGTGCAGAAATACTCGTCTTCGGTGAGCTCGTGGAAACGGATGAGCTTCGGGCTGACGAGGGGCTGGCCGTTGATCCTGCCGCTGCCCTGCACGCAGATGAGGCCGTAGGCACCGGTGTCCTTGATCATGCACTTGGTGCCAGGATCGATGGTAAGTTCTTTGGCGGTGAAGAGCTGCTCGCCATCGACCTTGCCGTAAACGATCCAGCGGTCGACGTAGCCCTCGCTGCGGGTGTCGGCGACGGGGACGGGCTCGAGGTAGTGGTTGTCCTTGAAGTTCGGGTCTACGTTTTTGTCCCAGTCGAGCTGGTCCACGATGAAGTCGATGTCCTTGTGCTTGTTCTTGGGCATGTCTTTCACGAGGAGCGACCATGGCACCTCGCGGCCTTCGACGAGGTTTTGATACATGCCGAAAACATCGCTGCCCCACTGCGGCTCGTATGTGCAGAGGGAACCGGGCGCGTGCAGGATGCAGGGGTCGATGAGCCAGCCGGACCCGACTTTTAGGCGGTAGGCTTTTGAGAGATCGAGGATGCCGTTGTCGCCTTTGTTCCAGTTGGCGATGCACTGGCGGACTTGCGCCTTGGTCGTGCCCGGCTCGAAGCCCATGAACGTGTAGGGAAAATTGTTGCCGACGGGATTATGCTGGGGCGGGAAGTAGTAGGACTCGGGTTTGCCTTCCTGGCCGACGAGCTTCGCCTGCTTCGCGCTCTGGTGCATGTGGTGCGGGATCGGGCCCATGTTATCGAAGAACTTCGAGTAGACGGGCCATTTGCCGTATTTCTTCCAGATGGATTTGCCCACGAGGGTGGCACCGCAGTCTTCGACGGCTTGCGCGAGCGTGAGGCGTTTGTTGCCAATCACGGCGTAGCTCAAGCCTTCATCGGCGGCGCGGCCTTCGTTGGCGGTGACGGTCGTCGAGGCGAACCAGCGCTCGTCGATGCCGCCGCGGTTCAGGCCGTAGGCGTAGGTGTCGTCGGGGTGGAGCTTGATGCGGAGGCCGGGCTGCAGGAAGGAGCGCGGCACCCAGGCGGGCGCGAGGCGGAGGAGGCCGCCGGTGGCGGCGAGCTCGGCCTCGACGAGGCTCTGCGTGGATTTTTTGACGATCTTGAGATCGAGGACGGAGGGGATGGCCATGGTAAGGTGGAGCGGGGAGACGAAAAACAGCGGGGCGGCGTGGGGTCGCGAGGTAAGGACCGTGAAAGGGAAACGGGGGACACCACCCTACCCGCCAGACGATCCACCGACTAGAACGGCTGCGACAATATTTTGTGCAAAAGCGTCGCGACACCTCACCGGCCCGCCGCACACGTCTACCCTTGCCAGTCCTCGACGCCCAGTCCCGGCACGCGAGAAAACTCGACCGTGTTATGGGTCACGAAGACCGCGCCCAACGCCAGCGCGTGTCCGGCCAAAAGCGCGTCGTAGGCGCCGATGGGCTGGGCGTTGGGTTTCAGGCGGGCGACGTAGGCCCGGACGATTCCCGTGTGATACGCCGCAGCAGCGTCAAAAGCGGCCACCCCGGGAAACACGGCCTTCAGGCGGGCGATACGGTCACGAAAGACCACGATCTCCGGCCGCTTCGCCGCGCCGTATTCCAACTCCATCAGCGCAACGGCCGACAGCCGGCAATCGGCCAAGGATTGTTCCAACCGCACCTTTAGAGAAACGTCCTCCGCCCGCCCCCTGAGGTAGCGGGAGAGGACATTGGTGTCCGGCAGAAAAATCACGTCGCGTGATCCGGAAAATCAGGTGCGGAGCCCCACAAGGCCTGCAACGCCTTCAGCCGCCGCGCCTCCGCCTTCGGGTCGGTGATCATGAAACCGGTGGCCGTCGGCGTGACCTCGTAGGACTTGGCTTTCACGTCGAGCCCGCGCGGCAGACGCAGCGCCTTGGAGTTTCCCGCCTTGAAGACTTTTGCCGTGATGGAGGTGCGCATGTGAGCACGCTGTAGGCACGGCGCGGAGCGTCAAGCCGAGCGGCCGGTAGAGTTACGGCGCGAGGGCGCGCGTCGCGGCGAGTTTGGTCTGCACGCGTTGGACCCAGCTCGTGCCTTTGAATTCGTCGGACAGGCTGGCGAGGAGTTTTTCGGCTGCGGCGAGGCTGGTGCGAATTTCGGCGGCGGGGCCGCCGGCGGCGAGCTGGGCGCGG
>JACMRG010000008.1 GCA_014376585.1 Opitutaceae bacterium | reverse complement strand
CCGCTCGTCCCGTCGTCCGCCGCGCTCGACACCGTCGCCGACCGCCTGGACCGCCAGCTCCCCCACGCGCACTGGGCGGTGTTCATCACCGACGAAATCTCGAAATTCTGCGCGGTCCACTTCGACGCCAACCAGACCACCTGGCGTTCCCCCTGGCATCACGCTGGCCTCTTCGCCGCGTGGCGCGAAGCTGCGCGCCACGACCTCAATCCCGAGGCTTTCGGCCTACGCGATTTCCGCGCGCACATCGCGCGGCTGCCCGCCGATCCCACCGCATGTATCGCCGCGAGCCTCACCGTGCTTTCCGCGCCGCCCGACGATCTCACCGATTTCCTGCACCGCCAGTTACTCACGGTTTCCGGCTGGGCGTCCTACTGCCAGTATCTCGTCCGCGAAGACACCATGCGCGGCCGCGCCAACTCCACCCTGCGCGATCTCCTTGCCATCCGTCTCGCCTACGACGCCGCCCTTTACCGCGCGTTCGGCGAAAAAATCCCGCTCTCCTCCACTCCCCCGCCTCCCGCCGCCCCCGGCCACCGCGATCTCCTCCCCGCCCTCGTCACTTGGCAAACCGCCTACGAACTCGGCTATCAGCACACCCTCGCCCGCCAACTCACCGCCGCCGCCGCCGTCCCGGCTCCCTTCCCCGCGCTGCGTCCTTCCGCCCAGGCGGTCTTCTGCATCGACGTCCGTTCCGAAGTTTTCCGGCGCCAGCTCGAGGCCGCCGCCCCGACCATGGCCACAATTGGTTTCGCCGGCTTCTTCGGCTTCCCCATCGCGCACCGTCCGCTCCTTGCCGATGCCCCCGCCACCCGTTGCCCCGTGCTGCTGGTGCCGCCCTGCGAATCCGCCGATGTCGTCGATCCCGCCACCGCCGCCGATGCGCGCGAAGCCTACGCCGGTCGCGGCGCGTGGAAGGCGTTTCAAAACTCCGCCGCCTCGTGTTTCTCCTTCGTTGAAACCGCCGGCCTCGCGTTCGGCGCCGCCCTCTCCCACCGCCCCCACACCGCCGCGCCCACCTGCGCGCGCCCCATCCCCGCCCTCACCGGGCCGAAAACTCCGGCCCAACTCGACGCCCTCGCCGCCATGTGTGCCGGTGCCCTGCCCAACATGAGCCTCACCGCCAACTTCGCCCGCCTCCTCCTCATCTGCGGCCACGGCAGCACCAGCGCCAACAACCCCTACGCCTCCGCCCTCGATTGCGGCGCATGCGGCGGTCACGCCGGTGACGTCAACGCCCGCCTCGCCGCCAACGCCCTCAACCTCCCCGCCGTCCGCTTCCGCCTCGCCGCCCTCGGCCTCCACCTCCCCGCCGACATTTGGTGCGTCGCCGGCCTGCACCACACCACTTCCGACGACGTCACCCTCTTCGAACTCGAACGCGTCCCGCCGACCCACGCCACTGATGTCGAAGTCCTCCGTCTCGCCCTCGCCCGCGCCGGCGAATCTGCCCGCCGCGAACGCGCACCTGCCCTCGGCCTCGCCGCCACTCCGCTCTCCGCCCTCACCGCCGCGGTCCGCGCCCGCGCCGACGATATTGCCCAAGTCCGCCCTGAGTGGGGCCTCGCCAACAACGCCGCCATCCTCGTCGCCCCCCGCGCCCGCTCCCGCAGCCCCGATCTCGCCGGCCGAACTTTCCTCCACGACTACGATCACGCCGCCGACACCGATTCCAAAGTGCTCGATCTCATCCT
>JACMRG010000054.1 GCA_014376585.1 Opitutaceae bacterium | reverse complement strand
GAGGGAGAAAAACCGCGGGGTGATCAAGCGCGGTGGGGACCAACGGAGATTGGGGGGGCTGGCCCCCCCCGGTGCCTGCAAATCACGGCTGAAACATTGCCCGACCGGGGCCAGCGACCCCGGCTACAACAATCCTTAAACGGCTTCAGCGCTTCTTGTTCAGCGCGGAGGCGAACCAGTCGTTGTTCACGGCGGCGGGAGCGCGCGGGGCGGCCGGAGCGGCGCCGGCGGGGCGGGGGCTGCCATTGCCGAAGCCTGTGCGCGGAGCGCCCGGTCCACTGTGCGGGGTTTTGGGGCCGATGGTGGGATTGCTGCGCATCGAGAGGGCGATGCGCTGGCGCGGGAGATCGACCTCGGTGACAGTGACGGAAACTTTCTGGCCGGGTTTTACGACGGTCGCGGGCTCTTTAACGAAGCTGTCGGCGGGCTGCGAAACGTGGACGAGGCCGTCTTGGTGGACGCCGATGTCCACGAACGCGCCGAACGCGGTGACGTTGGTCACGATGCCGGGGAGTTTCATGCCGGGCTTGAGGTCCTCGGGTTTGTGGACGCTGGCCTCGAAGGCGAAGGCTTCGAATTTCTCGCGCGGATCGCGGCCGGGTTTCGCGAGCTCGGCGACGATGTCGGTGAGGGTGGGTAGACCGACGTCGGCAGTAACGTAATTTTCGAGTTTGATCTTCGAGCGGACGAGGCCGTCGCGCATGAGATCGGGGACGGTGACGCCGAGATCGGCGGCCATTTTTTCGACGAGGGTGTAGCGCTCCGGGTGGACGGCGCTGGTGTCGAGCGGGTGGGCGGCGTCGTGGATGCGGAGGAAACCGGCGGCCTGCTCGAAGGCTTTGGGGCCGAGGCGCGGGACGGATTTTAGCTCGGCGCGGGATTTGAAGGGGCCGTTTTCGTTGCGGTGCGCGACGATGGCGGCGGCGGTCGCGGTGTTGAGGCCGGAGACGTAGCTGAGGAGTTGTTTTGACGCGGTGTTGAGTTCGACGCCGACGCCGTTGACGGAGCTGACGACGGTGTCGTCGAGGGAGCGTTTGAGCGCGGACTGATCGACGTCGTGTTGGTATTGGCCGACGCCGATGGATTTGGCGTCGAGCTTCACGAGTTCGGCGAGCGGGTCCATGAGACGGCGGCCGATGGAGACGGCGCCGCGGACGGTGAGGTCGTGATCGGGGAACTCTTCGCGGGCGACATCGCTGGCGGAGTAGATGGAAGCGCCGGATTCGTTGACCATCACGATGGGAATCGAGGCGGGCAGACCGAGCGTGCGGACGAAGGCCTCGGTCTCGCGACCGCCCGTGCCGTTGCCGATGGCTACGGCCTCGACTTTGAAAAACTTCACGAAGCCGAGGAGCTTTTCCTTGGCGTCGGCTTCCATGCGGTCGGGGAAAACGACGTCGTTGTGCAGCAGTTTTCCCGGACGATCAAGGAGGACGACTTTGCAGCCGGTGCGGATGCCGGGGTCGATGGCGAGGACGGCGCGCTGGCCGAGGGGTGCGGCGAGGAGAAGTTCGCGGAGATTGGAGGCGAAGACTTTGATGCCGTCGGCATCGGCGCGTTTTTTGGATTCGAGGCGCATCTCGGTTTCCATCGCGGGGCAGAGGAGACGTTTGCAGGCGTCCTGCACGGCGAGGCGGACCTGGGCGGAGGCGGCGTTTTTTGTTTTGGCGAAGAGCGGCTCGACCTCGGCGGGCGCGGTGGCGTCGTCGGGAAGGGTGACGCGCATCATGAGAAACATCTCTTTCTCGCCGCGGCGCATCGCGAGGACGCGGTGGGACGGGGCTTTCGCGAGCGGTTCGCTCCACTCGAAGTAGTCTTTGAACTTGGCGGCGTCGGGCGTGGCGTCCTTGCCGAGGAGCACTTTGGAGGAGACGATGGCGTCGCGTTGGTAGATGACGCGGAGGCGCGCGCGAGCGTCTTTGTCGTCGCTGGCGCGCTCGGCGATAATGTCGCGGGCGCCGGCGAGGGCTTCGTCGGTAGAGGCGATTTTCGAGGCGACGTTTTTGCCGTCGTCGGCGGTGTAGTCGCGGCCGACGTAGGTTTGGGCCGCGGCGAGGGGATCGGTGGCGTCGTCCTGCGCGAAGATAAGTTCGGCGAGAGGTTCGAGGCCCTTTTCTTTGGCGATCGTGGCGCGGGTGCGTTTTTTCGGGCGGAAGGGCAGGTAAATGTCCTCGAGCGTCGTGACCGTATCGGCGGCGTTGATGGCTTTCTCGAGGGCGGACGTGAGGAGGTTGCGCTCTTTGAGTGAGGCCAAGATGGAGGCGCGGCGTTCGTCCACCTGGGCCATCTGTTCAAGGCGGTCGCGGATCGTGGTGATTTGGACCTCGTCGAGCTCGCCGGTGGCTTCCTTGCGGTAGCGGGCGATGAAGGGGACGGTCGCGCCTTCCTTGAAGAGCTGCGCGGTGGCGGCGACTTGGGCGACTCTAAGGTTCATCTCCTGCGTGAGGCGGAGGACGTGTTCGGCGTTGGGCAGATCCATGAAAAAGACGGCCAGCAGAGAGGGCGGGGGGGCACGCGCAATCCCGAAAATGACGAGACCGAGATTTGCGCTGGGTGAACTTTCGACTAGCCATGGGAACGATGAAATTTCCCGGACTCATTCTCGCCCTAGTCGGCATCACCGGTGCAATCCGTGCGGCGGAACTTCTGCCGATCGAGCAACAGGTGGCTGAAGCGATCAAGTCACCGGGGGTGACCGTGGTGCATTTCTGGGCGCCGTGGTGCTCCAACTGCGCCGCCGAACTCGCGAAGAGCGGTTGGAGCACCTTCATCGACACCAATGCGGAGGTGAAATTCATCTTCGTCACCACGTGGCACGACGAGATCGGCCGCGAGGTGCTCGCGAAAAACGGCGTCGGCACGCAGTCGAACTTCGAGCTGCTGCTCCACCCCAATCCGTCGCGCAAAGCCGGGGATCGCACGACCCGGTTCCTTGGCCTGCCGCTCACATGGGTGCCTTCGACGTGGATTTTTCGCGAGGGCGAGCTCCGCTACGCGTTGAGCTACGGCGAGGTGCGTTTCCCGATCCTGCAACAATTGATCCGCGACACGGGGGACAAGTGGTAGTCCGGGACCATTCGGCTCGGACACGAATCCGAGCATTGTCAGCCCCGCAGAAATCTGCGGGGCTTTTTGTTTACCCACGCTTTGCCCGCGCCCTTGCCGGCTGCGGGCAGGCATCCACCTACTCGATCCAAAAAAATCTCCATGTCCGCCATCAACACGTTCCTCCTCCAAAACAGCCTGCGCATCGCGACCAACCCCTGCGTGTCGCCCGATTTCTGTCTCGATTGGCCGGCGCTGAGCGCCGCGATTCGGGCCGCGCAGCCGATTCACGTGTGGCCGCATAGCCGTTTCGAAACGGCCGCAGGCAAATGGGTGCTGTTAGAGGACCTTGCCACCGGCGACTGCGCGTGGCGGCTTGATGGGCGCGGTGGCGCGGCGGCGGTGAACACGCTGGCGGATGGCGCGGCGACGAAGGCTGGCGCGGCGATTTTCCCGACGACCTTTGCCAACCTCCTCCGCCTGAAAAACCTCATCCAAGAGCACAGCCCGAAGTCCACGATCTTTCCGGGCGCGACCGAGCAGCTCGGCCTCAGCACGCTCGGCATCGGCGCTCGTTTCACGACGTTGCACTGGCCGGCGGTGGAGTGGGCGATGGCGCAGCTCGGCATCGGCGTCACGGCCAACCAAAATTCCATCCCCCGCGAACTCGTTTACGACACCGATGTGATGCTCGCCGGCAAACTCGACACGGTGCCGTTCCCTTTCATCGGCACCAACGTCCCCGAGGGCCACCAGGGCCAGAGCGTCGAGGGCATGAGCCACGGTTGCGTGCTCTCCAAGCTCAAGACCGGCTTCCACACGCGCGGGATCGCGTGGTCATTCAACGCCGATCACCAGCCCATTGGCGGTAAGTTCGACCACCGCGAGGACGCGCTCGTCACGGGCTGTGTGCTCGCGAGCTACATCACCTTCGACCTCTCGCCCGAACTCGCGCAGACCAAAGTCGCCGACGATGCCGCTGCGTGGTGCGCTACCAACGTCCCCGCCGCGCTGGTCGCAACCGTGAAGGCCCGAGTCGCCAAGGCTGGACTCACGCTCAACGAAACCGACTTCGCGAAGCTGTTGGCCTACGTCTGGCCCTCGTTGCAAAAGATGAAGGTCCGCGACGGGAAATACGCCGCCGCGCGTGCGAAGCTGTTCACAACCGACGCCGGCCGCGCCTACCTCCGCGAGCTTTCGATCGACGAGTTGCCCGGTCTCACCACGCCGGAGACGACCGCCATCATGCTCGCGCTCTGCGAGGCGCTCGGGATGAAGATTCACTTCGTCGCGCCGGCTTTTGGTTTCCAAAAGAACATGCCGTATCCCGACAACGCCGCGCTGCGCACGCTCGTCGAGAAGCAGTGGGCGGTGTGCAAAAATTTCGGCGCGAGCATCGGTTTTCACTCCGGCTCCGGCAAGTCCGCCGAGAATTATCAGGTCATGGGCGCGGTCACGGGCGGTCGCCTCGAAATCAAGACCAGCGGTCGCTACACCTACGAAATGGGCCGTGGTCTCTTCGCCTCCAAGAACCCCGCCGATCAAGCGCTCTGGCGCGACTGGTATAAGTTCACCCTCGAGCTGGCGCTGCTCGGCGCCTACAGCGCCGATGCCACCGAGCAGAAATTTGCGCGCATCTTCATCGTCGATGCCCTCGCGAAATCCGGTCACGGCGTGGAGGTGTTCTCAAGCCCGGGCGTCACGCGCGCCGCGTTGGAGTCGCTCGCGCCGAGCCCCGACCACATGTTCTGGTTCGAGTATAATTTCCTCCACGTGCTCGCCGCCGACGGCCGTCCGGAAAAATCGGCGCTCGGCGACCACACCCCGGCCGGCTACCGCCAGCGCGCGCGTTTCTATACGATCAGCGACGAAGGCCGGCTGAATTTCTCGAAAAATATCGCCACCTACATCGGGTTCCTCGCGCAGAACACCGGTCTCGCTTCCGCTGCGACCTGCGCCGCCGCGAACACCCGGCTCGCGGGCTACACCAGCCTCGCCGCGATGCTTAACGATATTGCCAAAACCTGAGTCGCCTCGGCCCTGTCTCCCTTTAATTAAATCCACCGCCCATTTACCCCATGCTCCCTTTCATCCACGACGATTTTCTCCTCTCCACTCCAGCCGCCCGCGAGCTCTACCACACCTTCGCGAAGCCCGAGCCGATCTACGACTACCACTGCCACCTGCCGACCGCGCAGATCGCCAACAACCACCGGTTCGCCGACCTCGCCGAGATCTGGCTCGGTGGCGATCACTACAAGTGGCGCGCACTCCGCACCAACGGCGTCGCCGAGCGCCTCGTCACCGGCGCCGGCTCGCCGCGGGAGAAATTCGATGCGTGGTGCGCCACGGTGCCGCATACCCTGCGCAACCCGCTCTACCACTGGTCGCACCTCGAACTCGCGCGCACCTTTGGCATCACCGATATCATCAATCCCGCGAGTGCCGACTCCATCTGGGAGCGCGCCAACCCGCAGCTCGCCACGATGCGCGTGCATGATTTTCTGACGAACTCGAAGGTCGCCGTCGTCTGCACCACCGACGATCCCGCGGATTCGCTCGACCTCCACATCCAGATCCGCGCTAGCGGGCTCAAGACCCGCGTCTATCCGACCTTCCGGCCTGACAAAGCCTTCGCCGTTGGCCAACCCCCGGTGTTCAATGCCTACATGGAAAAACTCGCCGGTGCCGCCGGCGGTTCCTTTGCCGCGAACGGTGTCCGGTCCTTCGACGACTTCCTCGGCGCGTTGAAAAAACGCCACGACGACTTCCACGCCGTCGGTGGCCGCGTCTCTGACCACGGTTTGGAGTCGGCTTTGTCCGAGCCCTGCACGCACGCGCAGGCGCAGTCTGTCTTCGACGCCGCCCGCGCCGGCCGGGTGCCCTCCGCCGAGGACATCGCGCGCTACGGTTCCTACCTCATGCTCGAGCTGGGCCGCTGGGACGCCGCGCGCGGTTGGACGAAGCAGCTCCATCTCGGCGCGCTGCGGAATAACAACACGCGCCTCCTCTCCACGCTCGGGCCGGACACGGGCTTCGATTCGATTGGCGACTTCCCGCAGGCCGTCGCGCTGTCGCATTACCTCAACGCCCTCGACTCCACCGACCAGCTCCCGCGCATGGTGATCTACAACCTCAACCCCGCCGACAATTACGTGATGGCGACGATGATTGGAAATTTTCAGGACGGCACGATCCCGGGGAAAATCCAGTTCGGCAGCGGCTGGTGGTTCCTCGACCAGAAAGAGGCGATGGAATGGCAGCTCAACTCGCTCTCCAACCTAGGGCTGCTTTCGCGTTTCGTCGGCATGCTCACGGATTCGCGCAGCTTCCTGAGCTACCCCCGCCACGAGTATTTCCGCCGCACGCTGTGCAACTTGCTCGGCGGCGACATCGCCCGCGGCGAGATTCCCAACGACTTGGGCCTCGTCGGCGGCATGGTGAAAAACATCTGCTTCGCCAACGCCCGCGGCTACTTCGGCCTCGAGCTGGCACCCGAGTTCGCTGCAAAAGCGTAGCTGGCGGAAAGCCAGAGGGGCTCGCCGCTGGCAGAAGAGCTGCTGAGCGGTGGGCTATATTCCGAATCGTGATGCCAGTCGTCGCCGTTGCTCCGGCCCGCACGGTCACGCGCGCGAATTTTCACGGCATCGGCCTCACAGTCGGTGCGGGAAAATCCCCCGGGTTGGCGTGAGGAAAGCGGTTAGACCTGTTTTTTACATGGAAACGACGCAGCGACTTTACCCGTTGCGCTTGGAAATCTCCCCCGACGGAAACGGCCGCGTAGCCGATGCCGGTCCGGCGCGATGGCTCGACGACGGCGATGCAGGGATGTTTAGCGGCGAATTTTTGAGGGATGTTTCGAGCGCGTTGCGCCGCCGCTATGTGCGGCACTTCCGCGAACGCGCGCCGGCTGCAACGGCGCCGTGACGCGGACGTCCCGTCGTGATTTGTTCGAACCACCAGACCGCTCTCGAATCCATGGTCTTCACCGATCTCTACGCGCGCTGGTCGGGCTTGCCGGTGACGACGCTCACGCGTCAGAAGCGCCGCGAAAGCTGGATGGGACGGCTCACGGAGTTTTTGTGGAATTACCCGGGCCGCACCGAAGGCGTGAATCCACAGCGACTCTTTGACCGCGATCAACCCAGCTCATTTTTCGACGTGATGGTGCGTTACAAAGCCGGACAAGCCGCACATCCGCACTCGCTGCACCTGCACGTCGAGGGCTAGCAGGGGCTGGGCTACGGCCAGCGCGCGCGCCGCATGAGCTCCGTGCTCATCGATATCGCGCTCGATCTCAACGTGGCCATTTTGTTTCTCAGGTTCAGCGGCGGCCTGCCCGTTGAACCGTTGTCCGAGATCATTTCGTTTCCCTTTGGCTATGGCCGGCAAGATTTCACGTTCGGCGCGCCGCTCGAGCCGGAGCTGGTCCGCAGTCCGCCGCGTCCTAAGGCAGCGGAACTCGTCGTCGAGGCGATCAACCAAAACCCACCGGCGGCCGAATCCGAAACGACCCTTGGGGCTGAACCGGCATTCGCCGCCCGCGTGCATGCGCTCGCGGCCCGGCACGGGGTGACGGAAATTCAGGCTGGCTTGATCCTCGCGCTGCAAGAGCTGCCGGACCCGACCGAAGCCACGCGCGCCATGCTGGAATTTCCGGAGCGCAGTGCCGCCGGTTTGCCGGGAGCCGTGCGCCTCCGTGATCTCGCCAGTTTCACCCAACGCTTGGGCGAAAAGTTGACGCAGCCCCAATCTCTCCGGTCATTTTTAGGAGCGATTTCGGACGGCATAAACCATCGGCATTCTTTGGTTAAATTTTTTTTAGGCGAGGCCTTGGAGGCATGACTATTCCCCGTCTCGAATGACCGTGGGAGGAAGGTCGTTACCCGCGCGCTTCACCATGTTTATCTGCTGGATGAACTCACGGTGGCGATGGCCGATGATGTTGAATTCACCCACGAGGTGACAGAGCACCTGTTTGCAAAGCGTGAAGAGATCGGCATCCGGCGGACTTTTTTCGGGTCGATCATCGATATCTATCAACTGACCCGAAGCGTTTTCAGTCCCGCCAAAGCCAAGACGATGGATTATGTTTTTATTCATTCCTATCGCCGTCTCCGCCAATCCAAGCCCGGCTGGATCAGCGGCTGGAAGCTGCACGAGAAGAGCCTCGTGCTCGCCATAAATATCTTCGAACCGGTCTCGACCGACTATCGGCGAGGCGGAAAAGACAATGCCCTTGCGGGCGTGGCACTCCTCTTCAACCCCATCGCCCGCGTCCGCGTCCTGCCGCGGAGTAAGTTTGTCTAGAATTATTTTTGAGAGGGTTGGTCGATATTGTATGAGTCTCGGAATCTCGCCTTCGTCATCGGCAACCTGACCAACCCCGGCCTTATTCTACCCAAGCTGCTCATTCCCTGTGTGATCAATACCGAGCCGGAAAATTACTTGTTCAACCGGGGGCTTTCCTTGTGGACGACGATCAACTTCCAGCTTTTTGCCCGCCGGAAAGGAATGGCGTCGGTCATGCTCAATCACGGATTGATCGCAACCCTCTGTGGTGAGGTGAACCGGCGTTACGCAGAAGGTTTCATGGCTCGGACTCGCAGCCATGAAGCCCTACCGGTGCTCTAGCCCGCCGGTGCCAAGCCTCCCCGCGGACGGACTGCCAATGAACACTGCCCGGTGTGGTCATTCAGAGGCGCGGCGTGGGCACTTCAGTATTTCTCGCCCCACTTCTGACGGATGACGGTCTTCATGAAGTCGGGGTAGCCCGCGACGTGGAGCATCTCGGTGCGTTTGCCGGCGGTGTCGGTGATCGTGAAACGATAGACGCGCATCGTGGCTTGGATCGTCAGAACCCAAGTGAGATGGGCCTCGCCGGCCCGCACCGTTGCGGAGTCGGCCTGCCAGCGATTGCCGGTGAGTTTGGGCGCTTGATCGTCGATGAGTGGAAACGCGGCGGCCTCCTCGGAAACGTCCTCGACTTGGACGCGTTTTACGGCCGCTCCCGCCGGAGCCGTGAAGGCGAATTGGTAAAAAATCTCTTTGGCGTCGTGTGCCGGCAGCAGGGTGGCGAGTTGCACTTCATAGCCGTTGGCGCGGCCCGGCTCGGCGCCTTTCGGCCCGAAAGAGAAGGGCACAGCTTTTCCGCCGGTGATCGTGATGAGGCGTTTGACCTCGGGCGACGCGCACCCGGCGAAGAGGAGCGGGAGCAAGAGGAGAGCGAAGGCAGAGCGGGAAAAGGCGCGCACGACGGCAGCGTCGGGAGCGTTGTGGGCGGGGGCAAGCACGGGGTCGGTCCGGCCGGTGTCGAGGTGGCCGGCGACTATTTTCTTCGTTTCGGGCGGACGGCGGGCGGGGCCGCGGCGACGATAAAGCGGTGGTGGTGGCCGTCGCAGCCGGAGCGCGGGGAACTCCTCGAAATTGCACGAGTGGACTACCTCTTTCGTAGAGTTCGAGCGCTCCGGCCGTGAGAGCGAGGCCGCGTCCAGCCCGCAACGGGACGCTGCGCCCAAGATGCACTCACCCGTTTGGGATGAATCTACTGGATTACCTCATTCCCCATCCTGGGCCAGCCGGTTAGCATTCATCAGGACCGTATTATATGGCCCGGATCGGTGCCTGTATTGCCCGCGTTCGCGATTTCGCTCCCGGAAACGTGATCAGATAGACGGCGTTTCTGGCCTCTATGAACCCACTAATCATAGGATTGTAGATCTATGGATAATTGAAAGCCAGTCGGACGATTTTGCGCCACCACGGGTTGTTTAACGCGTCACTTTCACGGGCTGAGGGGAATCTTCTCCGCCACAGTGGAAGTGTTCGTTTTATAGCGGCGGATTAGACCCTATGGATGGCAGGAAAAGTTAGTAGTATATTGCACCTCCCGCGGAATTAAAACGATGCCAGCGGTTCGCCATCCGTCCTATATAATGATGCAGGCCGCAATTATACGCGGCGGATGATTCCTCCACCATGCTCATTTTGGCCGTTCACACCGTTCGGCCCGTGACCTCTAACCGGCCACGTTAACATGAAACCAAAAGATAAGCTCATAGCGCGGGCCTCGCTCGCTTTTCTATTCGCGATCACTCTGCGTGCTCCTCAAGGACTACGTCCCCCACTGAATCTTCTCCAGGGAGTTTAATGCGGTCTGACGCTACCCGCGCAACCGGGGTGAATCAGCTGGATGCTCCGCTCAAAGCCAGCGGGCTGATCGGCCTCAAAATTGAAAATAGCGAAAATCAAAAAATCGGTAGCGTGCACGATCTTGCCGTGGATCTCCAGTCGGGGCGCATCGTGCAGGCAATTCTCTCAATGGGGGGCGTTCTATCCATGGGCGATCGGCTGATCGCCGTTCCCCCCCAGGGTGCTCCATTTCACTCCGCCGGCAAACCGCTCCGCTTCGACAGTGCGCGTGAACGCGTCAAGGGAGCGCCCGTCTTCGAAATGTCGCATGGATGGAGTTCTATCAATCTGATCGAGCGCAGGAAACGAACCGCTATTACGGGGATGCGGCTTCGTCAGGATCCGTTGCATCTCCCGGCGAACAGTCCGCCAGTGCGAAGAGCCGCGACGAAAAGCACTCTGTCCAAAAGGCGACGAAACTGATGGGGCTCACAGTGCGGAATCATCAGGACGAGGAGATCGGCTCGGTGGATAACTTGATTGTGGACATTGTGGCCGGATGGACCGTCGCCGTGATCGTATCTACCGGGGGATTTCTTGGGATGGGTGACACGCTGAGTGTGATTCCTCCGACCGCGCTTCGTTTTACGGAGGAAGATGACCGTCTACGTTTGGACACCGGCAAGGAGGCGCTGGCAAATGCACCCGTTTTAAAGCAGGCGATTGGCCCGACTTCACGCAGCGAGACGATTCGGAAGGCGTTTACCGTGCTTACGGCGCCGAGCCCTATTTTGCCGGTCAGAAAGGCGTGGCGGCAAACGCCGACAGCGCCGCCCGGAACGTCCGGGATCGGGGCGACCGCACGCTGACACCCATGGATTAGGGCAATAAACCCACGGATATCAAAGTCATCTAGGAGATTCGCCGCACCGTAACCTTGACGAAGGGCCTGTCGGCGAATGCGTAGAACGTCAAAATCATCACGGTTGACGGGCGGGTAACCTTTCGGGGGCCTATGCGCACCGCCGAGGAGAAAAATCTCATCGGCGAGATCGCCGCCCGCGTCGCCCGCGTGGAAGACGTGGATAACCAGCTTGAGATCGCAGGGAGGAAAGCCCGAAGAATTCCCGTCAATCCCAGCACGTTTAAAAAAATCAATAGATCAAAAATAAGGAAACTTACGTCTAAGAAATCTGTATTCTGCATCGCAACCACCCGAGCCCAAGCTGAACGCATCGCTGATCAACTCAAAGCCGCGAACTTTTCTAACAGCGATATTTCGGTGCTTTTTCCCGACAAGGAAACCAACAATGATTTTGTCCATGAGAAGAGCACCAAGGCTCCCGAGGGAGCCGTGACGGGGGCAAGCACGGGTGGCGTGATCGGTGGCGCACTGGGGTGGATCGTGGGCATCGGGGCCCTGGCGATTCCCGGCGTCGGTCCTTTCATCGCAGCGGGTCCGATTATAGCGGCCCTCAGCGGCGAGGCGGCCGGTGCGGCTGTCGGCGGCATCACGGGAGGGGTTTGATTGGGCTCGGCAGCCCTGAAATCGATGCAAAACGCTACGATGGAAAAATTCGCGAGGGCAACCTCCTCATCTCGGTCCATACCGAAAATTCAAAAGAAATTTCTTTGGCCAAAGAAATTTTCGAGAGGGGAAAAGCTGAGGATATCTGCACCGCCGGTGATGCTGCGGTGCCAAAAAACACGGGCGACAGTTCTCCGGCAACTTCCCGGCAATCGGTTCCGCCCTCGGTTCGCTTCGATACGACCTCGGCGTAAATCTAAGTCGTGCTGAAAAACCCGGGAGTTCAGTTTTTGGAATTTTTGGCGCCTTCACTTCCGACGTGTAGGCGCGGGGCCGGCGGTTCACCGCCACCGCTGGCCCTTGAGTATTAACACGCGGACCGGACGCTTCGGAGTATCTCACAGTATTTGACGCATAACTTGGCCAAAACTAAACGACACAGCACCCGGTCTTTCGACCGGGTGCTGTGTCCCCCTTCATTTTTGAGGGACCTACTTTCGTGATTGGTGGAGGTGGTGGGAGTTGAACCCACGTGCTCTCAGCCTTTGCGCGCCGCATCTACCGGTATAGCGTTATATTAATCTCGTCGGGGCTATGCGTGAACGCGCGCTCAGCTCCCAACCAACTCCCGGATGAAGATACGGTGCGCAAACCGCGAGTCGCTCCGCGCACTATACCTGCTGTCGACGTTCGTTCCACTTAGCAGGTGTTGGTGGACAAACGTGGCTGTTAATTAAGCAGCCAGGGGCATTTCTTCGTAGTTGCCTGTTATTTTTTTGAAGTGGGATTTGCGAGAGAACTTCACTCTCGACCGGCAGCAACGCACGCCAACCAAGAGTCGAATCCAGAACACCCCCAGAGTGGGAAAGTCTTAAAACAGCGCCCGGAGGCACTGCGGATGCGATTGGGTGCGAAACCAATCAAAGAACAGAAGGGCACCATGTGCCGCACGACGCGGAATGCAAGGGCGGTGTCGGGGTAAGAGGGGGGCGTCGGGTGATGCGGGCCCGCTGGGCCCGCCGTGAGGGCACAACGACGATCCTGTCGATCTCGGCGCGCCCAGCTCCGCGCCCCACCTTCGACGGGTCACACCGTGCGTTCGCGGGAGTCGCCGCGGAGGCGGATCGTCTTGTGGCGCAGGTCGTGGACGGTCTCGATGCGGCGCACGCTGCGGCTCTTGGAACGCATGAGAATCGAGTGCGTGATCGCGCGATGGCCGATCACGCGCACGCCAGGGAGCAGCGCGCTGTCGCTGATGCCGGTCGCGCAGAAGATGGCACTGTCACCGGTAACGAGGTCTTCGGCGTGGTAGATTTTTTTCAACTGCGCCTCCGTCACGCCGTTCCTCGCGAGATCGGCGCGCTCGGCGTCGTCGCGCGGCCACATGCGGAGCTGGATGTCGCCACCGAGGGCACGGAGGGCGGCGGCGGTGAGCACGCCCTCCGGCGATCCGCCGATGCCGAAGTAGAGATCGACCGCGGCGTCGTGCAGCGCGGGCGCGACGGCGGCGGTCACGTCGCCGTCGGAGATGAGGCGCAGCGCGGCGCCCGACGCCCGGATCTCCTCGATGAGCTGGGCGTGGCGCGGGCGGTCCATCGTGCAGACGACGATCTCGCGCACGCGTTTGCCGAGGGCGAGGGCGACGATGTCGAGGATGTTGGGGAGCGGCGTGTCGAGGTTGAAAGCCGGCACGCGGCGCAACTCCATCTGCTCCACCACGCGCGGGCCGTAGGTGAGTTTTTCCGCATAGAATGAGGGGAGGCTCATCATGGCGCGCGGGGCGCCGGGCGGGGCGAAGGTCGCCGCCATCACGGAGATCGAGTTGGGCAGGCCCTTGGAAAGATTGGTGGTGCCGTCGATGGGATCGACCGCGACGTCCACGTGCCAGCTGCCCGGCGCCCACGTGCCGAGTTTGTCGCCGATGAAGATGCCCGGCGCGTTGTCCTTGATGCCCTCGCCGATCACGCACTCGCCGCAGATGTCCACGTATTCGAGCACGCCGAGGATCGCCCGGCTGGCGGCATCGTCGGCGGTTTCCTTGGCGTTGCGGCCGAGCCACGGCAGGCAGGCGAGGGCGGCGTTTTCGGTGGCGCGGACGAACTCGAACTGGAGCGAACGCTCCGGGTTGCGCTCGAGGTCGCCGATGGCGGAGAGATCGGTGGGGGGGGTGGGCATGGGGTTGCTTTGTGAGCGGATGTTGGTGGCCGAAGCCGGCAGGCCAACGCGAAAAGGGCGCAGCGGTGCGGGATATTAGCCGCGGCGATAGATGGATCCGGCCGTAATAAAATCGGGCCCGGCACTGGCGGGTTTGGGCGTCACGAGGGTTTAAGGCCCAGACACCGTGGGCGAAACTCAGACTGCGCCGGCACGCGATTTTTCTCCATGACTCCCCGCCGAGTGTGATCATCGTTGGGCGGATGTCTGCGCCGCTTACCCTTCACGCCGTCGGCCGGTTGCCCGCGCCCGGCGACAATGTGGCGATTGCCATTCGCGCGCTTGATGCGGGCACCGTGATCGAACTCGATGGCGCACCGCTCACGCTGGCTGGCAACATCCTCGAGGGCCACCGCTTCGCAGTAAAACCCATCGCGCCCGGCGAGCCGCTGCTCTCCTGGGGCCTGCCCTTCGGTCACGCGCTCACGCCCATCGCGGTCGGCGACTATGTGTGCAACGCCTCCATACTCGAGGCGCTGGCGGTGCGCCGCCTGCCGTTCGCGCTGCCGGTCGCGCCCAATTTCGCCAACCACCTCGTGCCCTTCGTGCTTGATGAGGCGCGTTTCACGCCGGCCCCGCCCACCGAACGGGCGACCGAGTTGCGCACGTTCAACGGCTACCGTCGGCCGGGCCGGCGCGGCGTCGGCACGCGCAACACCGTGGTCATTCTCGGCACGACGTCGCGCACCGCGAGTTTTGCGCGGCAGCTCGCGGCGCGGTTGCAGGCGCTGGCCCGGGTGTTTCCGGCGCTCGATGGCATCGTGGCGGTCGCGCACACCGAGGGCGGCGGACCGGATGAACCCAACAACACCGCCGAGGTGCTCCGCGCACTCGCGGGGTTCATGGTGCATCCGAATGTCGGCGCCGTGCTCGCCGTGGATTATGGCGTCGAGCCGATCTCCAACGCCCGCCTGCGCGACTTCATGGTGGCGCAAGGTTACCCGCTGGCTGATGTGCCGCATGCGTTTCTCAGCATCAGCCGCGGGCTCGCCGCCGCGCTGGCCGAGGGCGAGGCGCTCGTGCGCGGCTGGCTGCCCACGATTGTGGCGCAGGCGCGCACGCCAGAGCCGGTGAGCGAGCTGCGCGTTGCGTTGCAGTGCGGCGGCTCGGATGCGTTTTCCGGGGTGTCGGGCAACCCACTCGCAGGTTCGATGGTGCACGAGGTCGTGCGCCACGGCGGCATCGGCGTGCTCTGCGAGACCGACGAGATCGCCGGCGCCGAGGCCTACATCATGAAGAGCGTGCGCGACCTCGCGACCGCGCGCGCTCTGCTCGGCTGCATTGATCGTTTCCGCGAGCGCCTCGCCTGGCACGGCATCACCCCGGAAAGCAACCCCTCCGCCGGCAACAATTTCCGCGGCCTCTACAACATCACGCTCAAGTCGCTCGGCGCCGTGCACAAAAAGGACCCGCGCACGCGCGTGGATCACGTGATCGACTACGCCGATCCGCTCACCGCGCCCGGTTTTTATTTCATGAACAGCCCGGGCAACGATCTCGAGGGCATCGCCGGCCAGGTCGGCGCCGGGTGCAACCTGTTCCTCTTCGCGACGGGCAATGGCTCGATCACGAATTTCCCGTTCGTCCCCACGCTCAAGGTCACCACCACCACGCGCCGCCACCAGTTGCTCTCGCACGAGATGGACATCAACGCCGGCCGCTACCTTGACGGCGAACCGATGCCCGCGCTCACCGCGGAATATTTCGAGCTGCTCATCGCCACGGCCTCGGGGCGGAAAACCCGCGGCGAGCACGCGGGCCACGCGCAGGTCTCACTCTGGCGCAACTGGCGGCAGACCGACATCAGCCAGCTTGCGGCGATTCAGAGCCGGCTGGCGCCGGATGGCCGGCCGTTGCCCACGAGATTTCCGGCGCCGAGCGTTCCCGGGGCCCGCGCCGCGCACGACCGCATCGGACTTGTGCTGCCCACGAGCATGTGCTCCGCGCAAATCGCGCGCCTCGCGGCCGAACGCATGAATGCCAAGGGCCTCGCCCCCGCGCTCGGCCTCACCCGCTTCCTCGCGCTCACTCACAGCGAGGGTTGCGGGTTTGGCGGCGAGTCGATGTATCACCTGCTGCTGCGCACCTATCGCGGCTACGCCACCCATCCGAATGTCGGCGCGACGCTCCTGCTGGAGCACGGCTGCGAAAAAATCCCCAATGATTCGATGCGCCGCCAGTTTGAAAACGCCGGCCTGCCGCTGGACCGCTTCGGCTGGGCGAGCGTCCAGCTCGATGGCGGCATCGATAAGACGCTCGCGAAAGTCGAAGCGTGGTTCACCGAAAAATTGGCCGACGCGCCCTTGGCCGAAAGCGCGCCCGCCGGTTTAAGTGGTCTGAATCTCGGGGTGCTGACCACCAGCCCGTTGGGTGCGGCCAGCCTCGCGGCACTGTTGGTTTTGACGGAGGAGGTGCTCGGTGCCGGCGGCTCGGTGCTGTTGCCCGAGAGCGATCCGTTGCTGGCCGATCCGCGCTTTGTGATCGCCGCGCTGGGCTTGGACGCCGTCCCGCACGCGACGCTCGCATATGGCCAGCAGTTGACCATGCCGGGCTTTCACGTGGTGCAGACGGATACGGATCACTGGGTGGAAAATCTCGCCGGCCTTGGCGCCTGCGGCGTGCACGTGTTTGCCGGCTTCGTCGGCGAAACGCCGCAACAAGGCCACCCGATGCTGCCCGTGCTTCAGATCGCGGAAAAGTTTGCGCTACCCGGCGACGCGGTGGCGGACGTCGACGCGCTTTTCACCGAACGCGCCGACGAAAATTACGCGTTGCTGCGGCAGCTCGTTACCGCGACGGCCCGGCGCACCTATTTTCCGGTGGCGACCGCCGGCGGCTTCGTGGATTTCCAGCTCTCCCGCGGCCTGCTGGGCGTTTCGACCTGAGCGTGTGATATCAGCCCCCCAACCTTTCAGACTTTAACCACGGATTACACTGACGGGCACGGATGGGGAGGTTTTCATCTGTGAATATCCGTGTAATCCGTGGTCAAAACTTCTGTTCATAAAGGTCCGATACCCAGGGGACACGGGTCCGGACTGGGCAGTTGAAAGTTGGACCTGGAGGGTTGAGGCTGTGGTCCCATGCCCGACGCCGAATCGCCCGCAGCCACCCTCGCGCCCAAGTCTGTCGCCGAGGAGGAGGCGATGATTCTCGGCGCCATGCAGCTTCTGCTCGCCGAGAAACGCACGGCGCTTTCCGGCCTGCGCACCGGCATCGCGATTTTCGCGTTTCCGCTGTCGGTGCTGAGCGTGCTGGTCGCGACCTCGAAACTCTACGAGGCGGACCGCGTGCTGCACTGGCTCCTGCCGCTCCTCGCCATCACCGTCGGCCTCATCGTGCTGGCGATCTACATGGTCACGCGCAGCATTCGCCGGCTCTGGCACTATGATCGGGTGATCCGGGACTATAAACGGAAGCACGCGATCCTCGCGTTTCTGGTCGGGTGAGAGCCGATGCAGGATTAGCCCGGTGGTGAGGGGATCGACGATTGACCACGGATAACGCGGATGAACACGGATATTTGAAAATCGGAATAGGCTTCAAAAACCGAGTTGAATCGGCCTACGGCGGATTCGTCGGTTTTTGGAGCGCCTCGGCATCGACGCGGTCTTTACCGCGGCCGGTTGAAGTCTTGTTTTTGATGAGATCGACCAAAGCAATGAATGGCACGACGAGCCCGTTTACCTCCACATCGATGCGGCGTAAGTAGGCTTCCGCAAAGGTGACTCCGGTGATGCTGGTCAGAACTTGCAGCCGGACGGGTTCGTGGCCGATGCGAACCACATTCTCCGGGATCATGAACATCTCGGGCTTTAGGTCTGAGCGATTGAATCCAAATTCTCCGTAGACCTCGACGAGTCTGGCGGCGCTTCGGGCGAAGCTTCGACGAACACGTCCAGATCGCCGGTGTAGCGAGGATATCCGTGATAGGCCACCGCTAGCCGCCGACCACGAGATAGCGGACGTTACGCTCGTTGAGTGACCTCAAGAAATCCGCGAAGTCGTTGTGAAGCGTAGGCATCGGGTTGAAGGACTCGCGAAGAAGTTCAAGGGCCGCCAACCGTTGCTCGGCGGGCCGGGCGAGCCAGTAGCCCACCTGGCTGTCGTCGTCGTGTAACCGCCCGACCGAAAACGCGGAACGGTCGAGGGAAAACGTTGCGGGGAGGGAGCGGCTACGGTTGAATCGGTGAGCGGGTGCCGGAGTGCGGCAAGGTCTGTTTGTCCGGCGAGTGCGTGGCTCACGTCCGTTGCAGAGATTTGCCGGCGCTGAGGCTTCTACAGGCCGGCGTTGTGCAGTCGGTCGAGGAGTCGGCGCTCATGCTTCCGGCGCAGCGCGTGTTCCCAGATGCGGACGACGCGCCAACCGCGAGCGCGAAGGGTGCGGGTGACGAGGCGGTCTCGGGCGCGATTGGTGGCGAATTTCTTTTCCCAGAAGGCAGCGTGTTGCTTGGGGTGCGTGCCGTGGATCGGGCAACCGTGCCAGAAGCAGCCGTCCACGAAGACGGCAAGTTTCAGGACCGGAAAAACAAAGTCGGGGTGGCCGAATATCGGCCGGTGCCGCCGCCAGCCGGTGATGCCGTGGGCCCGGAAGATCGCGACGAGCCGCAACTCGGTGGCCTTGTTGCCGCGCGAGCGGACTGCGGCCATCACGGCGGAGCGTTTTTTCTTCGAGAAGATGTCGGTCATGATCGAGACGGGCCGGCTCGTCTCCGCACGTGGTCCGACCGGGATCAGGCCCTCGCCATTAGCCGCAGAAAATCCTCGGGGCTCACGGCTTTCACCGGAGACTTGCGGAAATCGGACAGGTTGCGGGTGACGATATGGGTGGCGCCGGCGCTCTCGGCGGCGGCGGCGATCAGCGCGTCTTCAAAATCGGAAAGCGGCAGGTCAAGGGCGCGGGTGACGCCGGCGGTGTCGAGTGGGGCGACGTCGAGGCCGGGCACCAGATCGCCGATGAATTCACGGGCTTTGGCCGCGCCGGCTTCGCGCGCCATGAGGTAGTTGACGGTGGCCAGGGTATGGACGGCCACGACGGCGGTGCCCGGATGATTCAGGCCCCACGCCACCACTGCGCCGCTGGCCTCGTGCAAACCGGGCCGGCTGAGGGCGAGGTCGATCAGCACATTGGTGTCGAAGAGCGGGCGCAGCATCACCGGATGTGCTTGGCCATGATCGCCGCCGCACGGGGATCTTTTGCGGCGTCGGCCGACAGGGTGAATTTCCCCTGCCACTTCGCGAGGAAGCGTTCGCCCGCATCGGCCGCGACCAGGCGGTTCAGGTGCTCCTCGACCACGCGCGAAAGGGGAATCTTCCTACGGCGGGCCCAGATTTTACCCTGTTTCACGGCGGCTTTATCCACGTAGAGGGTGAGCTTGGTCTTCACACGTAGAAACAAGGTTCCTACGTAGGCGGAGTCAAGCGGCGGTCCAGGGTGACCATCATGCGTGGAAATGCAGGCCGCAGGAGTCGGGAATAGGCGGCGGCGATGGCGGCGGCCTAACGTAGCTTGATCTGAAAGGCGAAAAGCTGATCGAGAAAGCCGGTGCGGATGAGGTGCAATGGTTGGCGTGGCGGCGGCAAATTTCTTTCCCAGAAGGCAGCGTTTTGTTTGGGGTGCGTGCCGTGGATCGGGCAGCCGTGCCAGAAGCAGCCGTCCACGAAGACGGCGAGTTTCAGGGCCGGGAAAACAAAATCGGGATGGCCGAAGACGGGCCGGTGCCGCCGCCAGCCGGTGAGGCCGTGGGCGCGGAAGATCGCGATGAGCCGCAGTTCGGTGGCCGCGTTGCCGCGCGAGCGCACGGCGGCCATGACGGCGGAGCGTTTTCGCTTGGTGAAGATGTCGGCCATGGGATCGAGCGTGCGCTGGCGCGGCGCATTGACAACCGATTACCTATGGAAAACCTAGAGGTATGCCCACGCTGTCGTTCCACGCCACCGAGCCGCTTTCGCGCCGCCTGCGCCAGCGGGCGAAAGCCGCAAAGCTTCCGCTCTCGTCCTATCTGGCGGCAACGGTCGAGCGCGGGCTGATGTTTGAGCCGCCCAAGGTGGCGCTCGGAGCGCTGGCCGGCACGGCGAAGCTCGCGACCGGCTACGATCCGTCGGCCCCGGTCATCCCCGCCAATGAGTGGGCGCGATGAATCGCGGGCCGCGTTTCGTTTTGGACACGCACGCGGCGCTGTGGGCGCAACTGGACGCCAAGCGGCTGGGTCGTAACGCGCGGGCGGCGCTGGCCGGACTGCCACCGTCGGCGCTGGCGGTGTGTGACGTGACGCTCACCGAGACCGCGCGCCTGCTGCGAGAGGGCCGGATCGTGCCCGCGGCCGCCGGGTCCGAAGCGTGGTTGGATGCGTTTGGACTGTGTTTTGCCGTGCTGCCGGTGACGACGCGGGTGGCTTGGGCGGCCGCGGCCTTCGAGTGGTCGCACCGCGATCCCTGTGACCGGCACATTTTGGCGGCTGCGCTCGTGTATGGGCTGCCGCTGGTGACGGTCGATCCGGTGATCGCCGCCTTCGCGCCGAGGGTGGGTGTGGAGATTGTCTGGTGAGCTATCGGAGCTTGATCTGAAAGGCGAAAAGCTGATCGAGAAAGTCGGCGCGAATGAGGCGCCACGGGTAGCCGTGGTTGCGGATTGTGCCGTTGGGTTTCTCGGATTGGCCGAACCACCTGGTCAGGCTTTGCGAATTCGCGAAATAAATTCTCGGCTTCGCAGCCGGAAGCCGAACTGCTTGCATGGGTTTATGGCGCAAGTTCCCCGAGTAAAATGGACCCGTGATGAGCTGCTGGTTGCGCTGAATCTCTATCACAAACTGACGTTTGGGCAGATGCACGCGCGCCAGCCGGCGATCATGGCCACGGCGAAGAGGCTAGGACGAGGGGCGAACAGTCTGGCGATGAAGCTGTGCAATTTGGCTTCGCTCGATCCGGCGCTGAAGATGCGCGGGATTCGTGGTCTGTCGGGGGCGAGCGCGCTAGATCGCGCTATCTGGATCGAGTTTCACGAGAATCTCGAAGAGGCGGCTCCGGAGAGCGAGGTGGCGTTTAGAAAGTTGTTCGGCGCGGATGATTCGAGCGAAGTAGAGGTGATGCCGCGCGACGGCGTGGTGATGCGCAAAGGTCCGCCGACGGGACCGACAGAGACCAAGGCGACGGTCAAAGTTCGTCGCGGGCAGGAGTATTTTCGGCAGGCGGTGCTTAACAATTTTTCCGGTCGGTGTGGTGTCACGGGATTGGCGGTGCGCGAACTGCTCATCGCATCGCACATCCTGCCTTGGGGAGCGCACGAGGCAGAGAGATTGAATGTGCGGAATGGGCTGTGTCTCTCGCGACTACATGATGCGGCATTCGACATCGGACTCATCACGTTCGATGAAAATCTTCGGCTGCGGATTTCGCCCCGGCTAAAGTTGGCTGTTGCGCAGCGTGCCGTGGCAGAAAGTTTCGTGGCTTATGAAGGGCAGGCGCTGCAGTTGGAAAAAGATGCGGTGCTGCCGGACGAAGCGTTTCTGGCGGTTCATCGGACCAAGATATTTGGGCGGTGAGATTTTGGGCCGCTACGGCAGGGAGCTTAATTGACGGGTGATACCGGCTACCATGGTTCAGCGCCGAATCGACGTCCTCTCTCGGTCTCAATGCTTCCGTCTGACCAGACTTTGACGGGTAAAATGAAGTCGCTGATGGATTGAGCGTCGTCGAATTCACGTTCCCCGGCGATAAATTGTCCGAGTTGCAGGATCAGCATCTCGGCGATTTCGATCTGAGCTTCCTGCTCGGTCGCATAAATCGCCGGAAAGCCGCTTTCTTCGCGCCATGTGGGTGTCAGTCCGCCGAAGAACGTTACCTCGAATATCGCGAACGCGGAGCGGTTGTAGTCGAGTCGAAAATTCACGGTGAGAAATTCGTTGGACGCAGGTTATCAAAAGCGGCGGCGTTCGACCACGGACTATAAGTCTCATTTTGGCCGTTTTTGATGGCGGAAAATTCGATGTGAGCGGTAGGCGGACTGCGTTGTCCACTCGCGGGCGCTCGCGGCGACGGGGGGCGTCCGCTCGTTTCGGCGTGGTCACGTGGGGGCGCACGATGGGAACGGCGGAAGTTGCGCGGCGAGCGCGCAACCTAAGGATGGTCTGAGCGCGGGGCGGCGCGCAAAAACAGGGCGGATGGCGTCGAGAAAACTCTGGCACGGGCACGGGCCGGGGCTACGGTCGGCGCGTCATGAATCGCGATTCTGAATCACGGCTGGTCGGGTTTTGCGTGGGACAGCACGGATGTTTCGACGCGGGTGCGTGGGCGCGGTTTTCGGCGGTGAAAGCCGACGAGCTGGCGGTGGCGGCGCGTTACCTCGCCGGAGTGGAGTGGTATGGGAACCGCGTGGAGTTGGCGGCGGTCGCGGCGGAGTTGAATCCGATGGCGTTTGCCGAGCTGGTGCGGGCGATGAATTTCGACGCATCGCGGTTTGCCGGTCTGCTGAAGGCGCATTTGCGGCATGCGGGACGGTTGGCCACGGGATGAAGGCGTTTCCCGAACTCACCGTCGCGCTCGGGGAGATGTTGGACCGCGGTGAGTTCTATCTGCGCGCTCGGATCAGATCCGGAATGAGGCGTGGGTGACGGCGGGCGTCGATCACGGCGGCGATGACCGACCGCTCTGATTCGACGAAATAATAAATGGCCAGATAACTCTTGGGAACGAGGGCGCGGCGGTAGTCGTCGAATTTTATCGGAAAGGTCTCGGCGTTTAGCCCGATGCGGTCGGTGGTTGCGAAGTAGCGGTCTAGGAGCTGGTCGCCGCCACCCGAGCTGCGGGCGGAAAAATAGTCATACGCGGCCTGAACATCTTCGCCGACGACGGCGAGCGTTACGACGGGCAGATTTTTCACTTCCGCCGACGGATTGATCGTTTCAGCTCCGCCATCGTCAGGGTCCGGGTTTCGCCACGATCATAGGCGGCGCGGCGGTCACGGAGCAGGGTTTTGTGGCTGGCGGGCACGGGCAGGGCATCCGAGGCGGCGGAATCCCACAACTCGGCCGCGATCTTCAGACGAGCGGGTCGCGAGAGCCGCTGGAGTTCGGGGAAATTCGCGAGCGTCATGCGAGCGACTTTGTTTGGAGCGGAAATGAAGGCAAGTTGAAGGTGAACCTGCAGCAGGCGGAGCGGCGGGACTTCCGGCATTGCCACCTTGCCACGGCGGCGGGACTGCATTGAAAGAGAGATGATGAACGCGACCGCAACCGCTCTCCTTTCAATCGACGAACTCAGGGCGACCGTGCGGCCGGTGTGCGAGCGTCATGCGGTGCTCCGGCTCGATCTCTTCGGCTCGCGCGCCCAGGGAACAGCCGACGCGGATAGCGATGTCGATCTGATGGTGGAGTTTTTGCCGGAGTCGAATCCCGGGTTGTTCGAGATGGGGGCGTTGCAGGATGCGCTGGAGCAGCGGCTCGGGCGCCGGGTGGGTTTGTTGAGCCGTCGGGCGGTGGAGAAAAGCCGGAATGTTTTTCGCCGACGCGCAATTTTGGACGGTCCGGTGGCGCTTTATGCTCGATAACCGGCAAGCCGGATTACTGACCGATGTGCTCGATTCGGCGCGCTCGATCCGGACTTATCTCGATGGGGTGAACCGCGAGGCGTTTCTTAATGATGCCGAGAAGCAAGACGCGGTGTTGCGCCGATTCGAAATCGTCGACGAGGCGGCGAGCCGGCTGGCACCTGAGACGCAGGCGCGGTTTCCCGCGCCACCCTTTCGCGCCATGCGTGGGATGCGAAATATCATCGCGCACGATTAGGGCGAAGTGGATCTCGAATGGGTGTGGAAGACGGCGACGGCGGACTTGCCCGGGCTGATCGAAATTTTGGAGCGGTATTTCGAAAACAACGGGCCGAAGTAGCGGCGACGCTCAGTGCTCGCCGGTGATTTTCTTCGGGCCGACGCCGGGTTTTATCGTGCGGGTGACGCGTTCGAAGGTGGGGGACGTGGCGTCTTTGAGGTCGAAGTCTTTTTCGGCGGTGAGGGTGATGTCGCGCAGCGTGATATCCGTGATGGGACTGTCGGGGAGGCCGTGGATGAGGCCGGCGTTGCGGCTGCCTTCGATGGTGACCCGGTCGATGAGGATGTGGCGGATCGCGGGGATCTTCGTGGGGTCGCCTTTGAAGTCGGGGCGGTTGTTGTCCACGTAGTCGAGCTGGAGGGTGATGGCGGTCGCGACGTTCTTCATGGTGATCTCGGTGTAGCGGACGTTTTCGACGAGACCGCCGGCGCCGCGCATGGATTTGATGCGGATACCGGTGTCGGTGTCTTCGAAGGTGCAGCGGCGGACGAGCATGCCGTGGATGCCGGCGGTGGTCTCGGAGCCGATGGAGATGCCGTGGCCGTGGCGGATGGTGTTGTCCTCGATGAGCACGCGGGTGCCGCCGGATTTGATGACGATGTCGTCGTCGCCGGTGTCGATGTCGCAGTGGTGAATCCAAAAGTTGGTGCCGGGGCCGGGGTCGATGGCATCGGTGTTGGGCGCGGAGCCGTCCCACGGGGCGCGCACTTTCACGCGCTCGATGGTGAGGTCGTTGATGTTTTTGGGGACGAGGTGAAACATCGAGGAGTTGGTGAACGTGAGTTGGGAGACGAGGAGGCGGTCGCAGCCGTTGATGACGACAAGGTGGGGGCGGCGATAAACGACGCGGCCGGGCTGGGTTTTGGCGACGTTGCGCGCGGCGCGTTCGGACCACGCCCACCAATGGGCGCCGCTGCCATCGATGGTGCCGGGGCCGGTGAGGGCGACGTCGTGGAGCTTGCTGCCGGTAATGAGCGGGTCGGGAACGTTGTAGGCGGCGTTGGCCTCGGCCTGCGTTTTGAACGAGGTGGGATCGGGGAGGCCGAGCTCGGCGAAGGTTTCGGGGGCCTTGATGACGGCGCCGGCGACGAGGTGGAGATCGAGGTTGGAGCAGAGCACGAAGGGCGCGGTGATGAAGACACCCGCGGGCACGACGAGGCGGCCGCCGCCGGCGGCTTTCACGGCGGCGATGGCTCTCGTGAAGGCGGCGGGGTTGAGGGTGTGGGCGTCGCCGACGGCGCCGTAGTCGGCGAGGTTGAACGTGCGGTCGGGGATGTTCGGCAG
>JACMRG010000053.1 GCA_014376585.1 Opitutaceae bacterium | reverse complement strand
TGGTTGGATCCGCAACCTTCAGCTCCCCCGTCTTTGCATTGAATTCGAACGCTTGCAGTGATTGCACCGCGGCGACCGGTTTGGCGCCCGCCACATCAACCTTTAGGCGGTCGATCCGCGTGGAGTCGCCGCGCTGGGCGAGATCGAATTCGGCAACAACCCGCATGGCACCGACGGCGGCAAGCTCGGGTTTGATGACGGCAAGCTGGTCGGCGTTGGCGTTGAGGCGGCCGGTGGCGCGGATTTCTGCGAACGCGGTATCGGTGGAAAACTTACCTTCACCCGCGGCGGCAACAGCGGGCAATGCACGACCCAGCGTGAAAGGCGCGAGATCGGCGGAGCGCACGTCCACTTTCCACGTGCCCCCGAGTGAGTGGCTGGCGGCCGTGAGTTCGGCGGCGACGGCGAGGAGCTGCTGGGCGGGCGTGGCCAGCGTGACCGTGTAGGTTTCGCCGGTAGCGGCGCGGGCGGCGGAAACCACGGCGGCAATTTTAACGCCCGAGGGGAATTGCGCGCCGGTGGCGACGGCGGTGGGCTCGGCGACGAATTTCGTGAACGTGCGCGGAGTCTCCATCGTCGCGACGAATGTCGAGTGGACGGTCACATTGCTGACGGCGAGTTTGTCGCCCGTGAAATTAACGACGAGATCGAGCGTGAACCGACCGTCGCGGCCGGCACGGAGCCCTCCTCCAGAGAGAGAAAGGTGGGCGCGGGCGGCCGGACCGCCCTCGGGCGCGGGTGGCAAAATGATGTCACCGTCGAGATCGAGGCCATCAAGCGAAAGGTCCACGGGCAGCTGGAGCTGAGCGAAGACCCCCTGAAACAGTTGGGTTGCGGCAGGGACGAGCAGGGCCGGATCAGCGGCGTAGGCGGTGGCCATGATCGCGAAGGACCGCTGGCTCTGCACTCTCGTGGTGGGTTTCGCGGGCGCGGCGGGCGCGGCGGGCGGCGGCGTGGCTTTGGTGAGGTCGAGCGTCCAGCCCCGCGCGACGAGTTTGGTGATTGTGACTTTTTTGGAAAGGCCGGCGGAGACGAGCGGGAGCTCGGCAGTGAGTGTGGGTAGCGTAAGAACGGCACCGTTTTGCTCGGCACGAACGGACCGGAGCTCCACGCGGCCCAAGCCGGCAGAGAGGGAGCCGAGGGAGGCGTGAAGTGCAGGCTGTGACGCCAAGGCCTTTCGGGCCGCCCATGTCTGCACGCCGGAATTGAACGCGAGCACGACGGCCACGCCAAGCAGGACGACGATTGCGCCGACGGAAAGGAGAAGAATACGGACCGGTTTCATACGCGAAAGGAGGACACGAGAACGCACCAAAAGTTGCGGTCAACGATGCGGGTCAAATAAACGCCGCGCCCCGCAATTGCCGAGTGCAGAGTGTGGATCGAGGTCAAAGCGAGCCTGGGCCCGCCCTGCCCTCAATTGGCGGCCATGAGCGAGTCGGGCAGTCCGATCGCTTTGCGGACCCGGGCCACGGCAACGTTGTAGCTGTAATAGGCCTGAATCTGGTTCGTGCGCGCGGTCGTCAGGTCAACTTGAGTCTGCAGGACATCGAGCTGCGTAGCGGTGCCGGCGCTGTAGCGGGCATTGGCCAGGCGGAGGCTTTCCTCGCCCTGAGCGACGACTTTTTGCGAAGCATCGGCGAGTTCGGTGGCCTCTTGGAGCGAGGAAAGTGCGCGGCGCACTTCGACGTCCACGGCGAGGGCGGCTTCACCGAGGGTGAGGCGCGATTGCTCAAGCGCGGAGCGGGCCTGGGCCACACGGCCGGAGGTGGCGGCGCCGTCGAAGATATTCCACTGCGACTGAACGCCGATGAGGAAACCGTCGCGGGAGTCACCAAAGTGGTCGGTCGAACCCTTGCGCAGCTGCCAGCCACCGACGGCCGAGAGATTCGGGTAATAGTTCGAGCGCGCAGTGGTGATGTTGGAATCGCGGGCATCGGAGAGCTTGGAGAGGCGGGCGAGTTCGGGCCGGCCGGCGCGGGCCGAATCGAGCGAGGCTTGAATTTCAAAATTCACCGGGGTGAAATCGAGCGTGCCGACGAAGTCGGGGACTTTGCGCAGGCTTTCCTGACTATTAGACGCAAATCCCAGCGACTGACGCAGAGCCTCGGTGCCAAGGCGGTAGGCGTTGCGTGCGCTGATCAGCGGGACTTGGGCATTCGCGAGCGCGACTTCGGCGCGAAGTTTCTCGAAGGCGGAAACGGTGCCGGCGTCGAAGCGGTCCGTGACGTTCTTGAGCTGTTGCTTGAGGAGATCGACGTTGGATTCCTGGACCTTGATTTTTTCCCGAGCCAAGAGGACATCGTAGAACTTGGTGCGGACATCGAGGAGCGAGTCGTTGACGACGCCTTTCAGCTCCAGAATCGCGGCTTCGCGGGTGAGCTCGGTGCTCTTGATGGCCGAGCGCACGCCACCGCCGGTGTAGATGGCCTGGGTAGCGGTGAGGCTGAGCGTCCACGACCGATCACTGGGTGGCGCGTAGGACGAGATTTCCTTTTCGTTGCGTTGATAGGCGCCGTTGGCGGAAACGTTGGGAAGGGACTTCGCCTTCACTTCGACGAGGACGCCGTCCTGCTGCTTGATACGTTCACGGGCCTGACGGATCGTGAAATTGTTCTCGAGCGCGAAGCGCAGTGCGGTGGGCAGATCCAGCGTATCGGGCACGGGCTGCGTAGGCGCCGGCTGGGCCAAAGCGAAGGAAGCAACAGCCAAGAGGCTGAAAATAGGGCGGTAGGTTTTCATGACGGCGGGAAATTATTTGGCGAGAGCGGGGGTGGCGTGCACGGCGGGCTGAACGCGGCGGACCCTGGAATGGTCACGGGCGATCAGCATATAAAACGCGGGCACAACGTAGAGCGTGAAGACCGTGCCTACGGCCATGCCGACGACAAGCACCCAACCGATGCTGTTACGGGCGGCGGCGCCGGGACCGGTGACGAAGATGAGCATAAGGTGACCAAAGACGGTCGCCGCAGACGTCATCAACACCGGGCGAAGGCGAGTCGCGGCAGCGCGACGGATAGCATCGACCTTAGCGACGCCCTCTTCCTGAAGGGAATTGGCGAACTCGACGATAAGGATACCGTTCTTGGCGATCAGGCCGACGAGCGTGATGAGACCAATTTGGGAATAGATGTTGAGAGAGGTCTTCCAGAGGAAGATTGGCACCATCGCACCGAAGATGGCCAGCGGCACCGAACCCAAGAGAATGATAAACGGATCGCGAAAACTGTTAAACTGCGCCGCGAGCACCAGGAAGATCAAGAGACCGGCCATCACAAACGCTTTCCACAAGGCGCCGCCCTCGGTGCGGAGCTGACGGGACTGGCCACCGTAATCGATGGAATAGCCGGGGGGAAGAATCTCGGCGGCCTTGGCCTCGAGCTTTTTGAGCGCGAGATCGATGCTCGGACCGACGCCGGTGATTTTAACTGAGTTGAGCTGCTGAAAGCGGTTGAGCGTGCGCGGTTGCACCGTGTTCTTAAGGGTCGCGATCGTGGACAGCGGGATGAGCTGACCGACTGGACCGCGGACGTTGTAATCGAGGAGCTGGTCGGCGTTGAGACGCTGACCACGCTCAACCTGCGGGATGACACGGTAGCTGCGGCCGGCGTTGACGAAACGGTTGACGTAACCTCCGCCGAGCATTGAGCCGAGGTCACGGGCGACATCGCTCAGGTTGAGGCCCATCGAGGCGACCTTGTCCTTGTCGATCTCGACCTCGACCTGCGGCAGGTCAAATTTGAGATCGCTGTCGGCAAAATAGAACGTGGGCGCTCCGCCGGCGGCGTTGGCCTCGGTGTTGGCGTAGAGCACGAGACGCTGCGCGTATTCGAGCATTTCGCGGTGATCAGCCGTGGAACGAATCACGAGTTCGATCGGGAACTGGCCACCGGAGGGCAGCGGTTCGGGCGTGGTGACGATCACCTGTAGGCCGGGGATCGTGGCCGCCGGGCCCTGCAAGGAATCTTGGATCTTGATGGAAGAGCGCTTCCGCTCGGACCAAGGCTTCAGGATGATGCCGGAGAAACCGAAGTTGGCGCTCGTGAGTTGAAACGAGTTTTCATACTCCGGCACCGTCTCGAACATCTTCTGAACTTGGGAGGCAAAGAGGACGTTTTGGTCGATCGTCGAGGTGGGTGAGGGCTGGAGAATGCCGAACACCACGCCTTGGTCTTCCTTCGGCGCGAGTTCGTTCTGGGCAAACATCACAAAAGGTGCAATGAGCAACGTGAGCAAAGTCGCTACGGCCAAAGTAAATTGCAGCCATTTATAGCGTCGCCCCAGCATATAATCGAAGATATTGGCGAGTAATGCGCCGAGGAAACAGATCGCTAAGAGCGCACCGCCAATTTTAACCGCTGCACCCAAGGCCGCAGCGGAGCCGAAATTAAACCATACCACGGCAAGCCCCAAAGGCCAAAACGGGATCCATATAATCAGAGACCAAAGCAACAAATTCCATGAGGTTTTCTTGCCCTCGCGGACTTCGCTTTGTGCAAAAATAGTTTTCTCGTAGCGGTTGCGCACGCGGTCAAAAAGCTTGTTGATTGTGCCGCTGAGGCCGACATCGCCATGGTCGTGGGCCTTGAGCAAGTAGGCGCTCATCATCGGCGAAAGCGTGAGGGCAACGAAACCGGAAACAGCCACGGCACCGGCAAGCGTCATGGCAAACTCGCGGAAGAGAGCGCCGGTGAGGCCACCTTGGAAAGCGATGGGGGCGTAAACAGCGGCGAGCGTGATCGTCATCGAGATGACGGGGCCGACGAGCTCGCGGGCGCCGAGGATGGCGGCGTCCACCGGCGCTTTGCCGTCGCGGATGTGGCGCTCGATGTTTTCAACGACGACGATGGCGTCATCCACCACGATGCCGACCGCGAGCACGATGGCCAACAGCGTGAGCAGGTTGATGGTGAAGCCGAGCATCAGCATCAGAGCGAGTGCGCCGACCAGCGAGAGCGGCATCGCGATGATCGGGATGAGCACGGAGCGGAACGAACCCATGAAGAGAAAGATCACGATCATGACGATGATCAGCGTCTCGATGAGGGTGCGTAGAATTTCTTTCAACGCGTCGTCGATGTATTTGGTGCCGTCGTAGGCGATCTTGACCTTGAGGCCGGCTGGGAGGGCACGCTCGATCTCGGGCATGACGTCGCGGACGCGCTTGATGACCTCAACGGTGCTGTCTGTCGGGAGGACCCAGAGACCCATGAAGGTGGCCGTCTGGCCGCCAAAGCGCACCTCGGTGTTATAGTCTTCGGCGCCGAGCACGACTTCCGCGACATCGGAAAGGCGGATGATGGTGCCGTTGCGTTGGGCAACAACGAGTTTCTTGAACTCGTCCACGTTCTTCAAATCGGTGTTGGCGACGAGGCTCACGCTAAGCATCGAGCCTTTAGTCGAGCCGACGGCGGCGAGGGCGTTGTTCGCCTGGAGGGAAGCGCGCACCTCGGCGGGACTGAGGCCGCGGGCGGCCAGCTGTTCGGGCTTGAGCCAGATACGCATGGCGAACACTCGACCGCCGAGCACATCGGCACGTTGCACGCCTTTTACCGAGGAGAGGCGCGGCTGCACCATGCGGTTGAGATAGTCAGTGATCTGATTCTGGTCGAGCGTGTCAGAGTAGAAACTCAGGTAAGCCGAGGCAAACTGGCTGTCGGCGGTCTCGACGTTGATCGTGGGCGTCTCGGACTCGGGCGGTAACTGGTTGCGCACCTGATCGATCTTGGCGCTGATCTGGGCGAGGGCGGCGTTAGTGTCGTAGTTAAGGCGGAGGTAGACCTTGATGTTGCTGATACCGGCACTGCTGGACGACTCAATGTAGTCGATGCCGTCGGCGCTGGAGATGACGCGCTCAAGCTGGGTGGTGATGTAACCGCGCACCGTATCGGCGCTGGCCCCGAAATAGATCGTGGTGACGTTGACGACGGCGCTGTCGCTGCGCGGATACTGGCGGGTGTTCAGCTTGGTGTAGGACACGATACCCACGACCAAGATGACGATGTTCACCACGAGCGCGATGACGGGCTTGCGGATGAACAGATCGGTGAAGCTTTTATTTAACATGGCGAGGATCTCCGGCAAACGGTATCAGTAAAATCAGGTATTGGCCGGCTTGGGCGTGGAGCTGGCCGAGGGCTGAACGGTGTTGTTGATCTGCACGGGCGCGCCGTTGCGGAGTTTAAAAACCCCCGCGGTGACAACCTGTTCACCGGGCTTGACGCCGTCCTCGATGGCGACGAGGTCGCCCCGGGTGGCACCTAGCTTCACGATCTGCTGGCGAACACCGAGGTATTCGTGGCCGGCGGCGTCCTTCATTTTCTCGATGATGAAAACAGAATTGCCATAGGGGGCATAAGCGATGGCGGTGGCGGGCAGCACGACCTGCGCGGCGCCGAGCGGGAGTTCGATCTCCACCTGCCCGAACATACCGGAGCGCAGCTGCTCTTGGGGATTCGAGATCAGCGCCTGCACCGAGACGTTGCGGGTGCTCGCATCCACTTCGGAGTTGATCGCGGCAATAGTGCCGAGGAACGGGGTCTTGTAGGCGTCGACCCCAAGGGAAATTTTTTGGCCGATGGTCAAAGCCGAGAGCTGGCGCTGCGGGACACTGAAGTTGACGTAAATCGGGTCGAGTTTTTGGACCGGCACGAGAGCGCGACCGCGCGCCACGAACTGACCGAGATTAACAAGACGGATGCCGACGCGGCCATCGAAGGGCGCGCGCACGTGCTTGCGTTCGATGGTGGCCTTGAGGGCGGTGACTTCGGCGATTGCCTGCGCATATTGCGCGTTCGAGGAATCGAGCTCGGCTTTGCTGATGCTGTTTTTCTCAACGAGTTCGGCGGAACGGTCGCGCTGCAATTTGGCGAGCGTGGCGCGCGCTTCGACGGCGGTGAGTTGGGCGGCCTCGACGCTGGTATCGAGTTCGAAGAGCAGATCGCCGGCTTTGACGGCGGCACCGTTTTCCGCTGCGATTTTGGCGATGATGCCATCGGCGTCGGCCGCGACCGTCACACCTTGGACGGGGGCGAGTGTGCCGATGACGTTAATAACGGGCTGCCAAGCCACGGCTTTGGCTTCATACGAAGTAACTGCGCTGGGCGGCTGGGTATGAGGGATCGAGGACATCTCCTTGATTTGCGCGACCTTGGCCGCGCCAAGCGCGATCACGACAACAACGAAGCCGCCGATGGCGATGAGGAATTTCTTAAACATGGGAGGATGGGTTAGACGGGGAAAGACATGAACATATTATGGGAAAATTTAAACGGCTTGGGTGCCGCTCACGACAGCAGGAGCGCCTTCAGAAGCTGCACCCAGCATAACGGATGCTTGTTGGGATATCTTGTTTAGCAACTGCACCAAGGTCTTGCGCTCGGACTCGGTCAGCGTGCGCATCAATTTGGCGGTGATCTGGAAATGCTCCGGCAGGAATTTGCGCAGGAACTCCTCAGCCTTGGGAGTGAGCCGAACCGACATCATCCGACGGTCATCGGGGTCGGGTTCGCGTTTTACAAACCCGTCGCGCTCCAAAGTATCGATCAGACCTGTCATGGTAGCGCGGGTGACGCCGGCAGCATCTGCCAGCTCGGCGGGCGTGCGGGGCCCCGGCACGCAGCAGTCCGGTCCAAGTAGTTTGGCCGCCGGTGATTGCACGCTGCGCCAAAGCAACATGAGCACACAAAACCGGCCTTGGGAGATATTGTGACTGACCAAATTGCGATCCGATACGCCGTATGCCTCATCACCCGCCCTCAATAGGTGCAGAAAAACCTCGGAAGCCGACGGATCAAGGTCCGGAAATTCCTTCGCAGCTTCGAGTAAGCACTCGTAGCGTGGAAGGTCTTTAAGGAGCAGGAGTGGCATAATTTTCGGGCGGAAATAAAACTATCAGGAACCTGATAGTTAGGGCGCTAACTATAAAAGCAAGCGCCCTGTGGAGTTTTGGAGCAAATTTCACAAACTGCTCTTAGAATCAGTCTGGATCGTCTTCCACAAGTATGTCGGATCACAAAAAGACCCGCCCAAATCGGGCGGGTCGATCTGCAATCCGATCAGGTGGCCGTTTAGATAGAACGAGCAGCGGCAAGGACGGCCTCCGTCGTGATGCCGAGTTCTTTATAGACCAACGGCGCGGGCGCGCTGATGCCGAAGCGGTCGATGCCGACGACCTTGCCGTCGAGGCCGACATATTTGCGCCACAGGCCGCTGACGCCGGCCTCGACCGCGATGCGCGCGCGGCACGACGGCGGCAGCATGCTGTCACGATACTCGGCCGTCTGGCGGTCGAAACGTTCAAACGACGGCATCGAAATCACGCGGGTGCCCGCACCGAGTTCTTTGGCGGCGGCAATCGCGAGCTGCACTTCACTGCCCGTCGAGATCAGGATGAGCGTGGGCGGTGCCGTTTCCTGCACGGCGACGTAGCCACCCTTCAACACACCGGCGCGGCGGATGTGCGGCGGGATGTCATTAAGCACGGGCACAGCTTGCCGAGAAAGCGCGATCAGGGTCGGGCCGTCGCCACGTTCGAGGGCGGCTGCGTAGGCGCCAGCCGTTTCCTCGGGATCGGCCGGCCGGATGACGTCGAGATTCGGAATGAGGCGCAGTGAGGAAATAGTCTCCACCGGTTGGTGCGTAGGGCCGTCTTCACCCACGCCGATCGAATCATGCGTGTAGATATAAATGACGGGGAGCTTCGCCAGCGCCGCAATGCGCATCGCGGGGCGCGAGTAGTCCGCAAACACCAGGAACGTAGCGATGCTCGGGCGGAAAAGACCGTCGTAGGCGACGCCATTGGCGATGGCAGCCATGCCGTGCTCGCGGATACCGAAGCGGATGTTGCGACCGCCGCGGTTGGCCGTGTCGAAATCGGGCGTGCCGTTGATAAGGTTGAGCGTCGAACCGTAGAGATCCGCGCTGCCGCCAATGAGCAATGGAAGCTCGGCCGCCAATGGCTGGAGCACGTCGCGGCCAGCGGCGCGAGTGCCGCCGAGTTTAACGTCGGGCGCAAAGAGTGGAATTTTTTCCAGCAGATGCGCCGCGCTCGGGCGCGTGGCCGCAGAATCGAGGAGCGTTGATTTCTCAGGGTTCGCGACACGCCAAGCCTTGAGCGTTTTGTGCCACTTGTTCGAAGTGCGGATGAGACGGTTCTTGTGCGCAGCGAAATAGGCGCGCACGTCATCACTCACGTAAAAATGTTCGCCGGCCGGCAGGCTGAGTGATGCGCGGGCCGTCTCGGAGAATTTTGCCCCACCCTCGCCGTGGCCCTTCGCGGTGCCCTGCACTTCGGCGATGCCTTTGCCGATGATGGTCTTGGCGATGATCAGCTGGGGTTTGCCAGACTTCGAGCGCTTGGCCCTGTTAAAGGCTTTCAGAATCGCGGCAAGATCGTGCCCGTCGATCGTCTGCACATCCCACTCGATCGCCTTGAAACGCTGCGCGGCGCTCTCGCTTTGCGTCTTGTTCGCCATCGCGTCGAGGGTGACCTCGTTCGAGTCGTAAATCAGAATGAGGTTATCGAGTTTCTGATGACCGGCGAACGCCACGGACTCCATGGCCACGCCTTCCTGCATACAGCCGTCGCCCGCGAGACAGACGACATGATAATCAAAAATCGTGTGCTCGGCGGTGTTGAAACGCGCGGCCGCCATCTGGCCGGCGAGGGCCATGCCGACGGCGTTACCGATACCCTGCCCCAACGGGCCGGTCGTGCATTCGACACCGGGCGTCTCGTGAAATTCCGGGTGACCGGGCGTGATGCTGTGCAGCGCGCGAAATTTCTTCAACTGCTCGAGCGGCAGATCATAACCGCTCAGGTGCAACCAGCTGTAGAGAAACATCGAACCGTGGCCGGCCGAGAGAATGAAGCGGTCGCGATTGAGCCAACGGGGCCGCTCGGGGTTGTGCACGAGCGCATGGCCGTAGAGGACGGCGCCGATCTCGGCAGCGCCGAGCGGCAGGCCGAGGTGGCCGGAGGAGCAGGCGTGGACGGCGTCGATGGCGAGGCCACGGGCCTGATTGGCAGCCTTGGCGAGGAGGTGGGTTTGCAGGGTCATGTTTGAGCGAAAGATTGATCTAAAAGTGGAGCGATAGTCGCAGACAAATGATTTTCAGGGCATAAAAAAAACGAGCCTCGAAAGGCTCGCTTTGAATGAAAAAGCCCCATCGTTCGGATGAACGATTTAACTGGCGGCAACAGGTGCAGCAGCAGGAGTGGCGCGGAACTCTCTTTCTTTGACGGCGACGGCGGCCTTGCCGGTGCGACCGCGGAGATAGTAGAGACGGGAACGCATGACCTCGGACTCGCGCTCGACCTCGACTTTGTCAATGTTGGGTGAGTTCACAGGGAACACGCGCTCGACGCCCTCGCCGTAGCTGATGCGACGGACGGTGAACGTCTCGTGGATGCCGGCGCCTTTGCGGGCGATGACAATGCCGGAGTAGATCTGAATGCGTTCCTTGTCGCCTTCACGGACCTTCGTGTGGACGCGGACACCGTCACCGACTTTAAACGGCGTGATGTCTTTTTTCACCTGAGAGGCGGTGATCTGGCTGATGATCGGGTTCATGCTTTGAGTTTAGTTGAGTAAATCGGGTCGAACGGAAGTGGTTTTTTCCAGCTGACGCGCACGCCGCCATTTTTCGATTTCGGCATGGTCACCAGAGAGAAGAACATCTGGAACGGACATACCCCGGAATTCGGCGGGACGCGTGTATTGAGGAAAGTCGAGCAACCTGTTAGTGAAGGATTCGTGCGTCAACGACTTTTCCTCACCGAGCACTCCGGGAATAAAACGGGCCAACGCATCGAGCACCACAGCGGCTGCCAGCGTGCCGTTCGTGAGGACATAATCACCGATACTGATCTCTTGGTCGATGACGCCGTCACGAATGCGTTGATCAATACCTTCGTAGTGCCCGCTCAAGAAAACGAGGTGCTGCTGCCGGGAGAGTTCGAGCGCCAAAGCCGGCGAAAGCGGCGTGCCATCGGGCGTCAGATAGATGCGCCGGCAGCCCGAAGTCTGCAATTGCTCGATCGCGGCGAAGACCGGCTCAGGCTTCAAAACCATCCCGGCGCCACCGCCAAAAGGGCGATCATCGGCCGTGCGGTGCTTGTCCGTAGTCCACTTGCGCAAATCATGCACCTCGACCGCAAGATAGTTGGCCTCGATACCGCGGCCCAAGATGCTTTCGGTCAAGAAACCGTCGAGCATCCGCGGAAAAAGCGTGACGATGTCGATGCGCAGCATGGCGGCCGAAAATGAACGTTAAAACGAAAAATCGCCCAAACCTCGCGGTTGGGCGACTTTTGAAAACAGAGGAAAGCCGGTTTAGCTCGCGACGGGAGCAGCAACCTCGGCGAGGGGAGCCGCGCGGCGAGCTCGCTTGATCATCGCATGGAGGGTGTCGGTGGGCTTTGCACCCTTCGCGAGCCAGTAATCGACGCGATCAAGCTTCACCTTGAAACCGTTGGCCTTGGCGCGCGGATCGTAGGTGCCGATCATTTCGACCGGGGCGCCATCACGGCGGGAACGGGCTTCGGCGATAACCACGCGGTAATGCGGTTGGTGAATGGCGCCGATGCGGGTGAGACGGATTTTGAGAGCCATGACGATTGATTTACGGGTCGGTTCTTAGTTGAAAAGCGGGAGAAAAGACCGGCCCACAATCAGCTTGTCAAGCCCCTACTCCCGCCGCTCTGTTGCCTTCTCTTATGCTCAAAGCTGGCATCGTCGGTCTGCCCAACGTAGGCAAGTCTACTCTCTTCAACGCCCTCACGCGCTCCCGCAAAGCCGAGGCGGCAAATTATCCGTTCTGCACCATCGACCCGAACGTCGGCGTCGTGATCGTGCCCGACGACCGCGCTTACGTGCTGGAAGCCATCGCGAAGACCAACGTCGTCGTCCCCGCCGCCATCGAGTTCGTCGATATCGCCGGCCTCGTCGCCGGCGCCAGCAAGGGCGAGGGTCTCGGCAACCAATTTCTCGCCACGATCCGTGAAGTCGATGCGATCGTCCAAGTCGTCCGCTGCTTTGAAGACAACGACATCATCCATACCATGGGCGGGGTTGATCCGGTCCGCGACATTGAGGTCATCACGACGGAACTCGTCCTCGCCGATCTCGATGCCGTCGCCAAACGCATCGACAAAACCCAGAAAAAGGCGAAATCCGGCGACAAAGAAGCGGTGATCGAGATCGCCCTGCTTGAAAAACTCACGCCACACCTGAATTCCGGCAAGACCGCCAACACCTTTCCGGCCACGCCCGAGGAAGTTGCGTTAATGAAGCTTTTTCAACTCCTCACCGCGAAGCCCGTGCTCTTCGCCTGCAACGTCGCCGAGTCCGATTTGGCGACCGCCGAGGAAAATCCTTTTGTTAAGAAAGTCGCCGAATACGTTCGCACCCACCACGACGCTGCCTACGTGCCGATTAGTGCCAAGATCGAGTCAGAACTGATCGACCTCCCGGCCGATGAAGCCAAAGCCTTTCTGAAAGACCTCGGCGTTGATGACTCCGGCGTCTCAGCCCTTATCAAAGGCACTTATAACCTCCTCGGCTTGCAGACCTATTTCACCGCCGGCGAAAAAGAAGTCCGCTGCTGGACCATTGTGAAAGGTTGGAAAGCTCCGCAAGCCGCCGGCGTAATTCACACCGACTTCGAGAAAGGGTTCATTAAAGCCGAGATTGTATCCTACACCGATCTCACAACCCTTGGCAGCGTCGCCGCCGCCCGCGATGCCGGCAAGTATCGCCTTGAAGGTAAGGAATACGTCTTCAAAGACGGCGACGTCGCTCTGTTCCGTTTCAATAATTGATTCGGGCGCGCCCACCCAGCCCGGGGGGTTCGATGTTTGGAGTGTGCGCTTACGCTCGCAGCGGAGTTCTGGTGCTCCTTGTCCGACCGATCCAATTCGCCCTGCACTCCGCTCAACGTTAGCGGCGGACGGCACGCTCCCCTCTAGCCCGAGTTCCGCAGTTCGGAAAACCGTTTCGTTCTATCGCAGCGACTTGAGCGATTTAGGGGCTGATTTTCGGCACTACATTGCTGATTTCACGGGTGCCCTTGGGTAGGCGCAGCCCGAGGTGGGCGAGCAGTTGG
>JACMRG010000435.1 GCA_014376585.1 Opitutaceae bacterium | reverse complement strand
GGACGATCATCTCGAAGGCGTTGCCCTCGCCGCGGAGGGGGCCGTAGAGACTTTTGCCCTCCCGCTTCTCGACACCGATGGCGCTGGTGGCGTTGGCCTGCGGATCGAGGTCGATCAAAAGGGTGTGGATTTTCTTCTCGGCGAGAGCGGCGGCAAGGTTGACGGCAGTGGTGGTCTTGCCGACGCCACCCTTTTGGTTGGCGATGGTGAAAACGGTGGTGGGCATGGTCGTGAGGTTGGGTCTGCGGCGAACCGGCGCGGGCGGCAAGCGCGGGAATGGGATTCATTTCGAGCCGCCGGGTTCGGTGGGCTAGCGTTGAGCGGACGCGTTTTGGAAATCCAAACGGAGCGAACCGGCGGTAGCGCTGCGTGCTGGAAGACCCGAGCGGTGTAATCTGCCTTGTGGCGCGAGGTTCCTCGAGCCTTGTCCGCCGAAATCAGCCGTTCGAAAACAGCTCAATGCGTCTTCGACGATTGCGGTATCAGTTTCCGGCGTAGGCGCGCGCGTGTGATGCTTTGGCGGTTCCGCTTTTCGGGCTCCTGGGCGCTCGGGCGCGCGCCATAAGCCCGCATTTCCTGCCAGGAGTGTCGGTATGACCAAGCCGGAGGATCAATCTTGGAGGCGGGATCGGCGGCCGCCGCCGGACTCATGAACTGAGCCATGGCCACGAGGAAAAAGCTTAGCAAAGCCCGGGAGCTAGCTACGCGGGTTTTAACGCTTTAATCGTCAAGGGCATCTTTTGCAAAATTTTCTGCTCTGTCATTGCGGGAGCGGTGCGTGCGGGCAAGGGTTGAAACGAATCGTGAGGACGCACGCGGACCCGCAAGGTGTAGTCACGAGAGATTTTATTTCAGGCCTTGCGGGGTCGGAATTTTCTATACAGGTTGCGCCCTCCTGAAAGTTTGGCGCGGTAGCCAAGTGGTAAGGCCGAGCTCTGCAAAAGCTCTATGCGCCGGTTCAATTCCGGCCCGCGCCTCCAAACTTTCCGCAAGCCGCCCTGAGTTTGAGCGGCAAACTATGCTGGAACCCAGGCCGGCTCAGAGAGCCGGCGCCACCTTTTCAGACGTCCCTTGGAGGGACGATCAGGCCGAGGGTTGGGGAGCGAACGGCTGGTCGGTGTCGCCCTTTTCGTAGTCCACCAGCACCGAGAAGCGGAAGGTCGTGCCCTCGCCCAGGCGGCTTTCGACCGAGATGGTGCCGCCCATGAGTTCGCAGAGGCGTTTGGAAATGATGAGGCCGAGGCCGGTGCCGCCGCGACGGCGGTGGAGCGAGGAGTCCACTTGGTTGAAGGGTTTAAAAAGGTCGCTGATTTTATCGGGTGCGATGCCGATGCCGGTGTCGGTGATGGCGAAGAAGAGGCGAAGGGCGTGACGGGTGCCGCCGGGAAGGAAGAGTTCGCCGCGGGCGCAGCTGACGTTGAGGGTGACGCGGCCGCGGTCGGTGAACTTGAGGGCGTTGCCGATCAGGTTGGTGAGAATCTGACGAAGGCGCGCTTCGTCGCCGTTGATGATGGCGGGGACGCCGGGCTCGATCTTGGAATCGAGGAAGAGGGCGGCGTCGCGGGCCTTGGGGGCGAAAAAGGCACAGACTTCCGCCACGCAGCGATGAAGCGCGTAGGGGTTGGTCTCGATCTCGGTTTTGCCGGCCTCGATTTTCGAGAGGTCGAGGATATCGGCGATGAGTTGCTCGAGGGCGTGGCCGCCGGTCTGGATCATCGCGACGTATTCCCGCTGGTCGGAATTGAGCGGGGAATCGGCGAGCATCGTGGCGAAGCCGATCACGCCGTTGATGGGCGTGCGGAGTTCATGGCTGACGATGGCGAGGAACTCGCTTTTGGCGCGGTCGGCGGATTCGGCGGATTCTTTCGCGCGGACGAGGGCGGCCTCGGCTTCCTTGCGATCGGTGATGTCGTGGCCGACGGCCTGATACTCGATGAGGCGGGTGGCATCTTTGATCGGGCGTTGAATCCAAAGGAGCCACGTGCGACGGCCGTCGGGCAGGACGAGCTCGCGCTCGAAGCTGTAGGGACCGTCGCCGATCGCCGCGCCGGGGCTGTAGAGCGGGAACGGCGTGCCGACGAATTCCTGGCGTTTGCGGGCGAAGGCGCGGGCGTAGGCGCCGTTGGCGAAGGTGATGCGGCCATCCGGTCGGTAGCGGCAGATGAGATCGACCTGATCCTCGACCATGTTGCGGTAGTTGGCCTCGACCTGTTGGAGGGTGCGGGCCATGCGCTCGATGTTGCGGGCGAGGCCGATGACTTCGTCCTGGTCGGCGTCATCGTCCTCGCGGTCGTCGGTGGAAAGATTGACGGGCTCGGCACCGGTCTGGCGCAGGGCCTTGATGCGTTCCATCATCGATCGATCCCAGACGTAGCCGGCCAAGAGGAGGAGCACGCAGCCGGTGATGGAGAACCCGAGGACGTAGTAAACTGAACCGAGCTTCTCGCGAAGGTCTTCTTGCGAGGCGAGGGCGACGAGCGAGACCGCCAGGCTAAGAGCCAGCGAGAAGATGAGGATCGTCTTGCGGTGCGTGGAGTTGAGCATCGGCGCTGGGCGACGATCATCAGTTCGAGCGACAAGTCTAACCTATAAAGGCCGGCTTGAGCCGGGCGCTAGGCGTCGGGGCGCAGGGTATGCAGGGCGGGGAGGCGGCGGAGGGCGGGCACGGTGCGGGCGACGACGGCGGCGACGGCGACGGTGCCAAGGCCGCCCCAGACGACGGCGGCGGCCGGGCCGAGCAAGGCGGCCATAAGGCCGGCGCGGAGGGCGCCGATCTCGTTGGAAGAACCGATGAACATCTGGTTCACGGCGGTCACGCGGCCGCGGAGGTGGTCGGGCGTGAGGAGTTGCACGAGGGATTGGCGCACGACGACGCTGACGTTGTCGAAGACGCCCGTAAAAAACAGGGCCACGAGCGAGAGCCAGAAATAGTGGGAAAACCCGAAGACGATGATCGCGAGGCCGAAACCGGCGACGGTCCGGAGAAGAGCGAGTCCCGGGCGGGTGAGGGGCGCGCGGTGGGCGAGCCACATGGCCATGCCGAAGGCGCCGATGGACGGCGCGGCCCGGAGCCAGCCGAGGCCGATGGGGCCGACGTGGAGAATATCGGCCGCGTAGATGGGCAGGAGCGCGGTGGCGCCGCCGAGGAGGACGGCGAAGAGATCGAGGCTACTGGCACCGAGGATGACAGGGCGTTTCCAGATAAATTCGGCGCCGCCGAGCATGTCGCGCCACGTGCGGCGGGTGACGGTGCGCGTGGAGGCGGGGAGCGCGGAAGGGTTAAAATAGCGGACGCGACGCAGCAAAATGAAGAAGGTGATCTCCAGCGCGACGCCGAGCCAATAGACGGAGTGAAAGCCGCCGTAAGCGATGAGGAAGCCGCCGACGGCGGGGCCGACCATGGTGGCGATTTCGAAGGTGCTGGCACCCCAGGTGACGGCGTTGCTGAGCATCGCGGCGGGCAGGAGGAGGGGCGGCAGGCTGCTGCGGGCGGGCCAGATGAGGATGCGGACGGTGGCGATGGCGAAGAGCAGAAAAAAAATGAGAGGGAGCGCGGGTTCGTCGAAGCGGAGGAGGGCGGGATCGGCGTGGCGTTCGAAGTGGACGGCGATGGCGCGGAGGCCGGCGTTGGCCCAACGGAGCGGGGCGAGGTCGGGCACGCGCGCGTGGAACAGCGAGACAAGGGCGAGAGCGGCGCAGAGGAGGGCGGAAGCGGCGGAGCCGAGGGCGATGATGCGGC
>JACMRG010000434.1 GCA_014376585.1 Opitutaceae bacterium | reverse complement strand
AGAGGACAGGTGCCGGGGAGTTGGGCGTGAGGTCGGAGGGCGGCGTGATCGCGAGGTCCGTGGACAAGGCCGCAGGCAAGGGCGCCAGAGTGAGCGGGACTACGGCGGGAATTTTTTCAGCGGGCGATGTTTCGGCACGCGGAAGGGCGCGGGCGGAGCGAACGGTGGGGGGCGGGGAAGACAGCGCGCGGCTGGGGCGTGCAGCGGTCGGGGTCGGAATGGGGCGGCGCGGTTCGTTCGTGGCGGGATCGGACGTGACGGGCTCATCTGCCGCCGGCACCGGGGTCGGCGTAAAGTTTACGGCTCCGGAGCCCGGGGCGTGAGCCGTCGCCGAGGAGAACGGAGTGGCGGGAAGCTCGGCCTCGACGGGGGCGGGCACCGTTAGGGCGAGCGTGCAGACGAGACCTCCGGGGACGGAGACCGGGGGCAGTTGCACGGGTGCGACGAACGCTCCTTCACCAAAGACCGGCGCGGGCGCGGGCATGAAATCCGCGAAAACACCGGGGCCGGCGGTGCCGGGTGCGGCGCAGCCAGCAGTGGCTGGCAGCAGCGGAAGCAGATTGGAATCGAGAGCGGAGGTGGACGTGGAGAGTTGCATGGATGGGCACCCTCCGTGGTGTCGTGCTCCGCGCCGATCCTTGGCGCGGTAAACTGGGTTAAGAAAAAATCAGGGCGCGGGTGCGGGCTTCGCGCCTTTCACGTGGCGCATTTTTTCCGAGAGCACCGCCACGCGTTTGGAGAGCAGGCCGTCGGCGCCGGAGGTGCGGCTCATTTCCTCGAAAATCGGTCCGACGATATCGGCCTTCATCAAGGAGAGGATCTTGATCGCGGTGTTGTCATCGAGTTCGCGGACAACGGCGACGACGGCTCGGGGGGTAAGGTTCGTGTAGGCCTGCGCGAGGGCGCGGAGGTTCTTCACTTCATCGGCGGATATTTCGACGATCCGATCGGAAATGCCGGTGCGCACCTGCTCGATCTCGGTGCGGACCTTGGCGAGTTCCTTGGCCTCGTTAGCCAGTTGGGCGGCGCGGCGGTCGAGCGCATCATGCTGCTGGCGGAGGCGATCGCGTTCGCCTTTTAGTTCGGTGGAAAGATTCTCGATCTCGATCGTCCAAAAATCCCAACCCTTCTCCTTCAGGGCGGCGGACGGAGCTTTCACCTGGGCGGCGGCGCCCCCCGCCGCACGTTCGACGAGAGGAACGGCGGTGCGCCAGAAGGCCATGGTGCCAACGGCGAGACTGCTAAAAATCGCAAGGGCGATGAGGACAACGGGAGACTGAAGCTTGGAGATCATGGGCGTGAAAGCTGCGTGCCGCCGAAGTGTCGGCGGGCGGCGAAATTGTCGAACCCGGCCTGCTCTTCGCGTGCGGCTTCGACGCGGTGCGCGGCGCGGGCTTTGTCCTCCAGGCGGCGGACGACTTCGACTTTACGGTGCGCCTCAAGATAAGCCGCACGGGCGCGAGCCATCTCTTCGCGGGCGGCGAAAACTCGGCGCTCGGACTCAGCCTCGGCGGCGCATTCCTGGCGGTAGGCGGCGAGATTTTCCGCCTCGACGGAGGCGTTGAAGCGTTCGCGGCGGCCGGTAAAAAGTTCCTGTTCAAAGGCGGTGACGCGCACCCGGACGGCGGCGTGTTCTTCCTCGGCGGTGACGTAACTGTGGACGGCGGCCCCGAAAGCCTCGCGGGCGCGCATTTCCTGGTGAGCGCGGAGCATGGCGACCGGACGGAGGGGGAAGCGGAATCTTTTCATGGGAGAAGAGACTTGAGGGTTTGGAACGTTTGCTGACGGGACATGTGCTCGGAGACTGACTGACGGAGAAATTTTTTCAGCGGCTCGTGGAGGAGGATGGCCTGGTCGAGCGCGGCGTTGGCGCCCTTCGTGTAGGCACCGATGGAGATGAGGTCCTCGTTCTTGCGGTAAAGCGCGAGTTGCTCGCGGGCGCGACCGGCGAGCATGATTTCGTCGGGCGTGCAGACATCGCGCGTGAGCCGACTGACGCTCTCCAGGACGTCGATCGCGGGGTAATGATTGAAGTGCGCGAGTGCGCGGGAAAGCACGATGTGACCGTCCAAAATGCCCCGCACGGCGTCGGCGACGGGCTCGTTCATGTCGTCACCTTCGACGAGCACGGTGTAAAGCGCAGTGATGGCGCCGCGCTCCCCGGCCCCGGCGCGCTCGAGTAAGCGGGGCAGCATGGCGAAGACCGAAGGCGTGTAACCGCGGGTGGCGGGAGGTTCGCCGATGGCGAGGCCGATCTCGCGCTGCGCCATGGCGAAGCGGGTGACCGAGTCCATCATGAGGAGGACGTTTTTGCCGGCGTCGCGGTAAGCCTCGGCGATGGAGGTCGCGGTGTAGGCCGCGCGCAGCCGGAGCGGCGCGGGCGTATCGGAGGTGGCTACGACGACGACGGAACGTTTCATGCCCCCGGGGCCGAGATCTTTTTCAATGAACTCGCGCACCTCACGACCGCGTTCGCCCACGAGCGCAACGACCACGACATCAGCCTCGGAGCCGCGGGCGATCATGCCCATGAGCGTGGATTTACCGACGCCGGAACCGGCGAAGAGACCGAGACGCTGTCCGCGGCCGAAGGGCGTGAACGCATCGAGCGCACGGATACCGGTGACAAAGGGATCGTGAATGCGCTGCCGGCGGAGCGGATGCGGCGGGGTGCCGCTCTGGGCGGCGCCCCGCTCGACGGGAATGAGACCGAGCCCGTCGTAGGGACGGCCGAGGGCATCGAGCACGCGGCCGAGCAACTCCGGGCCGATGCGCGGTAGCGGCGGGCGGTCGCAGGCGGCGACTTCGCAACCGACGTGGAGGCCGGCCATATCGCCGAGCGGCATCAGCAGGACCCGGTGTTCGCGGAAGCCGACGACCTCCGCGCGCACTTGAAAATCAGAGCGGGGCGAACGCACGAGGCAAAGTTCGCCGAGACCAACATTGGGGCCGTCGGACTCGATGATGAGGCCGGCGACGGCAGTGACCGCGCCCACGCGTTGCACCGGCGGAAGATGCCGGATCTGCGTGCGGAGCACGTCAACAAGAGGAGCGACGGAGGAGGTCATCGAGAGGGATCAGGCGGGCTGGAGGCTCTCGGCGAGCGCGGCGAGTTTGGTCTGTTGGCGGGCGTCGGTGAGGCCGAAGCGGCTGCGCACCTGGCAGTCGCCCGGGGCCATGGTTGAGTCCGTGCGCACGCGGAGATCGGGATAGCGGGCGAGCCAGTCGGGCTTGAGCTGATCGAGAAACGCGGCGTCGCGGGGCGAGACGGTGAGTTCGAGGTTTTGGCGCTCGGGGAAGAGTTCGGTGAGCGCTTCTTCGCAGAGACGCGAAACAATCTCCGGCGTCGGCTCGTAGCCGGCGAGGAGGCGTTTGGCGAGGTCGAGCGCTGGACCGGCGAGCGCTTCGCGGGGCTACGCGATGAGCGAGGGCTCGAGGGCGGAGAGGTTT
>JACMRG010000433.1 GCA_014376585.1 Opitutaceae bacterium | reverse complement strand
GGCACCGAGGGCGTGCTGCTCATCCCGCACATCGCGACGCCCAAACTTTTCCCCGAGGCAAAGTTCGCTGACTACAAGATTCCGGAAGTAGCCGGCTCGCACCATTGGAGCGACTGGGCCGAGGCCATCGTCGGCGGTCCGGGCAAACCGCTCGCGCCGTTCGACTACTCCGGCCCGCTCACCGAAGCCGTGCTCCTCGGCAGCGTCGCCGTGCGCTTCCCCCAGACCGACCTCAAGTGGAACGCCGCGAAGCTCCAGTTCGAAAACGAAAAAGCCGCCAACGCCTACGTCCGCCGCACCTACCGCAAGGGCTGGGAAATCGCCGGGCTGTAAAGCCCGCCCATCGGGCCCGCCACGCCGGAGCCGCCGACGCCAGCGATTGATGGCCACTCACGCTCCGCGCATTTTGTAGCCGCGAGCGTGAGCGATTGGCCCTGCCGATTCTTCACGGAGATCATCGCCACCGCCACGACTGCGCGTCCAACGCCTTCGCCGGGTCTGCCTAAACCGTGTTCATGCGGTCGGAAGCCGGTTTTGAGATGATTTTGCCCGGGTTTGCTACCCGAGGACGGGACGGGCGCCGGCTGCAGCGCAGTTGGAAGTGCTCGCGGGGCAATGATGCGAGTTACCGACGCGTGGCACTGTGCTCACACGATTTGCCGGTGATGTTCCAATCGGTGGCGCCGCGGCGTCGTGCCATGCGCGCCTTTGAACAGCGAATAGAAACGCGCCAGGTCACCGATCCCGCAGTCGGCCGCGATCTCGACAATTGGCTTCGCACCGAGCCGCAATTCGCGCGCGGCGTGCTCCATCCGCACGCGATTCACGTAGTCGCTCGGCGTGCAACCCAGCTGGGTTCGCACCGTGCGAGCGACGTGTTCGGGACTTCGTTCGGCTGCGCGGACCAGGCCCTGCGCGCCTTGCACGAAGAATGTCGGCTCGCGCGCGCTCCCGCGCCAAGCCCAGCCAGCCGGGCAATGATCTCGGCATCGCGCAAAGCTGATCGTCGATCAGAAGATGCAAACCCAGCATGAACCGCTCGACCGCGATCCGCGACCGGCCCGTGATCGACGCCAGCCGGCCCAATTTATCGGCGAGTTCGCGTTGTTGTGCGGCGGTCAGCGCGATGCGAAGTGGCAAAACCGGTTGCGGATCGCGCCAGGGCCGAAGCGACGCGCCATGTCTCATCCGCAAGTCGGCGCGCACCGCAGGCGCGTAGGCGAGATTCCCCAGCCTGAAACCCGCGGTGTCCACCGCCTCCAACCGATGCCGATCCGAAGCGCGAACGAGGACGAGGTCACCCGCACCAACCGTCTTTACCAGCCCTTTGACAGGGTGCCGGCCGAGCCCGTGCTCCAACCAAAACACTTCGGGGAAATCGCGCGTATGCACCGCCGTGAGGTGCCCCGGTAAAAAGCGGAACCGCGCGAGGTGATACCACTGGTCTTTTTCGACGAGCCGGCGCCATTGTCTCGTTTCGACACTCATGGAAATCAATTGGTGCGGAGCAGGTGAGATTTAATGGATCGGCAAATGACGTCTGCCCGGAAAATCAATTTAGCCTAAAAAAATGTCACCCCTATCGAGGATGTTTTTTGAGTTTTCCGCTAAATTGGTCGTATGAATGGCCCGTCTCGAATTTCGGCCCCGCCACCTTCGGCCGGGGACGTCAAGCCATCACGGTTCTGTTGGCGCGCGATCAACGAAGCGCCGCTGATCCATCGCCCGACTCATGGCGCCGCCACCTCCGAGCCTATCTCGACGCTGCCGGCGGCATTCACGGCGAGCAGCCCGCAACCGCGGCCGTGACCCTGCCGTCGCCGCGCCCGGCGGCCCCTTTCGCGCGAGCGCGGATGCCGCGGCGCGACGCCCGTTTCGCTCACGTCTGGAGATCCCGCGGCGTCGTGCCCCGGTCCGACCGGCCGGTCCACGAGCGGCTATGGTGGAAGATGAATGTGCGCCTGCAGGAGATGCACGTTTCCGAATTTCTCGCGTCGGTGATCGCCGAATGGCGTGATCAGCCTTGGGGATTTTATCACGATCTCGCCCGCCACCTGTGGGACGAAAACCGCCACTGCATGCCGGGTGAAGTCGCGTTTGCCACTCAAGGCATCGACTTCACGCAGATTCCCACGCGTGGGGGTTTCGCCGAGTATCCCAACACTCAACTTACACCGCCGGACCGCTACGCCTTTCTCCGGGGCATCGAGCAAGGGCTGATGACGAAATCGGGCAAGCAGGCCGAGGTCGCCCTCGCAAAAGCCGGCGGGGACGAGCTCGCGACCATGTTCCAAAACTTCGACTGGGCCGACGAAGTGCTGCACGCGCAGATCGGACGGCGCTGGCTTGAGAAACATTATGGGGGCCGCGACGGCCTGAACGCCGCCTATGAACGAGTTCGTCCGGCCTACGATCAAATGAAAGATGCCGATCTCGCTTTGCCGGGACGCGATTGGTGGCCGCAGTTCTATGCTAAATATTTGAAACACGCAGGTCCCCATCCTGGCCGCGCTCCTGAGTCGTTCACCGGTGATGCGCCCTCTCCTTCTGGTTACTGACATTTCCAATGACGCTAAATTCTCGACGCACTCACCCAACGGCCTCGCCATTACTCGTGATCGCCGGGAGCACCGTCGTGGTCGTGATCCTGCCGCGCGTCCCGAGATTGCCCCGCCGGCCGCGATACACCGAGTTCACCGCAAAGAATCTCGTTCGGTTTCGTCATTCGCCCCTCATTACAATTGGCGGCAACGGCGCCAACGCTGCGCTGGTGGCGGCACGGCGTGGCGCCCGATTGGTATTGCACACCGCACTCGGCCGCGACCCCCTCGGCCAACTCGTGCACAGCTGGCAAAAAACGGCCGGGTGCATCGTGCATCCCTCATTCGCCGCTCATCCAACCGCGCTCAATGTAACCGCCGCGGGTGATCGGCAGCGTCGCGCGACTTTTTTCTTTCCACCCCTAGTTCCAAAAATTCCCCGACCCCGCCGGAGAAACTCCGAAAGCGGTATTAGTGTGCGGCTGGCCTCATCCCAAACTACCGGATATCACCCGATCTTTCCTTCGCTGGCGGCGTATGGGAATGCTCATTGCTTTCGATCCCGGCCCGATGCTCGGGCAATCGCGGCCCCGGGAGGAGTTCAAGGCGCTCATGCGCGAGGTCGACTTGGCTCTCCGGAACGCTCACGAAATCTGCCATCTCACGCGAGAATCGAACCTGCGGCGGTCGCCCGCCCGAATGCGGGATATCTGCCCGGGAAATGTCGTCGTGAAGTGCGGCGCCGCCGGTGTGCGCCGGCTGGAACCCGGCGAAAGCAACGCTCGCCACATCGCCGCACCGCGAGTTCGCGCGGTGAACGCGGTAGGTGCAGGAGACACGTTCAACGGCGCATTATCGGCTAGCTTGTTGCGGGGAACCAATCTGCCCCGCGCAATCGAAGAAGCGATCCGAGCGGTCGCCCGCTTGGTTGCATCGGGTGCCGGCGTGTTGGGCGTCCCGTCGAGCGCAAACCGAGCTGTATGAGAACAGGCCGGCCCGGATTTTTCACCGTTGAGGAAAGACCGGGCGTGAACCATCCCATTCGCGCAATCTCCGCGGCCCTTCGACAGACGGTCAGCGGACCGCGTTCCAGTTTCAAGACCTTGGTGGGCGGAAAGTCGTGGTCGATTTTTCCGGCGGCACGCTCTCCAGCGACAGCGGCCCGCCGCTGCTGCG
>JACMRG010000432.1 GCA_014376585.1 Opitutaceae bacterium | reverse complement strand
TGCGACGAATCCCGCGTTCGGCGGGACGTTTCCCGGCTTGGTCAACGGCGATCCCCCCGCCGCCGTCACCGGCCTGCAATTCACCACGACCGCGACGACCGCCTCCGGGATCGGCGCCTACGCCATCACCCCGGGCGGCGCGATCGCGCCGAACTACGCGCTCACCTTCTTACCCGGCACCCTCACGATCAACCGCGCCTCCCTCACGTTGACGGCCGGCAACGCCTCACGCGACTTCGGTGCCCCCAATCCGGCGTTCACCGGCACCTTTGCCGGCTTCGTCAACGGCGACACCGCGGCAGTCGTGAGCGGCCTCGCGTTCAGCACGCCGCCGACGGCGACCAGCGCGGTCGGCGATTACGCCATCACGCCCTTTGCGACGGCGGCCAACTACAGCTTCGCCTTCGTGCCCGGCACGCTGCGCGTGACCCCGCCCACCGTCACCGTCGGAACGGGCCCGGTGCCCGTCGTCACGGTCGACAACCGGCCCGCGATCACGACCGGGCTGGCGGTGATCAACGAGGATGGCCGCCTCAAGCTCGTCCCCGTCAATCCGCCGGGCGGCACGGCCGTTGCGCTCGATGGCCAACTGGCGGTCACGCTGGGCGAGGCCACCGGCCTGCCCAACTTCCAGAACGGCTCGAACAGCTCGCGTTCCTCCACCGCGGGCGGCCCCGCGGCGCCGAATGGTCCTAACTTCGGCAATTTTGAACTCGTCCCGTCGCTGGCAGGCGGGGCCGGACTCGGCGCCGGTGGCGGAATCGGCTCGGGCCAGGCGAACGAACCCGGTCTCTTTCGCGAGTCCACGATCAACCTGGGCGGCTTCAATGTCGTCTATCACGAGGCGGTCGCCGATGCCCGGCAGCAGGCCGCCAGCAACACCGCCCTCGGCTCCAGCTATCGCGAATTTTCCGACGACGACAATCCGCAGGTAAATCACGTCCGCGCCAAAGTGGACCGGAAGCCGGCGGACTCCTCGGCCGGCCGCAGCACCGGAGGCACACAATGATCGCCCGCCGTCGTGTGCACTTTCCGCGAACTCCTTTGCCCGCGATGATGAAATTTTCCCGCCCCGGCGTCTGGGCTCTCGCCCTGCTCGGCCTATCCGCGACGATCCGCGCCCAGACCTACGAGCAGGTGGCGCCAAAAACGCCGCCGGCGGCCCCGATGCAGGCATTGCCCGCCGCGCCGCCGTCCGCCGCTCCGGCGGACTCCGACAAAGTGATCGTGCCTACCCTGCGCGGCCTCGTGTTTGTGGCCGATCAGGCCCGGTTTCAGGCGCGCGGGGTGACCGTGGAAGGCTTGCAGGTCATCGGCGTGGCGCTGCTGGAAACCGCGGAGTTCCGCGCGCTCGCGACGCCCTATCTCGGTCGGGCGCTTACGCTCCGCGCGCTCAACCGGCTGACGCGCGACACGGTGCTCTATTTCCGCCGGCAGGGCCGGCCGGTGGTCGATGTGCTCGTGCCGGAGCAGAATGTTTCCGGCGGGACCGTGCAGCTCCTCGTGGTCGAGGGCCGCCTTGGTCACGTCCGCACCGAGGGCAACAAATGGTTCACCGCCGACCAGATCCGTGCCTCCGTGCGCGGTCGCACCGGCGAGGTGATAGAAGGCGCGCCGCTGCTCGCCGACATCGCCTGGATCAACCAAAACCCTTTCCGCCAGGTCGATCTCGTCTTCACCCGCGGGACGGGCGCGGGCGAGACCGACGTCATTCTCCGCACCATCGACCGCTACCCGCTGCGCGTCTACGTCGGCTACGAGGATTCCGGCAACGCGCTCACCGGCTTCGACCGCGTGCAGGCCGGCGCCAATTGGGGCAACGCCTTCGGTCGCGACGAGCAGATGAACTACCAGCTCAGCGCCAGCCCCGATTTCAAGAAACTCGTCGCGCATTCCGGCAGCTATATCGTGCCGCTGCCGGCGTGGCGGCACACGCTCACCGTCTTCGGTAGTTTCGCCGAGAGCCGGCCCGAGCTGGCCGGCGGCTTTTTCGCCCTCGCCGGCCGCACCTGGCAGGCGAGCGCGCGCTACCGCGTGCCGCTGCCCGCGCGCGGGACGTTGACGCGGGAGCTCACGGCGGGGGTGGATTTTAAGCGCAGCAATAACAATCTGTCGTTCGGCGGCTCGCAGGTGTTTGCGCAGGAGAACGACGTCGTCCAAGCCACGCTCGCTTTCAGCACCAACCGCCCGGACAAACACGGGTCGACGGCCGGCTCGCTCACGCTCGCGCTGAGCCCCGGCGGCCTCAGCCGCGGAAATGATGCGGCCTCTTACCGGGCGGCGCGTTCGCTCGCGCAACCCGACTATCTCTACGCCCGGCTCGAACTCGAACGCCTGACGAAACTGCCGCACGGTTTTTCGTGGCTCGCGCGCGGCACCGCGCAACTCGCCAGCGCCAATCTTCTCGGCAGCGAACAACTCGGCTTGGGCGGCGCCGGCAATCTACGTGGCTACGAGGAACGCGAGGCCAACGGCGACGACGGTTTCGTGCTCGTCAACGAACTGCACGCCGCGCCGTTCCGTGTCGGGCACGCGCCGGGTCGGAAAGAGCCGCAAGGCCGGTTGGACCCGCTGGTGTTTTTCGATTATGGCGTGGTGCGCAGCCATCGACGGTTGCCTGGCGAGCCGTCGCGACTCGAGTTGGCGAGCACGGGTATCGGCTGCCGCTACCACCTCGGCGGAAATCTGACGGTGCGCGCCGACTACGGTTGGCAGCTCAAGGACAGCGGGGTCTCCGATGGCCGGCGCAACCGGCGCGCCCACGCCAGCGTAACGCTCGCTTTTTGACGGAGGCGTCGCGGCTCATACCGGCGGCTGGTATGAATTCGATTTTTGCGGGTGGCGTCGCGAGCTCCGGGTGCGACGGATTCGGGAGGTTTTTACCGGCCGCCCGCGCCCGCGGGTCGCGGCTCCACCTCAAACGGCCCAAAGTTTGAAAATTCGGAGCCTCTCGTATATTTAATTTCGGCCGCACCATCACCGGCTCGTCGGTCATCGCGGAAAGGACGATGATTGCGGGGGCCGCGATGCGCGGGCTGGCGGTTGGCCGCCGCCGCGTAAATCCGGCCGCGCAGGTGACCGGTCGGTGAGGTCGGGTCGCGGCGGGCGGGTCAGCGCACCCGCGCACAGAGGATGCAGTCGCGGGGTTCGGGGCCGAGGTTGGGGGCGACGTGCCACCGGCGGAGCAGGGCCTCGCGGGCGAGACCGGCTTTTTCCATGACGCGGGCAGAGGCGGGATTTTCCGTGTCGCAGAAGGCCCAGACACGAAACACATCGGGCTGGGCGATGGCCCAGTCCACGAGCGGGGTGAGGGCTTCGGTCGTCATGCCGCGGCCCCAGAAATTTTTGGCGAGCACGTAGCCGCACATGACTTTGCCGCCGTCGGGCATGAGGCCGATGGAGCCGATGGGCGTATCGGTTCCGCGCAGGCAGAGCAGCCACGCGTAGTGCGGGCTGTTGGCGCGTTCCCAGTCGGCGGCGCGGTCGCGGAGAAAATCGGCGAGGGGCTCGACGCGCGCATAGGGTTTCCACGAAAGGTAGCGCGTGACCTCGGGATCGCTGGCGTAGGCGGCGAAGACCGCGGCGGCATCATCGGGGCGCGGGCGGCGGGCCGTGAGGCGGGCGGTGGCAAAAGTCTCGGGCGGGCGGAGCATCGGTGCAGCGGCTGGGAGAGACGTGGAAGAATGACAACGGTTGTGCACCACAATTCAGCGGCGAAGGGGGCGCGAAGGGCGAGTGGGATGGGTTGAGGAACGGGAGTTTGCGCTGGCGGTCGATGCCGCTAACGATGAAGAAAGCATGCACTACGACGTTGTGATCGCGGGCGGGGGATTTTCCGGGGCGTATTGCGCGCGGGCGCTGGGCAAGGCCCTCGGCCAGGAGGAGGGCGAGAAGCGCGTGGCGCTGATCGCGGAGCGCAACGTGCTCGTTTTTCAGCCGATGCTCGCCGAGGTCGTGGGCTCTTCGCTAAGTGCGACGGATGTGGTGAATCCGCTGCGGCAATTCTGCAAAGGCGTGAACGTGCTGCAGGGCGCGATCCAGCACATCGACTGGGCGAAGAAGGAAATCACGCTCGATGGCGGGCGGTTTACGCGGAACCACGTGGTGACGTTTACGAACCTCGTGCTGACGCTGGGTAGCGTCACCAATCTGAGTGCGGTGCCGGGCATGTCGGACTACGGCTGGCCCATGAAAAACGTGGCGGATGCGCTGCGCTTGCGCGCGGCGATGATCAATCGGCTGGAAGAAGCCAATCTCGTGGAGGATGCGGCGGTGCGGCGGCGGCTGCTCACGTTTGTCGTGGTCGGCGGTGGTTACACGGGCGTGGAGACGGCGGGTCAGATGTTGGACTTTGTGCGCGATGCCCATGGTTTCTATGCGAACCTGCGCGATACGGCGCCGCGGGTGATCTTGATTCATAGTCGTGATCAACTGCTCGCGGAGATCGGTCCCAAGCTGGGCGCTTACGCGGCGGAAGTGTTGGAAAAAAATGGCGTGGGTGTGCGCCTGAGCACGCGCGTCGCGGCGGTGACGGCGTCGCGGGTGATTTTGGACAACGGCGAGTCCATCGACACGAACACGGTCGTGACGACGATCGGTAACGCGCCGAATCCCATCGTGCTCGATGTGTGCCGCCAGCTCGGGATCGAAGCACCGCAAGGGCGCGTGACCACGCTCCCCACGATGCGCGTGGCGGGGCACGACGATCTCTGGGTGGCGGGTGATTGCGCGGCGGTGCCGTGGAATGATCGGGGCGAACTCAAGGTGGCACCACCGACGGCGCAGCTGGCGCTGCGGCAGGGAAAAATTCTCGGCAAAAATCTCGTGCTCGCGCTCCGCGGATCGGAACCGCTCCCGTTCACGTATCGCTACATGGGCCAACTCGCGACCATCGGCCGGCACGAGGCGGTGGCGGAGGTGATGGGTTTTCATTTCCGCGGCTTCATCGCGTGGTGGATGTGGCGGACGATTTATCTGAGCAAGCTGCCCGGCACGCTGCGCAAGCTGCGCGTGGTGATCGACTGGACGTTCGACCTGATTTTCCCCCGCGACATCAGCCTGCTGTTGCCGCCGCCCGATGAGCCGCTGCGCTCGATCCATTTGGAACAAGACGAGCAGTTGTTCGCGTGCGGTGAACGGTGCCGGGCGTTTTTCTACCTCAAGGCGGGGAGCCTGCTGATCGAGCGGCCGGGCGGCGAGCCGCAGGTGATGGCGGCGGGGGGGGTTATCGATCAGGCCGAGGCGGGGCCGGACAACTGCTGGACCTGCACGGCGACGGCGCGTGAGCGGACCGATGTGATCGTGTTTCGCGGCCGGGCGCTGGAACTGCTGCGCAATGATCTGCGGCTGGTGAAACGGAACGGCGGATGAGCCGTGGGCCCGCGAATCACGCGAATGGGCGCGAATGGCGTAAACGGAAATGGCGGAGAAAGACCGGATATCCCCCAAAAAATTTGCGTAGATTCGCGTGATTCGCGGGCGGTGTCCGGAGAGAAGCTTCAGGCGAGGGCTTCGCGGACGAGGGCGGCGACGGCGGGCGGGAGGGTGAGGCCGGTGGCGGCTTGTTGGGCGGCGGGGCTCAGCTTGCGCCAGGTTTTCTGCAAAATATCGACGAATTTTTCGCGGGGGTAGCCGGCGTGTTGGGCGGCGAAGGCGGTGATTTCGTTTTCCAGAAAAACGAGGACGGCGGCGTCTTCGAGGGCTTGCGTGCCGGGGTTGGTTTTGAGGCCGGTTTTTGAAACCCAGGTGGCGACCTCGGTGGCTTCGGGCGCGGAGACGCCGGCTTCGAGCAGAAGGCCGCGGGCGCGCTCGGCTTGTTTCACGTAGAGGGATCGGCGCCAGTTGAGGTAGCCGACTTTACCCTCGGGAAACGTGGCGCGGGGGGTGAGCCAGCGTTCGAGATGCTGGCAGCGGGCGGCGAGACGCAGGAGCGGGGTGGCGTCGGGGATGAGGCGGGCGACCCAGGCTTCGACGCGTTCACCATAGACGAGCTCGCAGGCGCGGCCGTCGGGGGTGAGGGCGGGGTCGGCGGCGTGGGCGGAGTCGATGAGCCGACGGGCGCGGGCGTAGGCTTCCATGGTGGGCGGAGTCGAAACGGTTGCGTGGGGCGCGGCAAGCGGCAGGTTGTCCCGACATGCTCCCCACCCCGGACTGCTTGCGCTGTGGCGTCTGCTGTTTTTCGAAGTTGGAAACGTATGTGCGCGTGACGGGCGACGATTGGACGCGACTCGGGCCGATGGCGGAAAGGGTGGCGCAGTTTATCGGAAACAAGGCCTACATGCAGATGCGTGATGGGCATTGTGCGGCGCTGGAGCCGCGCGCGGCGGCGGACGGGACGCGCCAATATTTTTGCGCGATCTACGCGAAGCGGCCGGAGACTTGTCGGGAACTCGCGCGGGGTTCGCCGCAGTGCGAGGGGGAGATCGCGCGAAAAGGGGCCCGGCCGTCGGCGAGCGACATTTCGGCGGGGAGGTGACGTGACGAAGGCTGGCGGCGGCGGGCGAGCGCTCGCAGGGTGACGCCCGCCATGTCTCTGATCACCCTCACCGAACTCGTGCCCACGCTGCAGCTCGCGGTCGGCCCGGTCATTCTCATCTCGGGCGTGGGCCTGCTACTGCTCACGTTGACAAACCGGTTTGGGCGGATGCTGGACCGCTCGCGCACGCTCGTGCGGGAGATGACGGAGGGGGTGCGGGTGCCGGCGGCGGTAGCGAATCTGCGGGCGCAGGTGGCGATCCTCCAGCGGAGGGCGCGGCTGCTGCGGCTGGCGATCGCGTTGGTGACGACAACGGTGCTGTGCGTGGGCGTGCTGATCCTCGGGCTGTTTATCGCGGCGCTGCTACGGGTGGAGATCGCGGCGTTGCTGGTGGCGTTTTTTTGCGGGGCGATCCTGGCGTTGATCGGGGCGATGGTGGCGTTTCTCGCGGAGATCAATCTCTCCTTGAAGGCGGCGCAGCTCGATTGGGAGATGGTGGCGCGGCAGGACCGGTCCGATTGAAGTCCGGCGGGGGCGCCGGTCGCATGAATTGACGGCGGATCGAGCGGGGCTCGAATGCTTAGCCGGCGTTCTTTAGCGATTGGATGAAGGTGTCGGATTCGCGGATGGAGGCTTCCATATCGGCGATGAGGCGGGAGACGTCGGACTCGAGGTCGCGCGTGGTCGAATCGAGCGAGGCGATGGCGCGGGCGTTGAGATTGTGCTTCAGGAAGAGCACCTGATCGCGAAAGGACGCGAGCACGGGGTCCATGCGGGCGGCGGCGCGGTGCATGAGGCGGAGGAGGTCGTCGTAACGGCGGCGCGTGGCGTCGAGCTGGCGCTGGCTTTCGCTGCGGAGAGATGCGTTGGAGTATTGCTTCAACTCCTGTTTCCACTCGCTAAAAAGGGCGTCGGCGACGTCTTCGATGGCGGCGATGCGGGTGTGGACTTCCTTGGCGCGCTCCCCGCTACGGGTGAACTCGCGGTTGAGTTCGTCGTATTTGCGCTGGAGTTCGCCGCCGTTGATTTTGGTAACGGCGATGAAGTGCTCCAGTGCGCTGGCGAACTGGGCCTTGGCGTTGGCCTGGGCTTTTTGCGCGTCGGCGACGCGATCAACGAGAATCTCGCGCTTGGTGAAACCGATTTTCTCCATGGCGTTATAATAAACCGAGGAGCAGCCGGTGCTCATCAGGGCCAGGGCCAAGGCGAAAGAGTGGGAAGCGCGTCTCATGCGGAACACCGACCGCACAAAGGCCGCGGAGTGCCGACGTGCGAAGAGGGAGCAGTGGCGACGGCAGATTGACCCGACAGAAATTTAGATCCAGCGCGCGGCGAAGTCGCGGCGGTCTACGGGCCAGGCGCACCAGCGGGGGTGCCCGGGCCTGGCCGCGGGGAGCGTGATGCGGGCGGCTTCGGCGAGGTTGTGGCAGACGACGCGGAGGTCGTCTTCGCACCAGAAATCGCGGGTCGCGGCGGGGTCGGGGGCGTGTTGCGCGGCGAGGACGGCGGCGCGCGAGAGGACGAGGCCGCTCATCGGCGGGATGGAGCAACCGAGGGTGACGAGGACGCCTTGGAGGCGGGAGAGGACGCCTTTGCCGCCGGTGCTGTGTTCGCTGACGAGGACGGCGGCGGGTTTACCGAGCCAGAGTTTCGTGGCCTCGGTGGCGGTGGCGTCTTCGAGAAATTTTTGGAGGACGCTGCTCCAAGAATCCCAGTGGGTGCCGGTGCCGATGAGAAAGCCGTCGGCGCGGGTGAGAGCGGCGTGGAGTTGAGGACTGAGACCGAGGCCGACACGCAGGCGAGCGTTGAGGGAGGAAAGTGGGGAGAGGGCGGCGTCGGGGCGGGGCGCGAGCGTGATGCTTTCGACGGTGGCGTGGCGGGCGAGAAGGCGGCGGGCGCGGGCGAGGAGGACGGCGGTGTTGCCGGTTTCGCCGGCGAGGGAGGCGTTGAGGAGGAGGAGATGGGGGCGGCGGGCGGGCATCAGCAAAGGTGCCACGAGTGGTAGATTGTGATTTCGCACGCCGGGCCTTTGCCGTCGGGCCATGGGAATAAGCGCTGGTGGACGCTAAAGTGGAGTGCCTCGGTTTCACTGTTGGCCACTGTCTGTGGATGGGGATGGCGTGTTGGACGCGAAACGGTCTGGAGGCCGCTGCGGAATTTCATCGCGGGAGCCAAATGACCTGCAATCGTGCGGCCGTCCCGGACATAGCCGATCATCAGGGCATCTTGCATCGCCCATGCATAGTCGCCGTCGATAAAACGTTGAAGGCCGCAGTCGCAGTAGTCGCTGCCGGCGGGATGACCAGAATCGACGGGTTTGCACTCCACGAAGAGTGCGTGCTGGGTGCTGATAACCGTCGGAGGCTCTTCATCGGTGCGCAGCTTGAATAGCATGTCCGGTTTCTTTTGGGTTTTCTGGAAGTTATAATTTTCAACTTCCCGCTGGCGGGTAACTTCGTCGAAGAGTGCGCGATCAAAACCGGCGACTCGGCCGTTTTGACGGAAGTCGTTTTCGATGATCCCGAGTAAGGCCAGGGTCACTTCGTCTTCCTTGAAATCGGCGAGTGTTTTCCCCGAGGACGCCTTTACGCGCTGGCGGAGGAGCGCGAACGCTTCGATCAATACGCGGCGGACGATGAGGATGACGGGCAGTTCGATCTTCGGATGGGGCAGACGGTAGTTTCCGGTGACAAGCCCAAGGCGAAGAGTCCATCTGCGCCCCGGTCGATCATGCGGCGTGAGAGAGGCCGAAGACGCCGAGGTGATGGCGAAGCAAATGGCTTCCGCAGAGACGGGCGCGGGTGACGGTCCACCAGCGTTGCTGATTGAGCAGGCCGAGCAGCAGGCCGCGTTCGCCGGGGAGTTTCACGATGATGCGGCTCGCGGCGGTCTTGTTGGCTTCCTGCATCGCGCGACGCAGGACCGAGGCATTGACCGGTGTGGTGTCGCCTGCGCGCGTCACGGTGACGAACTGCCAGGGTTGCTCCCAGGCGTCGGGCTGAAAAGCCGGTTCGGCGACGACGACGCGCTGGCCACACGTTTCGAAGAAGGGCGTGAGCAGGGTTTGCAGCGCATCGCGGAACGGGGCACGTGAATCGCGGGTTGTGCGTTTGAGGGCGTCTTGGCCGGCGCGGCGATAGGCGGCAGCGGAGAAGAGCGTATCGCGGATGACCTGCTGCGCGTTGGCGTCGAGGCGGTAGAGGCGGAAGAGCAGTGCGTCGATTTCGTCCCACGGTTTGTGGGCGTCGTGTTCGAGCCGGTGGGCGAGTTTTCGGAGCGAGGTTTTCGTCGGGGAGAGAAGCGGGGTGATGCCGGGGAAGGGAAGCGCGTCGAATTCCTCTTTGTTGAAGGTCTGCCGATCAAAGCCGGTGCGACGGCTGGTCATCAGGCAGAAGTAAGCAAACAGCCGCGAATGAGGAAGAAGGTATACCAGCGCGGCGAGCGTTTCCGCTTCGGGATGACTAGCGCAGGAGTAACCGTAGTAGCTTTGTGAAAAGGCGAGAGACTTTGACGAAAGGAACGCGTGCGGAGCTTTCGCGTCGTCTCCGGGAGATTGAGGGATGATGACTAGCGGGGGGCCGTAAAGGGCTTCGGTTCGCGGCATGTGGGCCGAGTCCAATTGGTGAACATCGCGATAGATTCTGAGATCGCGGTGACGAATGGCGAAATCATGGTCTGCTGGAGAAAAGTCCGGAAGTTCGGCCAGCCACGGCGCGGGCTTTTGCTTCAATCTGGAAGATACGTTATAACCCTGACCGGTCTTCTCGCCGGTCTTGTCCCATTGGAGCCAAGCTTGAGCTAGAGTTTGAGGAAACGCGCAGAGGATTGACTCCATGACCTCGACGTCGCGCCAGGTGCCGAGCGAGAGCGTTTTGAGCACCCACGGCTGTTTTTCGACGCGTTCGACGCTGATGGGCTGGGCGGCTTCGTAGTCGATGCGGAAGCGGCCGAGTTCGTTCTGGTGCGGATCATTCACCGGCGTTGTGAAATAAAAACGATGCCCCGGGCTTGGGAGCAAGTTCCGCGCGAAGAAGAGGACAAACGGCATATCCATGCCGGCCCAAACAGCGGTCTTTCTCAAATCCGAGCCGTTGATCAATCCGTTGAGCTGGACGCTGCGCAAAATCGCGCGCCAGGCGTCGGCTCCCTTGCCACTGGTTCGAGCGATAACCCGCGCGTGGAGCGCAAACGCGATCAATCCATCGGGCTTCGCCCACTCGGTCGCGCGCCAAAGAAAAGGGAGGTCGGGATTCTTGTCGGGGTTTTCGTAGCCGTCGGCCAGCTCGGTAAAACCCCGGGCGCGCAACGCGTGTTGTCCGATTTCGGTGAAGGAATCGTTGAGAAGATCCGAAGCGGATCGCTTCGAGCTACGGGTCGTGGCTCTGGCAGCGGTGTTCTCCGGCTCTTCCTCGCGGAGTCGCGTCCACGGTGGATTGCCGATGACGATGTCGAACGCCTGCGCCAGCTCCGCTGGCGCGCGGGGACCGAGGCTTCCGAGGGAGAACGCACGGGTTGGCTCGCCGGGATCGGCGACGTTGAAGAGCACGCGATCGCGCAGACTGCGCGGAAACTTGAGGTTCTTAGGCGGCCGGGGCGTGCCGTTCAGCTCGATGGCGGTGATGTAGAGGGACAGAGCGGCGAGGCGGAGGGCCGCTTCGCTGAGGTCGAGGCCGCGGAGCTGGTTATAGAGGATGTGCTGAATCGTGCGGGTGTCGGGACGATCAGCAGCAGTGCCGCCGTCGCGAAGCCAGCACTCGCGAACGAGGCGGCGAAAAGCGAGCACGAGAAAAATCCCGGCACCGCACGATGGGTCCAGAACCTTGGCGGCAGCGCGTGTCGCGGCCGGTGTGGCGGCGAACGTCTGATTCACCATCAGCTCGGCGATCAGGCGCGGCGTGTAGTGGACGCTAGTCTGGCGTGCGGCTTCTTCGTCAACGAGGTGACTGAAGTTCTCGTAAACCTGACTCAACACGCCGACCGGAATGTGGGCGAAGTCGAAGTCGTTCCAATCGAGGATGCTTTGGTGTCCGTCGCCGGTGGCGGGCCAACCGCGCAGGATGGCTTCGAGGTGAGCAAAGAAGCGCCGCCCGGCGGTTTTTTCCACGCGATTATAGAAGCGACGGTAGGCGGCTTCGCGGGCTGGCCGGTCATCGTCCGGTAGCTCTTCGTCAATGAGCCGGAGAAAGTCGCCGTTGAAGGTTTCATCGAGCCACGCGGAGGTGGCGGCGGCTTTTTCGGCGGACGAGAATGCGTCTTTGAGGTCGTTTGACGTGGCGGTCGGACAGATTTCGGAGAGTTCGCCGGGGAGGACGATCTTTCGGTCGATGAGGAAACGAAAGAAGAGCGCGCGGCCCGTCATCGAGAGAATGTCGAGAGGCTTCAGTTTCTTCTGGGGCACAAATTCCTCGGTCGTCTGCTGAAGGAGACGGTAAATTTCGCGGAAGACGAAGTCGGAGCCTTTGAGCTGATCGTTGTGCTCGTAGGTGCCTTGCACGAGGCTTTGGAAAAAGAGTGGAGCGCGAGTTTCGTCGAATTTGACGGTGTCGATCGGAGTGGTGGCGGCTTCGGCGTGAAAGCCGATGGGGTAAATGAGCAATTCCCCGGGCGTGCAGACCGCCAGCCAAGCGGGCTCGCTGCGGTTGGCCAGCGTGTGTTGGAGTCTGGCCAGATCGGCTGCGGCGGGCACTTCGTTGTCGCCGTCGATGACGTAGAGCAGAGTGGTGCCTTGATTCGCGATAGCGGCGGCAACAACGGCTGGGGTGGCCGGCGAAGGTTTCTTACGCGGAAGAAGGTCGAGGTAGTCGAGCTGTTCGGGTGAATTCAGACCTTCGTCGAGCGGAATAGGCGCGGAGCAGCCATAGGCCTTTAGTCGTTCGGCCAAGGGTGATGCGGCAGACCTTGTCCCTCCGGAATCCATGTGGCGCGACGATGAATCAGGCGCGCTAGCGGGCACAAGCGAGGAAACGAAAAAGGAAGGCGCAGGAGGACTAGGTCGGGCTTGTTTTGAGTTTTAGGGGAAAGTCAAAATAACGGCCGGGCTTGTTTCGACCGACGAAAATAGGGGTGGTGCGGGAAAGGGATTGGAATTCAGGACATGTTAGAGACCCGACCTACTTGAGAGGCGGTTCAGGCGAGCGCAGGTTGGTAGCGGACGAGCGTTTGGTCGCCGTGGACGTAGAGGGGGTGGCGGGGGTGGCCGGCCAAGGTGGTGCCGAGGCACCAGAGTTCGCGTTTGCCGAAGAGGCGGACGACGGCTTCGGCGCGGGCTTGGTAGGCGCCGCTCACACCCCAGGCGGCGACGATGCGGTCGCAGCGCGCGGCGGCGGCGAGGAGCGAGGCGTCGTTGCCGGGGCCGACGGGATCGGCGTGGGCCATCATCTCCTTGGGGTAGGGCGTGCGCAGGCCGAAGATGTTGGCCATCCAGAAGCCGTCGTAGCCGTCGCGTTCGGAGAAGCGGGCGATGCGGCGGAGGGTGGGGTCGAGCTGGGATTCGTCGGCGGTGCTGGGGTTGAGACCGATCCACATGATGAGGCGGTCGCCGCCGAGCAGCGGGTCCAGGCGGTGGATCAGGCTGTAGCGGTGGACGCGGTCGGGGGAAAAGTGGCAGGGGTTTTCCAAGGGATGGAGAGTTGGCAGTCGTCAACGGAGCGGTGAAACTGAGGCGCTAGAACGCCGCGAGTGGGGAGGCCGCCGGTGGCAGCGCCTGGAGCGAGAGCGGCAATGTGCGCCACCACGCCAGCGCCGGGATCGGGTGGGATGCGTTTCCACAGAGCTTTAGGGAATGACAACGGCTGCGGGGATGGCGGTATCCAGTCTCGCCAATTTGGCATGATGGCGGACGGCGAGGGCGAGGAGGTGACCGTCGGTGGTTTGCGCGGGAGTCAGCACCCAGGCCGGGAGGCGGTCGCCGGGTAGATCGTCGGGTAGAAACGCGTGAGTAAAACCGGGAGCGAGGCGCATGCTTTCCAAAATGCGCCGGCCGTCGCCGAGGTGTCGGGCGTAGGCGGATTGGGCGGCGATGCGCAGGAAGCCGAGTTCGGTGATGGGGGTGGTGCAGAGGGTCGCACCTTTGGTCTTGAGGCTGCCGAGCCAACGGCGGACGCGATCGTGGTGCGGGTGAGCGTCGAGGCCCCAAGCGAGGAGGGCGTTGACGTCGAGGAGGTAGCTCACGGGAAGTCCGCGAGGAGGGCGCGCACGCGGTCACCGGTGAGGGGAGGCGTGCCGGGAGGACTGGCGAGGACGAGAATGCCGGTGAGTTTGTCGCGCACGAGGTGGGTTTTGGCGGCGGGCGGGGGCGGGGTGAGCACGATCTCGACGTCACGCACCCGGCAGGCGGGGCAGGCGCCGGGCTTCAGGCCGAGCCGGTGGCGCGTGGCGGCGGGCAGCACGATCTGGCCTTTGGTGGAAAGGGTGAGCGTCATGGCTTACGGTCTTACCCGGGTCAAAGAGGTGTCAAGGGGGCGGGGTGAGGATGAAGGCGAAAAAGGGAGGGTGGAGTTGGAAGCCACCTCGGCGCTTTTGCCTTCGCGGCGCGAGCTACGGCGGATATGTCGGAGGACCATGCGCGCCAACCCTCTTGGTGGAGGGGATTTTTCGGAGCGGGCGGGGTGGGCTCGGGGTGGTTGAGATCGGAACGGGGCGAAAGAAGGATTGGCCGCGCGGCGGAGCGCGCGTTCCACCTCCGAGCCGGCGGAACTGCGGCAGGATGCCGCGGCCACTTTCGAGGGGGCCGGCAGGATGCCGGCGCTACTGACCGGGGCGCGGGGAGGGGTTCGGCGACCCCTCCCTTCATCGGGCGCGAGCGGCTTCGGATCAGCCGAGGATTTGGCGGAGGCTGTCGAGGTCGAGGACGCTGGCGAGGGACTCTTCCTGCACTACGGCGTTGGCGAGGGCGGCTTTGTCTTTTTGCAGGGCGAGGATTTTTTGCTCCACGGTGTCGGCGGCGACGAGGCGGTAGGCGACGACGGGCTGCGTCTGGCCGATGCGGTGGGTGCGGTCGATGGCCTGGGCCTCGACGGCGGGATTCCACCACGGGTCGCAGAGGATGACGTAGCTCGCGGCGGTGAGGTTGAGGCCGGAGCCGGCGGCTTTGAGCGAGAGCAAGAAGACGGTCTTGGTTTTGTCGGACTGGAATTGATCGACGAGTTCGCCGCGATTTTCGGTGGCGCCGGTGAGCATGAGGTAGTCGATGCCGGCGGATTTGAGGCGCGGCTCGATGAGCTCGAGGAGGGAGACGAACTGGCTGAAGACGAGGACTTGCTGGCCTTCGTCGCGGAGTTCTTCGAGGCGCTCGAGGAGGGCGTCGAGTTTGGCGCTGGGCATCTCGCTGTGCGCGTCGGAGACGAGCGCGGGGTGGCAGCAGATCTGGCGGAGGCGGAGGAGGCTCGCGAGGACGTTGAAGCGGACGGCGTCGAGGGCGCGGGCGGTTTCGATGCCGAGGAGCTGGGCGCGGGCGCGCTTGAGCTCGGCGTCGTAGAGGGAGCGTTGTTCGCCGTCGAGGTCGACGAGGATGATGTCTTCGGTGCGCGGGGGGAGTTCGGGGGCGACCTGGGATTTCGTGCGGCGCAGCATGAAGTGGCGGACGCGGCGGCGGAGGCGGGCGGGGGACGTGGGGTCCTCCATCGGGAATTGGCGGCGGAAACCGGCTTGGCTACCGAGGAGGCCGGGTTGGGCGAAGGCGAAGAGACTCCACAGATCGAGGAGACGGTTTTCGATGGGCGTGCCGGTGAGGGCGATGCGGTGGGCGGCGGGAATGGCGCGGGCAATGGCGGCCGTCTGGCTCGTGGGGTTTTTGATGAATTGGGCCTCGTCCAGAATGACGGCGTCCCACGAGTGGCGTTGGAACCAATCGGTATTGAGGCGGAGCTGGGCGTAGTTGACGACGAGGATGGCGGGGCCGTTTTCCGGGCCGGGCATGCGCGTGGCGTAGGAGAGGAGCGGCGTGAACGGCTCGGCGGCGAGCTCGGGCGCGAACCGTTCGGTCTCGGTGAGCCAGCCGTGCATCACGCTCTTCGGGCAGATGACGAGGGCGCGGAAGGGCTTGGTTTTCTTGTCGGGGGTGGAATCGGCGGCGGCGAGCGCGGTGTGGGCGTGGGACTGGTGGAGGAGCCACGCGAGGGTCTGCACGGTTTTGCCGAGGCCCATGTCGTCGGCCAAAATGCCACCGAAGCCGCGGGCGGCGAGGTGCGCGAGGAAATGGAAACCTTCTTCTTGATAGGGGCGCAGGGTGGCGCGGAGGCCGGTGGGCAGGGGGGGCGGAGGGAGGGCGGCGAGGGCGGCGGCGCGTTCGCGGAGGGTGTCGGCGAGGGCGGCGTCCTGGGCGGCGAACGTGTCGGCCTCGCTCGCGAGTTGGAGGGCGTGGAGGCGATGCTTCGCGGGTTTGCCGGCGGCGAGCATATCCTCGGCGCGGAGGCCGAGGCGGTCGAGGGCGGCTTCGGCGTTCGCGTTGGCGGCGGGCGC
>JACMRG010000431.1 GCA_014376585.1 Opitutaceae bacterium | reverse complement strand
GCCTGGCCAGCTTGCTTGGCTTCAAGCCGGTAGTCCCGCCCAACCCTCGGCGTCTCAAGCCCTGGAAGCTGAACAAGGCGGTTTATCGGGAGCGCAATCACGTCGAACGACTCTTCCGCCGCCTCAGGGGCTTCCGCCGCACCTTCACCCGTTACGACAGACTCGATGTGCTTTTCCGCTCTTTCGTCACCTTCGCCCTTATCTGGCTAGCCTTGATATAGTGTTAACAGGCCCTAGGGCATCGGCCGAGTTTTGGGCGACCTATGCTAGAGGCTTATTCGGCGTGCGCGAACCGTGGTTGGGTCACTTTATTTTCCTAGAGGAAGATAAAACAGCTTTTCACCGTTACCGTCCCGAAGTCGGCGCCATTCCGATTTCTACAACCTTTTTCAGAGCTTCGTTTTTGCAGCGATACGTAATTTTTTCCCAGCGACTGGCGCTTAATCGAGAATACAGCGCCGTGGCATTGATTTTGGCTCCCCAAAGCCGTAGTGGTGCCTTTGCTGAACCTGCCGGCAACATTCGTTTCTGTAATTTTATCAAGTCCCTCTATGCATCTATTGGGGACGGGCCAGACTAGACCTGCCGGTTAGAAGTCGTTCAAAAGCGTGATGACACGCAGGAGGTTGGGAAGACGCCGGTGGCCCGCCGCGTTATGATGCGGGTAAGTTTTCGGAGGGATAACTCCCATCGCGCTCCCTTGGTTGCCTCTCAGAAACATATGCTCCAGCCCGGGTAGATTCCTTTGGCCTTCGCGAAAACTCCCACTAAATCGAGTTCCAAGTAGTTACCGATCGCGGTGCTAACAAAAACAAACCGGAAGTTTTTTTCAGACTTTGGGCGACCAGCATTTCAGCTGCGGTTAATGAAAAGAAATGCTTTCGAAAGTCCGCATGAAGTGGCTTCTTGGTCGATTTGATCTCGAAAATCGTGATCTTGCTTAAGGATCTCTCCACGTCCGCCAAGCGATTCAAATCCACTTTTCCTGAAAGACGGACTATATCGAAGGCCTTCCCGTATATAACCATGTTCCTCTTGGCGAATGCCACCAAGAGATTCTGTTTTTGGCGAGCTGTGGGAATAATGAAACCGGTGTTGGTTGTTACAAGTATGGCGGCGGCTCTCTTCGCCGTAATTTGGTTAGTCGGAGAATCTATTGTTGCACCAGCGGGATTGCCAACAATCGCATCGCCGGGCGGGGATTTCATTTTTGCGATCATGATTTCGCAAGTCGAACGCTGAATCGCGCTGCGAACTTCGTCAGGTTCACGCCGAGCGCATCGCATACCAAATTCGTTTCGACGAAGTTCAAGTTCCTCTCACCGGTTTCGAACTTACTGACGTAGCGTTGAGGAACATCTAGTCGTTTTGCCAATTGAGCCTGAGTAAGGTTTTGTTCTTCACGAAGCTCTTTGAGAAACTCGCGAAACACTGAATCTGCTTTGGTGTATGTGCTTGTCTTCAGAGTGCGTAGTGTAACGGTTTGCGACAAATAACCCAAAGTGGGTTATTTGATAGCCATTAACGCGGCCTCCCGATGTGGAGAGACGACAGCAATCAATGCTATTTTCGTAGAGTTCTATTGAAAAGAATTAGACGTGCGGCGGCACGGGGGGGATCGCAAGTATGCACGCGCTGCAAGCGATACTGCGCGGTCGTTTTGTTTTGGAACAGATCAAGGCGTTTTCCGTGCAAATGAGGGGCGGAGCGGTGCGTTATCAGGCTCAGGTTCTAAAGAAAGTGCGTGTCCCTGCTGCGGCGAGCTTAGCCCCGGAGTTGTTGCTGAGACTTGAGGCTGTCGCAGGTTCCGCGGATCAGGCGGCTATCGACGAAACGACGGCGGAGGCGTTTGGGTTTTAAGGAAAGCGGCGTGGTGTGGGCTCGGGTGAACTGAGGTCGGCGTTGCCTGGGGACAAAAGTTGCCTCGTCACGTGGAGACGCCGAGGGGTTGGCGTTTTGGCGGAATCGCATCACTTTCACGGGCATGCCTTCCAGCCCTGTTCCCCCCGGTCCCGATTCCAGTGCTGTCGCCCCACCTGCCCCGGTCGTGCTCATTGCGGGCGTGACAGGTGGGATCGGCGCGGCGCTAGCGCGGCGGTTGAGCGCGGCAGGCGCCTCAGTTGCTGGTTACGCGCGGGACGCAGACAAACTTGCGCGTTTGCGCACCGAGCTGCCCGCGCTGCTCACGCTCACCGCTGACGCCACGCAGCCCGCGCAAGTCGAGGCGGCTGTCGTCGCCACAATAGCGCATTTCGGCCGGCTCGACGGCTATGTCCACGCCGTGGGCTCGATCCTGATCAAGGCGGCGCACCAGACGCGGCCCGAAGAATGGCTCCGCGTGCTCGATCTCAACCTGAACTCCGCGTTCTACGGCCTGCGTGCCGCGCTGGGGCCGATGCAGACGCAGAATGCCGGGAGCATCGTCCTCATCAGCTCAGCCGCGGCGCAGGCGGGTTTGCCGGCGCACGAGGCCATCGCGGCGGCGAAGGGCGGGATCGAGGGCTTGGTGCGGGCGGCCGCCGCGAGCTACGCGCCGCGCAATATCCGCGTGAACGCGGTCGCGCCCGGTCTTGTCGATACGCCGCTCGCGGCGCCGTTGCTGGCAAGTGAGGCGTCGCGCGCGTTCTCCGAAAAAATGCACCCGCTCGGGCGCATCGGCCGGCCGGAGCAGGTCGCCAGTTTGATCGCGTGGCTGCTCACGCCGGACGCGGATTGGGTGACGGGTCAGATTTATTCCATCGACGGTGGCCTCGCGCATTTGCGGCCACGGCCGAAGGTGTGAGCGGGGCGCGGCGTTTTTTGCGGTTCGCGCGGGGGGACGGGGTTGCGGGGCGAGCTCGCGGCCTACACTCGCCGGAGAGTCGGACCATCGTGCCACGAGGCTTCGAGCGTTATCGATTGCGCCCGGTCGGGGACGCCGCGTTCCTGGCGATGCATCATGCCGACGACGGTTTCCACGGCGACGGCGCCGAGCTGTTGCGGTTGCAGGTCGAGGCCGACGCAGGGGCCGGTGCGTTCAGTGAGGTTGAGATTGAAAAAACCCGGTTCCGTTGGCACGCGCACGCCCGCGCCGCGCAACCACGTCACGATCTCCTGCACGTGCCCGACGACCACATCCGGGCGGTGCTGATGAAACCACGGGATAAAAATCTCCGGCGTGAGTGCCTGGGGCGTGACGAGCGGCGGTAATGCGCCCCCGGCTTCGCGGAAGTGCGGCGACGGAGTTTTCGCCGCCGCCACCCGAATGCTCGAGCCGACCATCTTGCCCGCCTCACGGAAAACCTCAGCGAGTGGATGGAGTCTCCCGCTCCCGGCGCCGGGCTCCCGCCCTCCTCGCCATTGCCGGAAAACTTCACCCGACACTTTGCCAACTCCGGCCTCGTGCGCATCCGCCGCCGCGCGACGACCGCGACGATCTTCGGCGGCGGTGACTGGGCCGCTCTGCGCGACATCGCCTCCGGCCTTGCGACCAATCCCACGTTATTCAAATACCGCAAAGGCGCCGCCATCTTGGAGCCCGTCCGCCTCGCGCCGGGATTTTTCAGTCTCGGTTATTTCCGCAGCGAAGGCCTCGTCCCGACGCCGGCCGCTCCGGGTTGGCTGCTCCACCAGACAATGCGCGCCGCCTACTACCAGCCGTTGCCCGCTGAGCGCCGCAACGCCGCGGCGATTACGCGCTCACCGACGACGGCCGCTTTTACAGCAAAATGGATTTCCCCTCCCGCGCCCGCGACGAAAAGCGCCTAACGACCCGCATCACCGTGCGCGAACTCGCGGATGCGCCCGGCACCTTCGAACTCGATTTCGCGATCGACGAGACGCCCGGCATCGCCGTGACGATCGAGCTGTGTTTCCGCCCCGACGGCACGCTCACCGGCGTCGAGCCACACGCGACGGAGCCGGCCACATTTTTCGCGAAGAGCGGCACCGCGCGCTACACCGTGGGCGCCGATACGATCGAGTTCGGCCCGGGCAGTTTCGGCCCGGCCCGCATCGCGATGGCCGGCGTGGACTACACCTGACGCAACGGCCAGCTCCGCACCGAGGGCGTGCGCGTTTACGTGACGGGCGTCACGCCGTTCCGCCACCGACTCGTCTTCAAGTAACTGGCCGGCTTTTTCTTTCCATTCACCACCGTTCCGCCAACCTACCGACACCCCCACTCCATCATGAAATCCAACGTCTCCCCGTCCAGCGATCAGCCCCTTGCCAGCCTCGACGAGTGGGAAGATTTTCTAAAAGACAAATACCCCGAACCTGCGCCGGCGCCCGCGCGCGGCACGCCGGCCGTCGGCACCGCGCCGGATAAAAAGGAAACCGAATTCCGCGTCTACGAGGCCGACGCGCGGCCGACCGTGCGCGAGTTTTACCGGCTCAACCACATGCACCAGACGCACGAGTTCGCGCTCGCGAAGCGCAAAGAATTTCTCGGCCGCACGCGCCTCACCATGGGCATCTGGGAGGCGATGGAATATCTCAACCGACTCGTGGACGACTCCGATCCCGACACCGATCTCTCGCAGCTCCAGCACCTCCTCCAGACGGCCGAGGCCATGCGCCGTGATGGCCAGCCACGCTGGATGATTCTCACGGGGCTCATCCACGATCTCGGAAAAATTCTCTGTCTCTGGGGTGAGCCGCAATGGGCAGTCGTCGGCGACACCTTTGCCACGGGTTGCGGGTTCTCGGACAAAAATGTCTTCCCGAAATTTTTTGCCGCGAACCCGGATAGCGCGGTGGCGCGTTTCCAGACCCCCAACGGCATCTATGAGCCCGGCTGCGGCCTCGATCAAGTCGTCCTCTCGTGGGGCCACGACGAATACATCTACCACGTCGCGAAAGATTATCTGCCCGAGGAAGGCCTCGCGATGCTCCGCTATCACAGCTTCTACCCGTGGCACCGCGAGGGTGCGTATGACCAGCTCTGCACGCCCGCGGACCGTGCGATGATGCCTTGGGTGCTGAAATTCAACACCTACGACCTCTACACCAAGAGCCACGAGGCGCCTGATGTGACGAAGCTGAAGCCGTATTACGAAGAACTGATCCGCGAGTTTTTCCCGGAGAAGGTCCGCTGGTGATACCGGCGATTCCGAGTTTTTAGTTTTCGGGCGGGTTGGGGTAGAGCCGCGACCTCGGGGCGCGGCTGCACGATAAAAACCGGCGGAACCCGTCGGGCCCGGAGGTCCCGACGCTACCGCGAAAAGGCCAAAAACCATCACCCGCTGGTGGTTTCATGCGACTGTGGTTGAAGCGGAGAATCGGATGTGTGCCCGCGAATCACGCGAATGGTCGCAAATATAAGCAGGTGCGAGGGGCGAGGCACGGCATTCGCGGCTAGTCCCGTGATTCGCGGGCCAATCCGCCAGACGGGACTCGGATGATTGGACGCGAGAAAGAGCAGAATAGTTGGATCTACGGCGAAGCTACCATTGCGCCGACAGGCGCGTGGGAGATGTAAGAGCGACGGGGAGACGCGCTATTTCATGGCGCGGAAGCGTTCTTTTTCCTCGTCGCGGTCGGTGTAGGGCACGCCCTTTTCCATCCACTCGGGGGCAGGCGCGCCGTGGAGGTAGTGCTCAAAGAATTGCCAGGCGCGGCGGGCGAAATCTTTTTGGTCGGCGCGGCGGCGGAGGCCGTGGAACTCGCCGCTGTAGCTCCAGAGCCAGGCGGATTTGTTGTAACGGCGAAGCGCGAGGAAGAGTTCGATGCCCTGATACCACGGCACGGCGTCGTCGGCGTCGTTGTGGAGGAGCAGGAGCGGGGTGTTGATGCGTTGGACGTGGAAAATGGGGGAGTTCTCCAAGTAGAGCTGCGGGGCCTCGGCGAGGGGGCGGCCGAGGCGGCTCTGGGTTTTCTCGTATTGGAACTGGCGCGGCAGGCCTGAGCCCCAGCGGATGCCGGAGTAGGCGCTGGTCATGTTGCCGACGGGAGCGCCGGCTTCGGCGGCGCGGAAGCGGGACGTCTGCGTAACCATGTAGGCGATCTGATAGCCGCCCCACGAGTGGCCGGAAATACCGATGGCGTTTTCATCGATGAAGCCTTGGCGGACGAGGGTCTCGATGGCGGGGAGCACGCTCCGCAACGCGCTCTGGCCGGGCTGGCCCTCGGTGTAAACAATGTCGGGCGTGAGGACGATGTAGCCGTTGCTGGTGTAGAGCGGGAAGTTGACGTTGTGGCTCGGGGCGGGGTGCGAGAACGTGTTCACGTTCTGCGAGAGACGCTCGTAGATATAGATCATCAGCGGATATTTTTTCGTGCGGTCGAAGCCGGGCGGGAGGTAGAGGCCGGCGCTCAGCGGGACGCCGTCGGCGTTGCGGAACGCGGCGAGTTCGGAGCGGCCCCATTTAAAGGGTGCGAGCTGGGCGCTGCCGGTGGTGACTTTGACGGGTGCGGTGAACGCGGAATCCGTGGTGTGATAATCCGGGAATTCATCGAAGCGCGAGGCGCTCACGAGGAGGATATCGGCGTGTTTGGCACGGGCGACGTAGCGGTAGTTTTTGTCACCCCAGAGGAGGCGGCGCGGGGCGGTGGCGGGCGCGGCGTCGAAGCGGGTTTGGAAAAAGCCGGAGGCGCGCGTTTCTTCGCTCTCGCCGCGGAGGGTGAGGGCTTTCGCGGGATCAAGGCCGCGGTCGTCGTCTTCTTCGTCGATGGGTTCGATGCGTTGGACGCGGAGCTGGGTCTTGGTGGCGCGGCCGAGGGCGGCGGTGAGATTTTTGGCGGGGCGGGCGTCGGGGAAAATCTGCCAGACATCGTAGCGGTCGTAGAGGAGGAAGGACTGGCTGTCCTTGGTCCAACCGGCCTGGCCGTAGGGGCCGGCGGGGTCGGGCGAGTCGTGTTGTTCGTCGTGGAAGGCGGCGCCGAGGCTGGCGGTGAGGTTACGCGTGGTGCCTGCGGTGGTGTCGAGGACGTGCCAGTTTTTAGCTTGGTAGTAAAACGCCCAGCGGCCGTCGGGTGACCATTGGAGGGCGCCTTCGCTGCGGAGTTCGCTGAGCGCGAGCTTGCGCGTGCCGGTGGCGGGATCGACGAGGTAAACGTCGAGGTAGCGGCCGTCGTAGTCGATGCGACGGCGGTAGGCGCGGTCGTCCTGGCCGAGGGCGCGGGTGCCGTCGTCGCTGAGAGTGACGGTGGCGAGGGCGGAGTCGGCGAGCTGGGTGTAACGCTTCGTCGTGAGGTCGAGAACGCCGCGGTAAGTGCGGTTGCGCTCGAGAGTGGCGCGGACTTTTTGCATGGGCTGGACGAGGTCGTCGTTCCAGCGCCAAAGGTCGGCGGAGACGCGGGCTTCCTCGTCGACGGCGGCGTCGGGATCGCGGGGTGGTTTCGCGGGCGGGGCGGCGGGGACGTAGAGTTTTTTGCCATCGCGGGAGAAGGCGATGACGCCCTTGTCGCTCACGGTGAATGCGGCGGGGAAATTGGCGGTGGCCGAGGAGACGAGTTCGGCGGCGGGGGCGGCGGGCGTAGGGCCGGAAGGAGGACGGGGCCAGTGGTAGAGTTTGAAGCGCGGGGATTTCGGCGCGGGGGTGGTGGCGGCGTCGTCGCGGTCGCTGACGAAGGCGGCTTGAGTCTGCTCGCGGTCCCACGTGAGTTTCAGATATTTGCCTTTGCCGGTGAGGAGGGGAGTGGGAGCGGCGTCGGTGGACGCGCCGGGCGCGAAGGCGTAGGCGCCATTGGTCGTGCCCGCTTTGGCGGCGACGGTGGTGAGGAGGGTGCGGCCGTCGCGGGTGAGGCTGTAATCGAGGACGTCGGTGAAGACGCGCTCGGTGGGCGCGGGTGCGGCGAGATCGAGGAGAACGAGGTCGGTGCCGAGGTCGGGTTTGGCAGGGGCGGAGCGGGCGGCGGTGCGCGCGGCGGCGGCTTGGTCGGAGTCGGAGAGGAAGTCCTCGGTGGGTGGAGTCGCGGGGGCGGCGGGTGGCGTCGTTTCCGATTTAGGCTCGGGCTTTTTCTCCTCCGGCCTGGCTTCCTTTAGATAGGCGAGCCAGGCGGTGGCTTTGGCGGGGACTTGGAAATTTTTAACCGAAGCGACCGTGGTCACGGCGCTGTTGGCGAGGTGAACATAGGCGAGGCCGCCCTTGGGCATTTCGTCGGGCTTCTTCTTCGCTTTCCGAGCGGCGGCGGACTCGGCCTTCGTGGGATAGGTGCTGGCGACGAGGTGCTGGGAGTCGGCGGTGAAGACGATACGGATGGTGCGCGGCGTGGGCGGGGCGTCGGGATTGGCCTCGTCGGGCTGGAGCGGGGGTGGCGGGAGGGCGCCGACGGGGAGGCGTTGTTCGCGGCCGGTGGCGAGCTCGCGGATGATCACTTCGCCGTCGCCGTCCTGTGGCATGAAGGAATAAGCCAGCCAGCGGCCGTCACGAGAAACGTTGGGTGAGGCGAGGCTGCGCCAAGCGTCGAAATCATCGAGGGAGAGCGGGCGTTGGGCGGCGACGGGCTGGGCGGCAGGAAGGGAGGAATCGACGGCAGATGCTGGTGCGGTGAAGGCAAGTGCGAGGCTGGCGGCAGACGCGAGACGGAGGAGGACACGCATGGTTTTAGGGAGGACGGAAGGAGGGAAATGACGGGTGCGCGGAACGCGCGGGTTTTATCGGGCGCCGTAGAGGGCAGAGCCGACGCGGACCATGGTGCTGCCGGCGGCGATGGCGGGGACGAGGTCACCGCTCATGCCCATGGAGAGTTCACGCAGCGGGACGCCGAGGCGGGTGGCGAGGTCGTCACGAAGGGTGCGGAGATTGGTGAACGTGCGCGCGGCGTGCTCGGCGTTTTCTGTGGGCGTGGCACCGAGGGGAGCGATCGTCATGAGACCGTCGATGCGGAGATTTTTTTTGGCGAGGGCGAGGTCTGCGAGGCGGGGGGCCCCGGCAAGGTCGGCGCCGAATTTGGCAGGGTCGTTGCCGGCGTTGATCTGGAGAAGGACAGGGAGGATTTTGCCGAATTCGGCCGCGGCGCGGTCGAGGTGGTTGAGGAGTTTTTCGCTGTCCACGCTTTGGACGCGGTCGAAGTGGGTGACGGCGAGCTTTGATTTGTTGGACTGGAGGTGGCCGATGAGTTCCCAGGCGAGCGTGGGGGCGGCGCAGAGGGGGCGTTTCTCCGCGGCTTCCTGCACGCGGTTTTCGCCGACGGCCCGGAGGCCGTAGCGAGCGGCGTAGTCGGCGGCGGTGACGGGGTGGGTCTTGGTGACGGCGAGAAGCTCGACGGTGGCGGGATCGCGGCCGGCGACGGTGCAGGCGGCGGCGATCTGGGCGCGGACGGTATCGGCGCGATGGGTGAATTCCTCGTAGGAAATAAACATGGAGCAGTGACGGTGGTTTAAGGAAAACTAATTAGGGGTTTACGGCCCGGCGGGTGCTACTACTCTCGTAACGGCAAACGTGCGCTAATCATGCAAATTGAAAACTTCAAAATCTTCGCAGACCTCGTCGAGACCAAGAGCTTTTCGAAGGCGGCTAAGTTAAACGGCATCACCCAGTCGGCGGTGAGTCAGCAGGCGCGGGCGATGGAGCGGCATTTTAAGACGCTGCTGATTGACCGGAGCCAGAAGCAATTTCAACTCACGCGGGAGGGTTACCGCGTCTATGAGTCGGCGAAGGAGATGCTGCACGCCTATGAAAAACTGCATTGCGAGCTGCAGGAGATGAAGAAGGTGATCAGCGGCACGATTCGGATCTCGACGATTTATTCGATCGGGCTGCACGAACTGCCGCCGTTCATTAAGAAATTCCTGATTGATTTCCCGTCGGTGAATGTGCGGGTGGAATACCGCCGCTCGAACCTCGTGTATGAGGACATTTTGCACAACGCGGTGGACTTCGGCCTGGTGGCGTTCCCGGTGAAACAGCGGCAGATCGAGGTGTTGCCGTTCCGCAACGACCATCTGGTGCTGATCACGGCGCCGGGGCACGCATTAGCGAAGCGCAGCGAGATCGAGGTGAAGGAGCTAGCGACGCAAAAATTCATCGGTTTCGACCCGGACATCCCGACGCGCAAAGCGGTCGATCAGATCTTCCGCGATCACAAGCTGGAGATCGAGCCGGTGATGGAATTCGACAATATCGAGACGGTGAAACGCGCGGTGGAGATCGACCACGGCATCGCCATCGTGCCGCAGGCAACGGTCGCCCAAGAAGTGAAGCAGGGCACGCTCGTGATGCTGCATTTCAAGGGGAAGGCGTTTACGCGTCCGCTGGCGATCATGCACCGCAAAGGCCGCGTGCTGACGCCGGCGATGAAGAAATTCGTCGAGATCCTCGGGCTGGATTTGCCGGAGATGCGGGATATCTAAAAGACGGGTGCCGTCGACGGCGCGTCCGGAGGCCTCGTCGCACCTTCCTCGGCAGAGTTTCTCGGAATGCAGGACAGGCGCTAGCATTACTCCTTTAAGTCACTAAGAAGAGTCGATGATGATGCCGGAGAGGGAGAAGCGGGTCTTGCAGCGAGGACACAGACAGAGCGACAGGGCCTTGATCAACCGGCGGCGGACTTCAGGCAGCGAGCAGAATTTTTTGACGTGCGCAACCGGGTGAGGAAGCAGAAGGCCAGGAAGCAGAGCGTGAGGTGGAGGTGCAAGCTACGCTAGGAGCGGCCCTCGAAGTGATCCAGGCCGGGTTGCTCTTTGAGCCGTTGATAGTTTTGCTCCACGGCCCAGCGCTGATGCGCGAGGCGCACCAGTGCCTCCAGCGAGGTATCCGCCGGGAAACTGGAGAGGTGGTATTTGAACGTGCCGTCGCCGAGTTGCTCGATCAAGAGCCAGCGGGCGGTTCCGGGCTGGCGCCAGCGGCCTGCGCGTTGGGACGCCTGCACGCTCACCGCAACCGCACGCACGCCTGCCCCGTCGGCACGGAGCAGCTCCACCTCCCGCCAGGCGGAGGGCTCCGGCAGCGACCGATCCCGCCACTCCGTCACCGTGAGCGGTTGCACCTTGGCGTGCTTGGCCGGACGGCCGCGTTTCGCCTGCGCCAGGCTCGCCACCGCGTCGATGGGCCACGCCGCTATATTGCCGGGCACTTGGGCGACACACGGCCCGGCTCGTTTTTCCAACCCGGTGAGCAGCGGCAGAATCCCGCCGTAACCCGCATCGAAGACGAGCGCCTGGTAGGCGGGCAACTGCGGCTTCATCTCGTCGAGCAGTTCCAGCGCGATGCGCCACTTTTCCCGGCACCCCTGCCGGTCCGGCGGCACTCCCGCTCCGGCCATGCGCGCAGGATCTTCGGTCCACTCCGCCGGCAGATACAGCCGGGTTGCCAAAGGCCAGTGCCCCCGTGCTCCCGCCCACTGCCACGTCACGATGGACTGGCAGTTGGCGATTTTGCCCAGCGCCCCGCAATGCTGCCGGGCCACTCCGACCGAGTGCCGGTGTTGCTTGGACAGGCTGGTGTCGTCGAGCACGAGCACGCCGCCTTCCGCGGCCGGGCGGCGCATCAGCGAGCGCAGCCGGAACATCACCGCATCATGATCCCAAGGGCTTTGATTGACGAACTGCTGCCACGCCTGGTCGTCGCCGCCCACCCGCGCGGCCAGAGGCTTGATGGACTTGCGCTCTCCCTCTTGCAACAACCCCTCCAGATACTTGCCGCACCAACGCCGGCGTTCGTTGCGTCCAAACTCGCCGGCGAACTCTTTGAAGTAGTCGCCCAACTGCTCGCGTATCCGCTGGATTTGCCGGGCTGTCATCATTCATCCGCGGCATTGGCTCCCCCTGGCTTTTACTCAAGCTCTACTTAACCTAGATTCCGCAGTTGAGAGTTTCACTTTTCACGGAAAGTGCTGAGAAGAGGGTCTATGGCTCAGACCAAGAAGACGGAGGCGATTCACCCGCTGGGTGAGGGAGATTTTAGCTTCGCGACACCCGGAGGACGGGTGCGG
>JACMRG010000430.1 GCA_014376585.1 Opitutaceae bacterium | reverse complement strand
GCCTGGCCAGCTTGCTTGGCTTCAAGCCGGTAGTCCCGCCCAACCCTCGGCGTCTCAAGCCCTGGAAGCTGAACAAGGCGGTTTATCGGGAGCGCAATCACGTCGAACGACTCTTCCGCCGCCTCAGGGGCTTCCGCCGCATCTTCACCCGTTACGACAGACTCGATGTGCTTTTCCGCTCTTTCGTCACCTTCGCCCTTATCTGGCTAGCCTTGATATAGTGTTAACAGGCCCTAGACCAAGACCGGCATTTTGCGGATCGTATTCCGTTTCGTCTCGTCATCGAGGTGAGTGTATTCCCGGCTGACCAATTCCTTTTCGTGGCCAATGATGTCACGCACGACCGATTCAGGCACGCCCCCGCCGAAGTAGGTATCACCGCAGCCTAATAGCATGGAGGACAAAATACTCGAGGCGTGTTGCCCTTACTCAACAAACACGACTAACACGCGGCGCAAAAAAGCCCACTCGCGAGAGTGGGCTGAAAATTTCCGTGAGGCAGCTTCACCTAGGGGTTTTGTTATTTCGTGAGGGCCTTCATGCGGGCGTTGAGGACTTTGATGGCCACTTCGGTGCCGGTCACCGTGGCTCGCGCTTTGGCGAGGCGCACTTCCGCCTGAAGCAGTTCGCGTTTGATCTGGGAGAGTTCCTCGGAATTGACGAGGGGCCGTGACACTCGTGCCGAGTTGGTGGAGCGGTCGGCGGCCGGAATTTCTGGCGTTGAGTGGTTCATATCTGTTTGAACCGGCAATGCCGGCGGATTTGGTGACGTTTTTGGAGAGCGGCGGTCAGTTCACGCTGGCCGGCGTAAGCGAGTGAAGGGTGCGCGCCGCGCATGGCAGCGGCGCGCTTCTATCGGAAACGCGGGAGTTCACCCGTCAAAAAAGTAATCGGCCAACGAGTCGCTCCCCCCGGTGTGCTCAGTTTTGGCGAACTCGCACGCGAGAGTCCCAAGCGACTTTTTGAGCTTCCGGCCCTCGTTGAGGCCGCCCCCCGGACGCGTGCGGTTGCGCCGAACGCCCATGCCCTCGGTGTAAATTCCCATTGAAGGCCGAGGGAGCGATGCCATCCGGCACGACCTCGCGCCCGAAATTTCTCCGGACTCTTTTGTATTCGTTCACGTTTCCATGCTTCAGCAGCGCACCCGCGTTCTCCGCCACCTTCAAGGTGGGTCGCACGTAGCGGAAAAATTTGTCGGGATCTTTAGACCGCGCAGCTCTACGCCACGCTCACTCTTTCCCAGTCAAAAATCTTCGAGCGGATCGTGCTGATGTGCGAAATTTTCCCCTCCAGGATTTTGGAGACCTAAAAATCCGACCGCGTTTATTTCCACTGGTGGTGGGACCGGCCGGGTCGGGGAAAACATTCCTCGTCGAACGTGCGGCGCAGCAACTCGGCGCCACCCATCTCCGAATTATGAGGAGCGTCTGGATGCCACGGGGCGTTCGCGAGGGGTGCGGACCGCAAACGACGTTTGCGATTCTCAAGGCGCTGGAGAAAAGCGACGCGTTGCTGCTGCACCTCGACGAACCCGACAAATGCCGGGCGGATTATCAGAGCGCGTGGTCTCGGGCTGTCGCCAATGACGTTTGGGACGTTTTGGACGAAATTTTGCCGGTTGCGGACTATCTGAAAACGAATGGCGGTCCGGTCACTCTGGAGAACACCGAGGCGCTGAATGCCAAGGTTCATTCGTCTCTTTTTCCCGCTGGGAGCGGCACATGGCAGGCCGTTTTTAACGAGGGTGCTCTTCCCAACGCAGGCTTTTTTGTGCAAAATTCCGTTCCGCCGGATGACGTGACACTTGCCGCAAGAGTTCGGGCTGCGAAATTTATCCCTGGCGAGTTGTTGGCCCGTTTTGCGTCTGCCCTTTTGTTTCTTCAGTATCCGAATAGGGCGGAGGAGAAGTGGAAAGTGCTCGATAGTTCAGCCATCACTGCATTGGCCCAGCGCTTCGGGCACATCATCGATGTCGAAACGCTCGACCTACACGGTGTGGGGATGCGAAAAATCGAAAGTTTGGCCACTCAGTTGCTGTTCACGCTGCGCCGCCAGCAGCGTGCGGGGAACGAGAAAGGCCACCTCGCGCTGTGACCACCAAGACACACGGGGCGATTCAGCGCGTTGCCGATTTCAGATTAGCCCTATCGGTGGAGCGCGTTAAGCGGCACAACGGGTCACATCGTTTAGCGGGGCGATCCCGAGAGCTCGTGCAGTTAGTTCGGCCGCTTGGCCGCTGGCCATCCACATGCGCAGAGCCTCGTTTTTGGACGCGACGTCAAACCGTCGGGGCGTTGCGCCGGCTTCCATTATCTTCGTCATAGTTAGGTCCTTTCTTTGGACCCAACTCGTGACCGTCAAATCGGGGCAACCTCAATGTGCAACTCGTCGGCCGACTTCAGGAGTTTCAGTTTCTCCTCCGACTTCCCGTGGTGGGGCATGGTGTGATAGCTGTCCGTAAAACTCTTCCCCCGGTAACGTGATCGCCGGCGAACTCATGCAGTCGAGCATGAGCGAAATCGACCGCGCGGAATCCTTCTCGAACGCCAGCCGCGCCATACCATACATGAGCTTCGTTTTTTTCATGTAATCCTGCGGCGTCGCCGGATCGACCGGTGCCGCGTTGGACACAACCGGCTTGGGCCGATGCTCCCACTGTTTCGACATTTCCATGCGTTGCTCAAGTTGGCGCACGCTGGCGAAATACTACTCTGGGCGCTCGCGGTCCGTCGCCGGCACGCCGCCCCGCAATTCCTCCGCCTGCTCCGCCACAGTCCGGTCGCTCTTCGCCATCATCCATCCCCACCAGGAGAAATTCCGCCCTACGCCGCCTATACCAACGGCGACATCACCAAAGATCGCTTGACCGATCCGCCCGACGGAAAACTCTACGACGACGCCTACACGGGCGTTTGGCGCTGGCGCGCCGCGATGTGGGCGACCTTAAGGCCCGGACGCAGTGGGGGCGTGCAACCCTGCTCAAAAGCAAACCACCAACCCGTCGCCGCGCTAAACGGCGATCTCTTCACCGTCGTCCTCGTCTCGCCGCCAAACCTAGTGACGTCCTAAAGTTCAACGCCTCCACCGATCCCGACGCGCTACGCTACTCGTGGTGGATCTATCCCGAAGCCGGTCCGCGACCTTACGGGCAATCCCTCGCTAGCACCAGCGCCACGGCCCCCGCGATCACCTCTACCACCCCCGCCGACGCCGTCGGCAAAGAACTCCACCTCAACCTCGAAATCTCGGACGAAAACCCAACCGCACCTCTGATGGCCTATTTCCGCGCGGTCGTTGTGGTGAACGAAATCGACCGCTGAAACCGTTACTCTTCGGTTGCCGCGTCTTACCGCAATGCGGGACGTTCCACGTAATCAGTTCCCCTGTGACTGGGTCGCCAAGCATCTCAGATAAACCTCGGCGAAGACTGCATGATTGGACTGCAGGCATGGGTGATTTTCCGGCGTAGTCCGAATCAAAGATTGCGCGGCTGATATGGAGAATTTAATGAGATGGAGTGAATATTAAGGCGGCGCGCATCGCCGACGGTTTTCCAGGAGAACGCCTGACGATATTGCCCGAAGCGGTGGTCCGCCGCGCCCGTGTGCTGCCGGTTTGTCGGGACCTCTGCGTGACTCATACGGGACGGTTTGACCGCGTGCGCGGTCATTTTGTCGATCGTCCACACGGTCGGCCGGAGTATGTTCTGATTGTTTGTCTGGCGGGCAAGGGGCGGGTGAAGCTCGAAACCCACGAGCACCACTTGAGTCGTGGCCACGGCATCGTGTTGCCGCCGCAACGCGCCCACGCCTACGTCGCCGATACCAGCGATCCATGGTCGTTGTTTTGGTTCCACTTTACCGGGCGGAAAGCGGCGGACTACGCCGCGGCCTTGGAGCTCGATCCGGTGCATCCACGCTTTTGGGTGCAGGATATCGAGCAGTTGGCCGACGCGTTTGAGGAGTGCTTCAGCTACGTGCTCGGCGGCTACACGAATGCGGATCTCCTGGGGCTCAGCACCGCATTCAGCCGTTTGCTGGGCCGTTGCCGAACTTTTCGACGCTCGGCCAATCTCCGGCTGCGACGAACCGAGAACCGGGTGCTGCACACCCTGCAATTCATGCGAGAGAATCTCCATCGCACGCTCACCCTGAAAGAGATCGCGCACCATGCGTCGCTGTCGGTCCCGCATTTCGGGGCGATGTTTCGGCGGCAATTGAACTGCCCGCCGTTAGGAATGCACATCCGGTTGCGGATGCAACGCGCGTGCGAATTGCTAGCGGGCACCGACCATAACATCGGTGAAATTGGGAACGCGCTCGGCTACGCGGACCCCCTTTATTTTTCGCGGATGTTCCGGCAGAAGACGGGCGAGTCGCCGTCGCAGTATCGGCGGACGCAGGTTTCGCCCAGGATGTAAGGGCGTATCTACATGACCTGGGTGCAAAGGGCCGGATGAAGCAGATGCGGAGCTTGCCGCCTGAAACCATCGGATAATCCATAGAAACGATCTGATCCTCCATTCCACCGGGCAGGGAAATCCACTAGGATTGCGGTCAACCCCATGATATCCGCTAACCCTACCCAAACTCCGTCGGCTCCGGACGGTGGCAAAATCAATCGCGCCTACCTTGGTGCGATCTCCGTGGTGGCGGCCCTCGGCGGCCTGCTCTTCGGCTACGACTGGGTCGTGATCGGCGGAGCGGCCAAATTTTACGAAGCGTTTTTCCATCTGACCGACACCGCGACGACCGTCGCCGCCGGAGCATCGTGGTGGGAGAAGATCCGCAGCAACGCCATCTCTCCGATCGGTTGGGCGCAGAGTTGCGCGCTGCTCGGCTGCCTGGTGGGGGCCGTCATCTCGGGCGCGTTGAGCGACCGGTTCGGTCGCAAGCCCGTGTTGATCGCGGCGGCGGTGAACTTCGTGGTGTCGTCGGTCGCGATTGCCTTCGCCGGATCGTTCAGCGGGTTCGTGGCGTGGCGCATCCTCGGCGGCGTGAGCATCGGTCTCGCGTCGAATATCTCGCCGTTGTATATCTCGGAAATCGCGCCGACGCGTCACCGCGGTCTGCTGGTCGCGGTCAACCAGTTGACCATCGTGGTGGGCGTCCTCGCCGCGCAGTTCATCAATTGGCGAATCGCCGAGCCGGTGCCGGCGGGTCTGACGCCCGGAGCGTTTCTGGCGACTTGGAACGTGCAGACCGGTTGGCGCTGGATGTTCGCGGCCTGCGCGCTGCCGTCGGTGTTGTTCTTCCTCAGCTCGCTGTTCGTGCCCGAGAGCCCGCGCTGGTTGGCAAAAGTGGGGCGCCACGCCCAGGCCCGGGCAGTGCTGACGCGCATCGGAGGTCCGGAATACGCCGCCGCCGCGCTGGCGGAGATTGATGCCACGGTCGTGACCGAAAAATTCCGGGTGCGGATCGGCGTGATGCAGGACCGCCGGCTGCTGGCGGTGCTCGGGTTGGGCGTCTCGCTCGCCGTCTTTCAGCAGTGGTGCGGTATTAACGTGATCTTCAACTATGCCGGCGAGATCTTCGCGCAAGCGGGCTACAATCTCGACGACACGCTGACGAACATCGTCATGACGGGCTTGGTGAACTTGGTGTTCACCTTCGTGGCCCTTTTCACCGTCGACCGTCTGGGCCGCAAGCCCCTCATGCTATTCGGTGCCGCGGCGCTCTCAGTCATCTACGTCGCGATCGGTTTGGCCTATTACACGAAGTCGGGCGGCGGCCACGTTTCCAACGCGCTGTTCCTCGGGCTCGTCCTCGCGGCGATCGGCAGCTACGCGATGTCGCTCGCGCCGGTCACGTGGGTGATCATCTCCGAGATCTTTCCCAACCGGATCCGCGGCACGGCCATGTCGGTCGCGGTCAGTTGCCTCTGGATCGCCTGCTTCCTGCTGACCTACACGTTTCCCATTTTCAACGCCCTGCTCGGACCGGCCGGCACGTTTTGGATCTACGCGGGTATCTGCGTGCTGGGCTTCGTCTTCATTCTGTTCCGGCTACCGGAGACGAAGGGGAAATCGCTCGAGCAGATCGAGCGTGAGATGGTCGGCTCTTAACCGCATTCAGCGTTTTTGCCCATGAGTGTCTTCGCCCGCATTGAGCCTCGCACAATTCCCACCTATCCCGTCGGCGCACCTGAAAAGAATCCCGTTTTTTTTGAGAATCGCGTCTACCAAGGCTCCAGCGGAAAGGTCTACCCTGTGCCGTTCATCGACAAGGTCCTCGATGAACCGCAGCCCGTCACCTATCAGTCGGTGCGGCTCGAAAACGAGTTCGTGCGGCTGGTGCTGCTGCCGGAAATCGGCGGGCGCATTCTCATCGGGCAGGACAAGACAAACGCCGACTACGATTTCTTCTACCGGCAGGACGTGATCAAGCCGGCGCTCGTCGGCCTTGCAGGCCCTTGGATCTCCGGCGGCGTCGAGTTCAACTGGCCGCAGCACCACCGGCCCGGCACGTTTCTCCCGGCGGATGTTTCCATCGAGGAAGAATCGGATGGCGCGCGCACGGTGTGGATGAGCGAACACGATCCGCTCAACCGCCTCAAAGGCATGCACGGCCTGCGGCTGCGGCCCGGCAGTTCGCTGATCGAGCTGCGCGCGCGGCTCTTCAACCGCACGCCGCTCACGCAATCCTTCCTCTGGTGGGCCAACGTCGCCGCCCGCGTGCACGACCGTTACCAATCGTTTTTCCCGCCCGACGTCCACTACGTGGCCGACCACGCGGTGCGCGCCCAGTCGACGTTTCCCCGGGCGCGTCAGCCCTACTATGGCGTGCAGTATCAGGACCGACCCGACGCGAATGACCTGAGCTGGTATAAGAACATTCCGGTGCCGACGAGTTACATGGTGTGCGAGACGGCCGGGAGTTTCTTCGGCGGTTACGATCATGCGGCGCAAGGCGGTTTCATCCACGTGGCCAACCGCCACGTCTCGCCCGGCAAGAAGCAATGGACCTGGGGCAACCACGCGTTCGGCTGGGCCTGGGACCGCGAACTCACCGACACCGGAGGTCCCTACGTCGAGCTGATGGCGGGAGTCTTCACCGACAATCAGCCGGATTTCTCTAACCTGCACCCCTACGAGACCAAGGCGTTTTCCCAATTCTGGTGGCCCATCCAGCACACCGGACCCGTGCAGGAAGCCAACGAGCGCGCCGCGCTGCGGCTCGTCGTTGGCGAAGACCGTCGCCTCGATCTCGGGGTGCTTGTCTCCGTCGCCGTGCCCGGCGCGCGCATCGTGCTCACCGAGGACGACCGCATCGTCCTCGACGAACGCCGTGATCTCCGCCCCGGTGCGCCCTATCGCCGCGACGATTTGCGCCTATCCGGCGACCGCGCCGATGCGCTGGTCCTCGCGCTCCTGGCTGCCGACGGTCGCGTCGTGGTCCGCTACGAGCCCGTCGTCACCGACACTGCGGAACGCTCGCGCACCGTCGCGACCGAGCCGCCTGCGCCAGCCGACGTCGCTTCGTCCGACGAACTGTTTCTGATCGGCGAGCACCTGGAACTCTATCGCCACCCGACGCGCAGTCCCGAGGCCTACTGGGGCGAAGCGGTGCGGCGCGATGCGGGCGACGCGCGTTGCCAACTCGGACTCGGCAAACGCGATCTGCGCCGCGGCTTGTTCGCGGAGGCGGCCGAACATTTTTCCGCCGCGATCGCGCGACTCAGCTCGCGGCATCCCAATCCGCACACGGGCGAGGCGCACTACCATCTTGGTCTCGTCCGCCGTTGGCAGGGTCGGGGGCCCGAGGCCTACGCGTTGCTCTATAAAGCCACGTGGAATTTCGAGTGGCGCGCCGCCGCCTTCTACGAGTTGGCGTGTATCGACTGCCAACGCGCCGATTGGTCGACCGCGCTCACCCACCTCGAAGCCGCGCTCGACACGAATCGCCAGAACAACAAAGCCCGCGTCTTGTCCGCCGCCGTGTTGCGCCGCCTCGGCCGCATCGCCGAAGCGACCGCGAAGCTTGCAGCTCTGCTCGCCACCGACCCGCTCGATCATTGGGCGCGCCATGAGCAGGCGCTGCTCTCCGGCGACTTCGGCGAATTTTTCCAGCTCTCCCGCAACGATGCGCAGACCGTGCTTGATGTGGCTTTCGACTACGCCGACGCCGGGTTTTACGCGGAAGCGATCACTCTGCTTGAGCGGCACCACGCCCACGCCGTCACCCCGGCCGCCGTGCCCAATCCCCTCGGTCGTTCACAGAGCACCCGCTACGCCCTCGCGTGGCTCCACGCCCGCTCCTCCGCCCCGGCGGCGGTGATCGCCACGTCGCTGATCGCCGCGCGCGCCCAGGCACCCGACTATTTTTTCCCGTCACGTCTCCATGAGCAAATTCTGCTCGAGTTCGCCGTCGCTCAACCCGGCGCCGATCCGGCCGGCTGCTTCGCCCTGGGCAACTATCTCTACGATCTGAAGCGCCACGAGGAAGCGATCACCGCGTGGGAAAAATCCGTCACCGTCGGCGCAGCCTTCGCGACCGTTCACCGCAATCTCGGCATTGCCTATTGGAACGTCCGTCGCGACGGCCCGCGTGCCCGCGCCGCCTACGAACGCGCGCTCGCGCTCGATCTCACCGATGCGCGCGTCGTCTACGAGTTCGACCAGTTGCGCAAAAAGCTCAACGAGCCGCCGGCCGCGCGTCTCGCGTTTCTCGAATCGCACCGCGCGCTCGTGCTCGGGCGTGACGACGCCTCCGTCGAGCTGGCCGCGCTCTACAATCTCCTCGACCGTCCGGCCGACGCGCTCGCGTTGCTGACATCGCGGCGGTTCCACCCGTGGGAAGGCGGCGAAGGCGCCGTGCTCCGCCAATATACGACCGCGCGCCTCCTCCTCGGCCAACAGGCGCTCGCCGTCCGCGACGCGCCCGGTGCGCTCGCGCAATTCTCCCACGCGATGGACACGCCGCCGAACCTCGGCGAGGCCTACCACCTCTTGCAGGCGAAGGCGGATGTGAACACGTGGCTCGGTCGGGCCTACCGCGCGCTCGGCCGCGAAGCCGAGGCCGTGCGCCACTTCGAAGCCGCCGCCGGCGAAACCGGCGACCTCGCCGACATGACCGTGACGGCGCACAGCCCGCTGAGTTACTACCGCGGATTGTCGCTGCACGAACTCGGCCGGGCCGACGAAGCAAAAGCCCTCTTCGCCGATCTGCGCGCTTTCGCGACGGCCCGGCTCGACCGCCCGGCACGTATCGACTATTTCGCCACGTCGCTGCCCGACCTGCTCGTATTCGAGGAAGATCTCCAATCCCGCCGCGACGCTGAGTTCCATCTCTTGCTGGCGCTCGCCGCCCACGCCCTCGGCGAACCCGCCGTCGCGGCGACGCACCTCGCGCGCACCCGCGCGTTTTCCAACTCCGACCGCCGCGCCGCCGACTTGGCCCGCGAGCTGTCCCTCGCCCGGACGCCGGTCGTTCGCTCCGCCGTCGGTTGAGTTTCACTTCGCCTCCGCCCAGCCATGAAAACACCCCAACTGGCCTTTGCGCTCCTCGCAATCCTGCTGGTTGTTCACGTCTGCGTCGCCGTGGCCGCCGCGCCCGTCGCCCCCGCCGTTGCGCGGCTCATGCCGCTCGACGGAACGTGGCAACCCGCCCTGGACCGCGCCGACGTCGGCGTGAAAGAGCGCTGGTTGACGCGGGATCTTTTCCGACGCGTGCGCGTCCCCGGCGATGCGTTTTCCCCGTCCGTCGCGTCTCGCGCGTGACCAGCTACTCAACCTCGTGACGCCGGAAACACCCGTTCGCTAAGCTTCGCCCCGAACTCTCCCCATCATGCGACCCTTTTTTTCCGTGTCCGCTTTCATCGCCCTCGCCCTCGCCCTCGCCCTCGCCTTCGCCGAGATCGGGTCGGCCGCCACGCTCGACCTCGCCGGCCCATGGCAGGTCTCGCTAACCGATCCCGCCACCGCGCCGGCGTGGCAGGCGATCTCGCTGCCCGGCACGCTCGACGACGCGAAGATCGGCACGCCGCTCACGCTCAAGCCCGAGCTCACGCTCCAGGTCCTCACGCGGCTCCAACGCCGGGTCATGCACATCGGTCCGGCGTGGTATCGCCGCACGGTGGAAATTCCCACCGCGTGGTCCGGACAGAAAATCTATCTCGAACTCGAGCGCGTCATCTGGGAATCGCGCGTTTTTGTGGATGGACGCGAAGTGAGCCGCGCCGACAGCCTCGTCGCCCCGCACCGCCACGATCTCACCGCCGCGCTCACACCCGGCTCGCACGAGCTGCTCCTCCGGATCGACAACCGCGAGATCCATCCCGAAGTCAGCCACCACGCCACGAGCTACAAATTGCCTGAGGACGCCCCGCTCGCCCACGCCTACACCAATCACACGCAGATTATCTGGAACGGCGTGCTCGGCACGCTCCGGCTTCGCACCGAGGAATCCGTCGCGCTGCGCACCGTCGCCGTTTTCCCGCGTCTGACGCCCGCCCCTGGATTGTCCGTGCGCGTTGACCTCACCGCGCCCGCCGCTCCCGGCGCCAAGTTGCACCTCGCGCTCCGCCGCGCGTCCGACGGCGCGCTTGTCGGCGAACACCGCGCCGCCGCCGGCGCCGACGGCCGCATCGAGTGGACCCTGCCCGCCTCCGCCGCTGCCGCCATCGCGCCGTGGGATGAATTCTCTCCCGCCCTCTATCAACTCACCACGACGCTCGACGGCCGCCCCGCCACGGCGACCACGACGACGTTCGGCTTCCGCGAATTTGCCGCGGTCGGCCGCGAGTTCCGCCTGAACGGCCACCGCATTTTCCTGCGCGGCAATCTCGAGTGCGCGATCTTCCCCCTCACCGGCCAACCCCCGACCGATCTCGCCGCGTGGAAGAAACTCCTCGGCACCGCAAAAGCCTGGGGCCTGAACCATTTTCGTTTTCACTCGTGGTGCCCGCCCGAAGCCGCCTTCGCCGCCGCCGACGAACTCGGCTTCTATTTCCAAGTCGAGCTGCCCAACTGGAGTCTGACGGTCGGAAAAAACGCCGACACTTGGGCGTTTCTTCAAGCGGAGGGCGACCGGATCATCGCGAACTACGGCAACCATCCCTCGTTCCTCTTCTTCTCCATGGGCAATGAACTCCAAGGGGAAATGTCCGTGCTCAACGACGAAGTCCGCCGCCAGCGCGCCCGCGACCCGCGCCACCTCTACACGGCGACGACCTTCACGTTTGAAAAAGGCCACGGCCGCGCGCCCGAGCCCGCCGACGATTACTTCATCACCCAATACACGAAAGAAGGCTGGGTGCGCGGCCAAGGCGTCTTCAACGACCTCCCGCCCGCCTTCGACGCCGACTACACGAAGGCCTCGGCCAACATCACCGTGCCGCTCGTGCAACACGAGGCGGGCCAATATTCCGTCTATCCCGACCTCGCCGAAATCGCGCGCTACACTGGAAATCTTGTCCCCCTCAACTTCATGGCCGTGCGCGACGACCTCGCGAAAAAAGGCCTGCTCGCCCTCGCCCCGCAGTTCACCGCCGCCAGCGGCCGCTTCGCCGCGCTCCTCTACAAAGAGGAAATCGAACGCGCCCTGCGCACGCCCGAGTTCGACGGTTTCCAACTCCTGCAGCTGCAAGATTTCCCCGGCCAAGGCACCGCGTTGGTCGGCCTGCTGAATGCGTTTTGGGAGTCGAAGGGTTTCATCAGCGCCGCCGAATTCCGCCAGTTCTGCGGCCCCGTTGTGCCGCTCGCGCGTTTCCCGAAAGCGATCTACGAGCGCGGCGAGGCGTTCACCGCCACGGTCGAGCTCGCCAACTATTTCCGCGCCCTGCCCGCCACGAAAGTCGAATGGACCGTCCGCCGCGAAGCCGGGGCGGTCATAGCGCGCGGCGATTTCGGTCGCATCGATGTGAAACTCGGCGGCGGCCAAGCCTGCGGCACCGTGCGCGTGCCCATCCCCGCCGGCGGCTCCGCCGAACACTGGCGGCTCGAAGTTGCCGTGGTCGGCACCGAGTATCGCAACGGCTGGAGCTTTTGGGTTTATCCGCCGAAGGCCGCGCCCGAACCCTCCGGCGTGCGCGTCGCGAAAACGTTCGAGGAAGCCCGCGCCGCCCTCGCCGCCGGCGAACGCGTGCTCTTCAACCCGGCCGTCGAAAGCATCGCCGGCATCCGCGGAAAATTCGTCCCCGTCTTTTGGAGTCCCGTGCATTTCCCCAAGCAGCCCGGCACGATGGGCCTGCTCTGCGATCCGGCGCATCCCGCGCTCGCCGACTTCCCGACGGCCGCGCACTCCGACTGGCAGTGGTGGGATCTCACGATCCGCTCCCGCAGCGTCGTTCTCGACGGCCTCGCCGCCACGCCGCTCGTGCGCGTGATCGACAATTTTAATCGCAACCACTCCCTCGCGGCGGTCTTCGAGGCGCGCGTCGGCCCCGGCCGCCTGCTCTTCAGCGCCATCGATCTGACGACCGACCTCGCGAAACGCCCCGCCGCGCGTCAGCTGCGCGCGAGCCTGCTCCGCTACGCGGCGAGCGAGAAATTCGCGCCCGCCGGCGCCCTTACGCAGGAACAACTGCACGCCATCGTGAAGGCGGAGCAGCCAAACTGATCGACCAACAGCCCTGGACATCCCCCCGTGAAAATCCACCGGCGCCCGCACCTTAGTATCGTCCTGCTGCTATCCGTCTTCGCGTTCCCGATTTTCGCCCAACCGACGACTCCGGTCACTCCCGTCGTCCCGGCCCCGGACGGAGAGACCACCCTGAAGCTCGACGCCTTCGTCGGGCTTGCCCGCGCGTGCGCCCCGGGTGAACCCTCAAAATGAAAGCGAATTTGTGGCTGCTCGGTTTTCTTCTGCTGCTCTCCGGCGGGACGGCGGCGAAGGACGCGCCGTCCCGCGACGTGGCGCAGGTCGTCGTGCGCCTCGATCAGCCGCGGCAGGTCATCGAGGGCTTCGGTGCGTCGGGTTGCTGGTGGGCGCAGGAGGTGGGGAACTGGCCGGAAGCGACGCGGCGCGAGGTGGGCGCACGGCTGTTTGATCGCGAACACGGCATCGGGTTGACGATCTACCGGCATAATTTGGGCGCAGGTTCGCAGGACGATGCCGCGATCACTCGTCCGTTGCGTCGGGCCGAGTCGCTCGTCGGTGCGGATGGCGCGCTCGATTGGTCGCGCGACGCGGCGGCCACGCGACTCTTGCACGAGTTCGTCGCCATCGGCGCGCAACGCGTCATCCTCTTCGCCGTCAGCCCGCCGGTGGGGATGACCAAGAACGGCCGCGCGTATGGCGCCCGCCCGATCGGCGGGATCAAGACGACCAATCTCGCACCCGGCCGCGAAGCCGATTTCGCCCGCTATCTCGGCGCCGCCACGGCGCACTTCGTCGGAGAAGCGGGCCTGCCCGTGACCGGTCTGAGTCCGCTCAACGAACCCGAATGGGGCTGGGATGAACCGAAGCAGGAGGGCTGCCACTATTCTCCCGCCGAGACGGTGCGGATGCTCCGCGCGGCCGACACCGAATTGCAGGCGCGCGCGCTGCCGGTTCGCTTGGAAGGTCCGGAGCTCGGGAGCTGGGAGACCGCGATTCCCTACCTCAAGGCGATCGCCGCCGATCCGGTGCTGCGCGCGCGGCTGTCGGACATCGGGGTGCATTCGTATTTTTCCCAGGCTGCGCACAAGGCGAAACTGCGCGCCTGGCTCGATGCGCACTGGCCCGGGGCGCGCCTGCACATGACCGAGTGGTGCGAACTAAAAACCGGCCGCGACTTCGGCATGGATTCGGGGCTGGTGCTCGCGCGCACGGTGCTGGAAGACCTCGTCATCGGCCGCGTGTGCTCCTGGCAATATTGGCTCGCGGCCACCCCGCACGATTACCGCGACGGTTTGCTCCAACTTGAGCCGGCGACGAAAACCGTGCGCGCCACCAAGCGCCTGTCGGCGTTGGGCCAGGTCAGCCGGTTCTTTCGGCCCGGTTCCGTCGTCCTGGAGGTGCATACGCCATGGGCCGAGCCGCGCGCGGTGGGCGCACGTCTCGCCGGCGGCGAAATCGCGTTGGTCTGCGCCAACTCCGGGAGCACTCCGCAGAAAATCCAGGTAACTTTCTCCGACGGTCGTGACTGGCGACTTGTCACCGCCTTTGTGACCGATCCGACCCTCGACCTCGCCGCCCAGCCCGTCGCGGACGAGCCCGCTTTTTTTCTACTGCCGGCCGAAAGTGTGACGACCTTCGTCATGGCCCCTCGTTGAATTTTTGATCAACCCCTCTTCCCTATGCACCTAACAAGAAACCCCATCCCGTCCCTCGGATGCGCCCTGGCCCTCGCCGTGGCGCCCCTATTCGCCCAAACCGCCGTCACGCCCCGCGCCACTAAAGCGGCCGAGGAGGAGACGCTCACCCTCAGTCCGTTCGAGGTGGTCTCAGACGCTGACGTCGGCTACCTCGCCACCAACTCCACCTCCGCGACGCGCTTCAACGTCCGATCCCGCGATCTCCCGATCTCCATCCAGACGATCACCAGCGAACTTCTCCGCGACCAGGCGCTCGTGGATTTGAACGAAGCCCTCAGCGCGACCGTGGTCGGTCTCCAGCCCGGCGGCATCCCGCGCCAGTCGATCATCCGCGGCATGGCGTCCGACTATCCGCTGCGTAACGGCGTGCCGACCTTCGGCATTCAGGACATCGCCTACGTGGACCGCATCGAAATCGTGAAAGGCCCGGGGGCCACCCTCTACGGCGTCACCCAACCCGGCGGTGTGCGCAACCTCATGCCGAAAATGCCGACCTTCAAGACGCAGTTCGGCGTTTACGTGCGCCTCGATTCGGACGGACGCCAGCGCACCGAGATCGATCTACGCGGCCCCGTTTTCACGACCGGCAAGTTCGGCAAACTCGCCTACCGCCTGATCGGCGTTTACGACGAATATGCGAAGTTCGCGGACTTCCAGTCGCGCCACGACCGCCTGCTCTATCCGGCGGTTCTCTGGCAGCCGCGCCCGGGCACGAAGATTTTCTACGAGTATGACTACAAGTTTTTCAACACGAACGGCAGCACCGGCTTCCTCCAAGTCCGCGTGCCCGGCGAAACCTTTAACCGGCAGGCTTCGGCGGCGAACTTCGGCACGCAGCTCCCCTACACCTTCAACGTCTCCGGGCAGAGCCCGCAGCAATACCAGCGCGTGCGCGTGAGCAATCTCTACGTCGATCAGAGTTTGGGCGACGTGTGGAGCGCCCGCGCCACGTATAGCTGGCAGCCCTACGAGCGTTATCAGCAGCAATACGTCCAGCAAACGACGATCGCGCCCGGCGCGAAAACGTTTAACAATATTGCCTCCGTCGGCGTGCAACGTTTCCGCCAGGAATTCGCCCGCTTCGATCTGCTCGCCAATGTGAAACGCGCCTCGTTCACCAACCGCACCCTCATCGGCGCCGACTATCTCTGGCGCCTGAACCGCACCTGGACCTACCGGGACGCCACGCGCAACGCCACCACCGGGCTCTACGGCCAGCGCAATATTCTCCTCAATATTGACGACTACTACACGCCCACGTTCGCGAACAACTGGCTCTACGACTTCGCCGATTTCACCCAGAAGCAGCCGCTACTCTCGCTCAACCAAATCTGGGATGTCACCGCTGGCGCGTATGTGGTGGACCAGATCGCGTTCAACCAGAACCGCACCTTCATCCTCGGCGGTCTGCGTTACGACCGCATCAAGACCATCACGAAAACGGAGGTGAACAATTTCCGCCCCGCCCCTGGTTACGCCAATCCCGTCGGCACCCGCGTGAGCCCGCAGATCGGCATCTCCCAACGTCTCTCGGAAGGGCTCTCCGCCTACGCCAACTACAGCACGTCCGTCTTCGGCAACAGCCAGGTCAACCCCGACGGCACCGGCTTCGCCCCCCAATATGCCTCCGGCTGGGATGCCGGTTTCAAGGCCGAGCTCTTCAACAACAAACTCTCCGGCAACATGGCCGTCTTCCAGACCGACAATAAGAACCTTCCCATCGCCGACCCTGCCGCCCTCGACGATCCGGCGCGCGTCGGCTATTTCATCCTCCAAGGTAAGACCCGCGCGCAGGGCTTCGACACGAACTTCACCCTTACGCCGCGACCCGGCTGGCAGATCGTGGCCGGCTACTCCTACATCGACGCCTACAATGTGCTGACCGGCTTGCAGCTCGCGGGCACCGCCAAGAACAGTATCAATCTCTGGACGCGCTATTCCGTGAAGACGGGCGTGTTCAAAGGATTGTCCTTCGGTGGCGGCAACCGCTGGCGCTCTAAGCTCTATCGCGGTGTCGCCCAGGAACTCTACCGCGCCGAAATCACGATCACGGATTTGTTCGCCTCGTATGACACCCGCCTGCTCGGCCATCGTTGGACCATCCAGACGAACGTGAGAAATATTTTCAACGAGCGGCAAATTAACGATTTTAACCATCCCTACGGCAACGGCACGAACTACGTCCTCTCGCTGCGGATGGACTACTAATTCCCGTCCCGCACCCTCGCGCCATGAAGCACCCCCTCCTCAGAAATCTCGCTCTCGCCTGCATCGGAGCGCTCGCGGCGCAGGCCGCACCGGCCCCCAAGCCGATGAACATCGTCGTCCTCCTGGCCGATGATTACGGCTGGACCGACCTCGGGGCGAACAACCCGAAGTCGTTTTATGAAACGCCGAACCTCGACCGCCTCGCGGCCCAGGGCGTGCGTTTCACCGACGGCTACGCGGCCAATCCCGTGTGCAGCCCCACGCGCTACGCCGTGCAGACCGGCCGCTATCCCACGCGCGCTGGCCTCACGAACTGGCTGCCGGGAGTGCGCGCCGAGAGTTTTCGGGAGGCTCCGATCGCGCTCCACATGGAACTCAAGGAAACCACCCTGGCCGAGGCGCTCCGGCCGCACGGCTATCGCACCGCGTTCGTGGGCAAATGGCACCTCGGCGAAGAAGCGATATACTGGCCCGAGGCGCAGGGCTACGAGGTGAACATCGGGGGCTGGTCGATGGGCCGGCCCACCAGCTATTTTTCCCCTTACCGAAATCCCCGCCTCGAAGACGGCCCGAAAGGGGAGCACCTGACCGAACGTCTCGCCAACGAAACCGTCCGCCTGCTCGCCGACTTCAAAGCCAAAGGTGAACCGTTTTTTCTCCAGCACAGTTTCTACGACGTGCACACGCCGCTGCAGGCCCGTCCGGCCTTGATCGAGAAATACCGCGCAAAAGCCAAACGCCTCGGCCTGACGGATCGCTTCGTAGAAGAGCCCCAATACTACGTCTCCGTCAAAGGCACCCGGCAGGTTCGCGCCGTGCAGAACCACGCCATCTACGCGGCGATGGTCGAGGAGATGGACACGGCCGTGGGGCGCATCCTGGCGAAACTCGACGAACTCGGCCTCGCCCAAAACACCCTCGTAGTTTTCACATCCGACAATGGCGGTCTCTCGACGGCCGAGGGCGCGCCCACCTCCAACCTGCCGCTCCGGGGCGGCAAGGGTTGGGTTTACGAAGGCGGCATTCGCGAACCCTGGATCATCCGGCTGCCCGGGGCCGCCCACCCCGGCGCCACCAGCGCGGTGCCGATCATCAGCACCGATATTTTTCCGACGGCACTCGCCGCCGCCGGCGTGCCCGTGCCGCCGGGACTGCTGATTGACGGAAAAAATTTACTCCCGCTCCTGCGCGACGGCATCCCCCCCGACCGCGACGCGCTCTTCTGGCACTATCCGCATTACGGCAACCAAGGCGGCTTTCCCGGCGGCGCGGTCCGGATGGGCGACTGGAAGCTGATCGAAAACTACGAGAACGGATCCGTGGTGCTCTACAACCTGCACGACGACATCGGCGAGTTGCACGATCTCGCCACCGCCGAAACCGCGCGAGTGAAGACGATGCGCGACCGCCTCCACGCTTGGTATCGCGAAACCGACGCGAAATTCCTGCGCGCCAAAGAGGGCGGACCCGCCCCGTGGGCTCCCGCCGCAGCCCCCTCCCTCACCATCGCCGAACCAGCCGATTACCTGCGCGACTCCGCTCAACTGGCCGCTGCGCGCTAGCCCAAGAACTACACCCTCACCATCGTCAACCATGGCCACAGCGTGCCCGCCGGTTACACGACGGCGGGCATCGTCCGCCCTTCGACGCGTATCCTCACCTGTTCCACTTCGGGCTAAACGACCCCTATCCGAATGCGGTCATCCGCATGATCCCAACGGCCATCGGCGGAGCCCACGCCGGGGCCGGCGCCAAGCGCTTCGCCACCGCCGTGCGGTCGCTCCGACCCGACGTAGATCGGATTGGCCCGCGCCAAAGTCGCCCGGCGCACGGTGATCGAGGCGGCGATGGCCGCCGACACCGAGGTAATCCTCCTCACGCCCACGCCCGACGCTTAAGCCGACCTCGTCAATCCCGCCGATCCGCTTCGCCGCCACGCGCAGCTCATCGGCGATCTCGCGGCAGAGTATCACGTCGCACTCGTTGACCGTCTCGGTGCCTTCGAACGCGCCGTGGCCGGCGGCACGAAGCCCGACGACCTGCTCTTGCAGAACACTCACCTGAACCCCGCCGGCCACGAACTCGTGGCGCGCGAACTACGGTCGCGGTTTCCGTTGCCGTTGCCGCCGCCGAAAACGGCCACCGCGATCGCTCCATAAAATCTCCCCGGCGGTTCATCGACTGTTCCCTATTGGATTCCGCGCCAGATTCGCGCGGATCAGCGCAAGCAGGGCTGCGGCATCCAGCGTGGTCTTCGGGCCGCGTTTGCCGGGAGCGGCGGGCCTGGGCGTGGGCGGCGCAGGATTCATCGCGTAAGAGCTCGCGCGCGGGAAGGCCCACGCGGCGCACACGCGTTGCACGCCATCGATCCGGCCCGCGGCTGGG
>JACMRG010000429.1 GCA_014376585.1 Opitutaceae bacterium | reverse complement strand
TCACCGCCACCTCCGCCCCCGCGCTCCTCATCCACGGCGACGCCGATCCCCTCGTGCCGATCCAGCAATCTCAACTCTACGTGACCCGCGCCACCGCCGCCGGCGCCACCGCCCAACTCGTCACCCGCCCCGGCGCCGAGCACGGCGGCAAAACCTGGACCACCATCGCCGCCGACCGCACGCTCTTCGCCGACTGGTTCGACCACTACCTCCGCGGCCTGCCGCTCCCTCCGAAATAATCCAAAAATCAAACCGCCCTCGAATCATGCGAATCCACGCGAATCCAGACACCGCCGATTTGATTTTCCGCCGTTCGCGCCCATTCGCGTAATTCGCGGGCAAAATTCCGTCGCCCGAATTCCCATCTAGGGAATTTCCCGTGTATTCCGTATGTTCCGTGGGCTCTCCTCCTATCCTGCCTATCCTGCCTATCCTGCCTATCCGACTTTGTGTCTTTGGTGTGTTTCGCGGTGAACTCTCCCCTTCCCTTACGCTTCGCCTTCTACTTCCCCACGCATGACCCCTCCCTCCCTCACCCGCCGCGATTTCCTCGCCCACTCCGCCCTCGCCGCCGCCCTCACGCTCACGCTCGTGTCCCGCGCCGCTTTCGCCGCCGCCAATCCCACCACCAACCCCACCCCGTCCCGCAGCCCCATCATCGCGTTCTCCAAACCGTTTCAAAAATTTACCGCCGAGCAGACCGCCGACTTCGTCGCCGCCATCGGCTGGGACGGCATCGAGTGTCCTCTCCGCGCCAAAGGCCAGATCGAGCCCGAGCGCGCCGCCGACGAAGTCCCCCTCTTCGCCGCCGCGCTCCGTCGGCGCAACCGCGACATCTACATCGCGACGACCGACATCACCAGCGTCTCTCAAAAACACACCGAAACCGTCCTCCGCGCCGTCGCCAAAAACGGCATCAAGCGCATCCGCCTCGGTTTTTATAAATACGATCTCAAGCAATCCCCCGCCGATCAGCACAAGGAAATCGCCCCCGCCCTCCGCGACATCGCCGCCGCCTGCAAAGACCTCGGCATCCAAGCCGGTTTCCAGAACCACTCCGGCCGCAACTATGTCGGTGCGCCCGTGTGGGACGTGTTCAGCATCATCCGCGACCTTGATCCCGCGCACATGGGCATGTGCTTCGACATCGGCCACGCCACCATCGAGGGCGGCCTTTCCTGGCCCATCGAGGCCAAGCTTATCGCGCCGTTCTACACCGCGGTCTTCGTGAAGGATTTCCTCTGGAAAAAAAACGCCAAGGGCGTCTGGGCCGAGTCGTGGTGCAATCTCGGCGAGGGCATGGTCAACCGGGAATTCTTCACCGAGCTGAAAAAATCCGCCTACGCCGGCCCCATCTGCCAGCATCACGAATACGAGCTCGGCGACACCGCGACCATGACTGCCCACTTCAAGAAAGACCTCGCCGTCCTCAAAACCTGGCTGGCCTGAGTTTCTCGGAAGCAGCCGGCAGCCCCGGCCACTTGATCAAGTGAGTCGCTCTCACTCACCCGACGGCTTTTCCCCCCGTTGATTGATGTCGCGATTTACTCAACGCCTCGCATCCAAAAACCGCCGCTCTTTTTGTAAGCGTCCGCTCCTGCCACGCCGAGCAGCTTCACGAATTGCGCGTTCGCCTCGGCCAGCAACGCGCTCGCCTGGGCCGCTACGACCGTCTTGTCCGCGCGCGTCAATTTCCGAGCCCCCAGCTCCAGCGCCTCTTGCGCCGCGTAGGCTTCCGCCGCGGCGGTCGACGGTAAATTAACATGTGAAGCGATTCCCACCGCAGCGCGGTAACCCGTGTCCTGCGCCCCCGCGTATTCCAGATAGCGCCTGTCGCCGAGCAGTGTCTCTCGTGGGCTGAGAAAGGCCGTCATGTCTCTGGCTTTTTCCTGATCGACGTAGTTGATCTGCTCGCCGCTCCACGGCATGCGCATGCCGGATCGGGACTGCGCTGTCTGCATCCGCACCTCCGCATCGTCCTGATTGAGCGCGGAAATCTATTCCATGCTGACCGCCGAGATCGGCCCGAAACGTGCCTGCATTTTAAGTTCAAACGCCTGCTGCTCCTCCCGAAAAATGCCGCGCATCACGCGATCCCGCTCGAACCATCGCCGGGTAATTTCCTTACTGTAGGCCATGTTGGCCTCACGGCTCGAACGACTTTTCCAACAAGGCTCGATCGGGATCAACCCCCCACCTTGTCCCGGTCCGCCGTCTGTAAATCCCGCAAAAGCGCGTAAACCGCGCCGCGCACCGCGCCCGACGAAAACCCCGCCGCCCGCAGATTCGCCGCAAAAGTCGCCGGGTCGCGCGAAGCCAGCGCGGCCCTTCCGTCCTACCGCGTCACGCGCGCTACGCCTTCTCCAACTCCTGCCGCTGCTGCTTTCGATGCATCAGCGCATACGCCATGTAGGCGACAACCGCGAGGTTCGCCCCGAGCAAGCCCACCTTGAGCCAAGTGAAACGGTGCCAGATGTGATAGAGCTCCACCGGCACGTAGAGTCCCCCCGCCACGAGTGCCAGCCACTCCGCCCACGCCCGGCCGCGCCACAGTCCATACGCCTCAAAAAACCTCACCATCGCGTAGGCGCCCGCCCCCGCCGCCAGCCACCACAGCCGCGCGTCGGTCGTTTGCGCCGCCGCATCCAAGAAAATCTGCGGATACTTGCTCGCCGGATTCAGATGGCTGAATCGCACCAACCGCTCGGCCGCCGCCTGCACGTCACGGTGCAGGAGGTTGAGCAGTCCCAGGCCTGCCGAAAGCACCAGCAACCCCTTCGCCGCCTCAAACACCGCGATCGCGCGGATGCCGTCGAGCAGTGGTTTTTTCAACAGAGGTTCTTTGGCCATACGCCGCACTCAATCCCCCCCGCGCCGAACGGCAAGGCGGCCGTGCGCGCCCTCCCGTCGGGTTTCCCGCGGGGCTTCCAGTCCTGATTTCCTGAGTTCCAGATTCCCTTTCCTCATCCGCCCGCCTCGGGCCACCGCCGCTCACACCGGCTTTGGATTGCGCTCTTCGAATCCGCGCTGGTGCCAATACGGATACGTCAACGGCACCGCGCTCGCCGCGTCAAGCTGCGCGATCTGCGCCGCCGTCAGCGCCCAACCCACCGCGCCGAGATTCTCCCGCAGCTGCGCCTCGTTGCGCGCACCGATGATCACCGTCGCCACACTCGGCCGTTGTAGCACCCAGTTCAGCGCGATCTGCGGCACGGTCTTGCCCGTCTCCGCTGCCACGACGTCGAGCGCATCGACCACGCGGAAGAGCAACTCATCCCCGACCTGCGGCCCGTTCTTCACCACGAGTTCGCTTTGCAGTCGGCTCTTCTCCGGCAAGGGCTGCCCGCGCCGCAACTTCCCCGTCAACCGCCCCCAGCCCAGCGGGCTCCACACCACCGCGCCCACACCCTGATCGAGCGCCAGCGGCATCAGCTCCCACTCATATTCGCGCCCGAGTAGCGAGTAATACGCCTGGTGCGCCACGTAGCGCGACCAACCATGCCGCTCCGACGCCGACAACGATTTCATGAGATGCCAGCCCGAGAAATTCGAGCAGCCGATGTAACGTATCTTTCCCGCGCGCACGAGCTCGTCGAGCGTGCCGAGCACTTCCTCGATCGGCGTCTGCGCGTCAAACCCGTGCGGTTGAAAAAGGTCGATATAGTCCGTGCCCAACCGTCGCAACGCCTTCTCCACGGCCCGCGTCAGGTTAAACCGCGACGAGCCCACGTCGTTCGGACCTTCGCCATGCCGAAACGTCGCCTTGGTGGACACGATCACCTGATCCCGCCGGCCCTTGATCGCCGCGCCCAGCACTTCCTCCGCCTGCCCCGCCGAGTAAACGTCCGCCGAGTCAAACAGGTTGAGCCCTGCCTCCAAGCAGACGTCCACGAGCCGCGTCGCCTCCGCGGCACCCGTGCTGCCCCACTCCTTAAAAAATTCCCCGCCCCCGCCAAACGTGCCCGTCCCCAGACTCAGCACCGGCACTTTAAAACCCGCCCCGCCCAATTTTCTGAATTCCATAATGCAGCTGTGTTAAATAAAAGGTTGGCCCGCAGCGACGAGTGCGTCTTCCCCGGAGACTAGACTAGGCAGGCCGAGCCGAAAACACAAACCCACCTCCGCAAATATGCGTTGCGGACCCTGCATTTGGTGTCCCGCCCCCCCGCCGCAAAAACTGCGGCCACGTGCGCAACCTGCCGCCACTTCCATGGTGGGCGGCACCGAACGCGCCCATTTCTCGAAACCTGCCCTGCCATCTCGACCTGCGCGGCGGGTTTCGTAGTTTTCAGCCACCCCTTGTCCTTTCGGCCCTTCGCGTTTCCGCGATCATGGTTTCCTGAATTCCACATAAAACCCCAATGAAAGCCGCCCCACTTTTCGTCCTGGCTCTTCCCTTCATCATCGCCCTCCCGCCTGGCTTCGCCGCTGCGACCGTCGACGTTTCCCCCATCGAAAACCTCCGCCCCGCGCTGCCGAACATCCCCGACCGCACGTCCAACCTCGCCGACTACGGCGCCGTCGGCGACGGCCACACCCTCAACACCG
>JACMRG010000428.1 GCA_014376585.1 Opitutaceae bacterium | reverse complement strand
CGCGGGGGCCCGGCCGGCCACAGGGACCGCGATGGGTTCGATTGTCTTCGACACACCGGACGCGGGCGAAGGCAATGGGACGACGATTATTGCGGGAGCGGGGGCCGGGACGCTGCTCTTGGTGGCGGATGACTTGATCGCCATCGGTTTCCGCGGCGCGGGCCGATTGATCCAGATCACCGATACTACCACGCAGACGACAAACAGGGCGATGCCCCCGGTCGCCAAGAGCATGATGGATTGCGTCGAGCGAGCCGAGGTGCGCTTCACCAAGGGGGCACCGCTTCCGCCGCCGCCGGGCATAGGGGCGATGAGATCGGCCTGTTCTTCGTTGCGCTGACGCTGGGCCTTTTTGAGGGCTTCGTTGATGAGGCTCATGGGCGTGGGCGTCAGTCGGTCAAATAGGACAGGTCGCGGATGGCGCGGCGGACGTGCCAGTAGTTCACCTCGTCGGCTTCCCCGATGAACGCGGCGAGCAGGGATTTGTCGCAGAGATTGTTTACGACCCGCGGGATGCCTTTCGAATAGCGGTGCATGGCGCGCAGCGCCCACGGGGTGAACGTCGGCCGGCCGCTGCCACCGGCCAGGGTAAGGCGGTGTTGGATGTAATGTCGCATGTCGGGGAGCGAAAGCGGATGCAGCTCGTAGTGGACCAAAATTCGCTGCCGGAGTTGCCGCAATTCCTCGCGCGCCAGCATGGTTTTCAACTCGGGCTGGCCCATCAGGACGATTTGGAGGAGCTTCTGCTTGTCCGTCTCCAAGTTGGAGAGGAGGCGGATTTGTTCGAGCACCTCGAAGGAAAGATTCTGAGCTTCGTCGATGATGAGGACGATGTCGCGGCCGCGGTTGATGCGATCAAGGAGCACGCGGTTCATCTGCGCGACGAGGTCTGACTGGCTGCGGGCAAGCTTGGTTTCGCCGAGTTCGGTAAGGATCGCCTTCAGCATCTGCGTTTCGGTGACGCGGGGATTCAAAATCAGCGCGGTGTCGTAGTGCGCGGGGTCGAGCTCGTTCAGGAAACGGCGGCAGATGGTGGTCTTGCCGCAGCCCACTTCGCCGATGAGAGCAATGAAGCCCTTCTTTTCCTGCACGCCGAATTTTAGGTGTTGAAGCGCCTCTTGGTGCGTGGGCGAAAGGTAAAGAAAACGGGGATCGGGGGTGATGTTGAACGGCATCTCCTTGAACCCGTAAAAACGCAGATACATGCAGCCTCACGAGCTAGCGGGCCCCGGTGAAAAGGCACGTTAAATTCACTCCGCGCCGTGCGGGCGGGAAATTTGAAATGTCCTTTACTCGTCTGTGGGGCGCCGCGTTTCATCACGCCCGCTTGCCCTTGTGAATCTGCGCCACTGCATCCTCTATCTTTATCTCGCGTTGATCGTGGGCATCGGCGTGGCCGGCGGGTTGTTTTTTCTCGATGCGCGCGCCGAATACACCCGGCTGACGGCGATTCAGGCCGAGAACAAGCGCCGGGTCGCCGAAGCGGAGACGCGGCTCAAATATCAGGAGCAAGTCCTCGAACGCATGCGCACGGACCCGGCCTACCTCGAGAAAGTCATCCGGAGCAAACTGGGCTATACCGCGCCCAATGAATTTAAATTCCGCTTCTCGGAGAACTAGATTCCTTTTCTTGGCTCAATCATCCGTATGGCGCTCCTTCATCCACTTATCGCCCAGTTTCAAAACGCCGGTCAGGCGCAGGTTTTTGCCTTCTTCGACCAGCTCCCGCCCGACGTGCAGGCCAGCCTGCTCGCGGAAGCGGGTGAAATTGATTTGGGGGAAGTCGAGCGGCTCAACCGCACGCTGGTCGCGGCGGGTGGCGCGGCGGCCGGCGTGAATCTCGGGGGCCTGGCACCCGCGCCCTTCGAACCGCTGGTCGCGCACGGCGGCGATGCGGCGGCGTGGCAGGAGGCCAAGCATGCAGGTGAGGTCGCGCTGCGCGACGGTCGCGTGGCGGCTTTCACCGTCGCGGGCGGTCAGGGGACGCGTCTCGGCTACGACGGCCCCAAAGGCACGTTTCCCGTGACGCCGGTCACGAAGAAAACGCTCTTTCAAGTTTTCGCCGAAAAACCCCTCGCGGCCGGCAAGCGCTACGGCCGGCCGTTGCACTGGTTCATCATGACCAGCCACCAGAACCACGTGGCGACCGAGGCATTTTTCAAGGAGCACAACTTCTTTGGGATCGACGCGGGCCGGGTGCATTTTTTCCGCCAAGGCCGGATGCCGGCGGTGGATTTCAATGGCAAGATTCTATTGGAGACCAGGGGCTCGCTCGCGCTCTCCCCGGATGGCCACGGCGGTTCGCTGCGGGCGCTCGAGCGCAGCGGCGCGCTCGATCTCATGCAGCGCGAGGGCATCGATACGCTCAGTTATTTTCAGGTCGATAACCCGCTCGTGCGCGCCATCGATCCGGCCTTCATCGGCTGGCATCTCCTGCGCGGTTCGGAGATGACCAGCAAAATGGTCCCGAAGGCTTATCCCGAGGAGAAAGTAGGCGTTTTCTGCGCCCAAGCCGGCAAGATCGTCGTCGTCGAATACTCCGATCTTCCGCTGGAGACGCAGCGCGAGACTGACGCAAAGGGTCAGCTCCGCTACGTGGCGGGCAGCATCGCGATTCACCTCCTTGATCGCGAATTCATCCGACGGATGGCGTTGGGCGGCGACGGTGCGACGCTCTCGTTCCACCGCGCAGATAAAAAGATTCCGACCATCGACGCCGCGGGCGCCGCCGTGAAACCGGCAAAAGCCAACGGCGTTAAATTCGAAATGTTCGTGTTCGACGCGCTGCCGTTCGCCCAGAACCCACTCGTGATTGAAACGAACCGCGCCGACGACTTCTCGCCGGTGAAAAATGCCGACGGCCTCGATTCGCCGCAGACGAGTCGCGATGATCAGCGCCGCCAGTTCGCCCGCTGGCTCAATGCCCACGGCGCCGCACTCGCGACCGACGCCACCGGCCTGCCCGCCATCAACTTGGAGGTCGCGCCCTCGTTCGGCTACGACGAAGACTCGTTTGCCGACAGTTGGAGCCGGCTGATCCCGCGACCGGCGCTGACCGACGGTCTGATCCTTTCCTGAGATTTTCACCCTCTTCTTTCAAAAGGACCCATGACCACGCTCGCCAAAATTCAGGCCGCCGTCGCTGCTGGCCAACTTATGCCCAGCACGGCGGAAAATATCGCCGCCTTCCTCGCCGCCGGTTTGCCGAGTTGGGCTGAGGCCAGCATCGACGAACTCGTTGAGATGTCAGCGTGGGGCGAACTTAACGACCGCTTTTATCGCTACCTCGAGTTTGGCACCGGCGGCATGCGCGGACGCACCATCGGCGTGGTCACCGCACCCACGGAAACGGGCGCGTTGAGCGCGGCCGGCTCTCCCGAGCACGCCGCCATCGGTAGCAATCTGCTCAACGATTTCACGCTTTCTCGCGCCGTGATCGGGCTTTTTCGCTACACAAAAAAATATCTCGGTGGGCAAGGCATCACTGCGAAACCGCGGCTGGTGATCGCCTACGACGTGCGCCATTTCTCGCGGCATTTTTGCGAGCTCGCCGCCTCGACGTGGACAAAGCTCGGCGGAGAGGCGTTCATCTTCGACGGTCCGCGCCCCACGCCGCAGTTAAGCTATAGTGTGCGCTGGCTGAAGGCCCACGCCGGCGTCGTCATCACGGCGAGCCACAATCCGCCCCACGATAACGGCTTTAAGGCCTACTTCGACGACGGCGCCCAGGTGGTGCCGCCGCACGACACCGGTATCGTTGCGGAAGTTAACGCCGTGCCGCTCGCCGAACTCGGCGCGTTTCTCTCCATGGACCTCTCCGGAGTCACCACGCTCGACCGCGACGCCGATGACGCTTACGTGAAAGTCGCCGCGCAGGCCGTGATCGACCCGAGTGTTTTGAGGAAGACGAGGCTCAAAATTGCGTTCACCAACATTCATGCGACCGGATCGGTGCACTCCATTCCGCTTCTCACTCAGGCCGGCTGCGAGGTGCATCCCGTCAAGGAACAACTGACCTTCGACGCGAATTTCCCGACCGTGAAATCGCCCAATCCGGAAAACGCCGCCGCCCTCGCGCTCGCCGTCGCGCTCGCCGAACGTGAGTCGTGTGATGTCGTCCTCGCCACGGATCCCGATGCTGATCGCATGGGCGTCGCGGTGCGCGACCGCGCCGGCAAGATGGAGCTGCTATCGGGCAATCAGATCGGCGCGCTGCTCGCCGACTATCGCCTCACCAAATATAAGGAACTCGGTTGGATTCCCACCGCCGGCTCCGACCGCGCCTGCCTCGTAAAGACCTTCGTTACGACGCAACTCCAGGATGCGATCGGCCGGGCGCACGGGGTGAAGGTCATCAACACGCTCACGGGGTTCAAGTGGATCGCCGCCAAAATGCGCGGCTACGAAAACAAACTCCGCGCCACGCAGGCGCCGGATTTTAACTACGAAACCACGCCACTCGCCGAGCGGGCCAGGCTGCTCATGCAGCACAGCACGTTCTACGCATTCGGAACCGAGGAGAGCTACGGCTATTTGCCCAACGACTTCCTTCGCGACAAAGACGGCAACGCCGCGTGTCTCATGTTCGCCGAACTGTGCGCGTGGGTGAAGAGCCGCGGGCTGACAGTGCCGGAATATCTCGACGAAATATTCCTGCGCTGTGGCTTCTACCTCGAAGGCGTCATTAACCTCTACTACGAGGGCGCGAGCGGCAACGCGAAGATCAAGCGCATCCTCGACACCTATCGCGCCAGTCCGCCGAAAATGTTTGGCGACGTGGCCGTGGCAAAGTTTCAGGATTTTGGCCGCGAGGATATTTACGACGCCGACGGCGAACTGATCCCGAAACAGGATCTCTACCTCGTTTCCCTCGCCAACGGCTACAGTTTCGCGGCGCGTGGCTCCGGCACGGAGCCGAAGATGAAGTTCTACCTTTTCGCCAATGAGAAAGTCGCGAGCGCCGCGGAGCTGCCCGCCGTGAAGGCGAAGGTCCGCGCCACACTGGACGGCCTGATCAAGCTGATCGAAGCCGACGCGAAGGCGCGGGCAGAGGGCTAATACCAACGTCATTTAATTTTTAGACTTTGGATGAATTCGGGTAAAGCCGGGCCTTCGGCGCGGCTGAGAGTGAAGCCGCCGACCAACCTCATCGGGTCCGGAGGCCCCGACGCTACCTAGGCCGTGTCTTTGAAAAGAAGTTCAGTATTTGAGGCAGATGAGGACGCAAGACAGGGACACCGTGGCGGAGAAGG
>JACMRG010000427.1 GCA_014376585.1 Opitutaceae bacterium | reverse complement strand
GGCGGGGGCGAGGGCGCCGGTGGTGAGGTTGCGCGCGGTGGGGCCCGGATAGACGAGCACGGGGAAGTTGGCGGGATCGGCGATGAGCTCCTGAACGGCCTCGTGGGTGTCGAAGTTGAGGCCCATGTGGATCTCGCTGTCGGCGAGGCAGAGGTGGGTGAGGCGGCCGGTGCCGGCTTTCTCGTGCTTGAATTCTTTCGGGTGCATCAAGAAGACGAAGCGCGTGCGCGTGGGCATCGGCGTGATGGAGGCACACCAGCAGAGGGCTTGGGGCCAGAAGCAGCGGTAGCAGGTGAGGCGACTCATCGAGTGGCGAGAGGTTGAAGGGCGAGGGGCGAGGGGGGGAAGGGTGAAAGCGAAAAGGCGAGGGTATGGAGATTGCGGATTGCGGGATGGGGATTGCGGAATGGCGGAGTGACGGAACGGGGAGGTCGGAACGCGGGCTCGCGGCCTATGAGATGAGACGGAGGGTTGCGGTTGAGCGGGCGGGTCTGCATGAGTGCGCGCGATGTCTGCCAACGAAATGAATCAACCGCTGGTGCTGCGGCCGGTGGCGGTGCTGCGCACGCCGTTTATGGAGAAATTTGGCGTGCCGCGGCAGAGCGGGCTGGTGCCGGAGGTGGAGGGGCGGGTGGTGTTCGCACCGGAGTTTGCGCGGGAGGAATTCGTGCGCGGGCTGGAGGCGTTTTCGCACGTGTGGCTGATCACGCAGTTTCACCACAACCAGGCGTGGGCGGGCACGGCGACAGTGCGGCCGCCGCGGCTGGGCGGCAACGAGCGCGTGGGCGTCTTCGCCTCGCGCGCGCCGAATCGGCCGAACGGACTCGGGCTGAGCCTGGTGCGGCTGCTTGCGATCGAGACGGCGCCGACGCTGGCGTTGCGCGTGGCGGGTATCGATGCGGTGGACGGCACGCCAGTCTTTGATGTGAAGCCGTATCTGCCGTGGTGCGAGGCGCCGGCGGGCGCACAGGCGAACTGGGCGCAGGCCGCGCCGCCCGCGCGCGCGGAGGAGGCGGTCGTGATCGCGCCGGAGCTGGCGGAGAAAATTTTACGTGAGACTCCGGGCGAAGGCGCGCAGACGCTGGCGATGATCCGGCATCTGTTGCAGCACGATCACCAGCCGGCCTACCAGCAGGACCCGGAGCGGATTTACGGGATGAACCTCGCGGGCTGGAATCTGCGCTGGCGCGCGCGGTCGGAAGATCGCGTGGAGGTGTGCGGGGTGGAGCGGATCGGGGCGGAGCCATCCGTGGTGCCAACGAAAGAGGCGTGATGAAACTGCGCGTTTTGGCGATCTCGGGGAGCCTGCGGCGCGTGTCGTCGAACATGGCGCTGTTGCAAGCGGCGGCGCTCGTCGCGCCGGACGGCATGGAGGTGGTGCTGACAGAAACCGTGGGCGCGCTGCCGCATTTTAATTCGGACCTCGATGGCGCCGAGCCGTCGGTCGTGCAGGCGTGGCGTGAGGAGTTGCGCGCGGCGGGGGCGATTTTGATCTCGAGTCCGGAATACGCGCATGGTGTGCCGGGCGCGCTGAAGAATGCGCTCGATCGGGCGGTGAGCAGCGGCGAGCTGAGCGCGAAACCGGTGGCGCTGTGGAATGCATCGCCGCGCGCCACCCTCGCGCAGGCGTCGCTCGCGGAAATCGTTCGCACGATGGATGCGAAGCCGTGCGAGGCGGCGGGTGTGACGCTGCCACTGCTCGGCAAAGGTCTCGACGCGGCGGGCATCGTGGCGGTGTCGGCGTGGGCGGCGGAGTTGCGCGGGGCGTTAGGGACATTGCGGAAAGCTGCGGAGTCGGCGCCGGCGAACTGAGATCGCGGCGCGGGCTTGTCTTGTGGGGTGAGAGCGGGCGTTGTGCGGAGATGACTCCGCCGACACCTCCGCTCGCGCCGTTGGCGGGCAGGCCAACGGTGGACGCGGTCATGGACAAATTTCTAGCGGTGGCGGCGGCGAAGGGGCTGACGCTTTATCCGGAGCAGGAGGAGGCGATCCTCGAGCTTTTCGACGGGAAAAATGTGATCCTCGCGACGCCGACGGGCTCCGGAAAGTCGCTGGTGGCGGCGGCGCTGCATTTCAAAGCTCTATGCGCGGGCGAGCGATCGGTTTATACGTGCCCGATCAAGGCGCTCGTGAATGAAAAATTTTTGGCGCTGTGCCGCGACTTCGGACCGGAGAACGTCGGCATGATGACGGGCGATGCGAGTGTGAACCTCGATGCGCCCGTGCTGTGCTGCACGGCGGAGATTTTGGCGAACATCGCGCTCGGTGGAGGGGCGCGGGCGGCGGCGGTGAAGGCCGTGATCATGGACGAATTTCACTATTACTCGGATGCGGACCGCGGGACGGCGTGGCAGGTGCCGCTGCTCACGCTGCCGGGCGCGCGGTTTTTGCTGATGTCAGCCACGCTGGGCGTGACGGAGTTTTTCGAGCGGGAGCTGACACGGGTGACGGGCGTGGGAAGTCTGACGGTGCGGAGCGAGCGGCGACCGGTGCCATTGAGCTTTGAGTATTCGGAGACGCCTCTGACCGAGCGCGTGGCGGAGGTGCTGATCCAGAAACGGGCGCCGGTGTATCTCGTGCATTTTACCCAGCGCGATGCGGCGGAGGCGGCGCAGGATCTGATGAGCTTGGATGTGTGTTCGCGCGAGGAGAAGGCGGCGATCGCGACGGAGCTGGAGCGGGTGAAGTTCAACAGTCCGTATGGCAAGGAAGTGAAACGCTGGCTGCGGCACGGCGTGGGCGTGCACCACGCGGGGTTGTTGCCGAAATATAAAATCCTCGTGGAGCAGCTCGCGCAAAAAGGACTGCTCAAAGTGATCTGCGGCACGGATACGCTCGGCGTCGGCATCAACGTGCCGATCCGCACGGTGCTGTTCACGCAGCTGTGGAAATATGACGGCAAGCGGGCGGCGGTGCTGGCGGTGCGGGATTTTCGGCAGATCGCGGGGCGGGCGGGGCGCGCGGGCTTCGATGATCGCGGTTACGTGATCGCGCAGGCGCCGGCACACATCATCGAGAACAAGCGGGCGGAGGAAAAGCTGGCGGGGAATCCGCAGAAGCTGCGGAAGCTCGTGAAGGCGCGGGCGCCCGAGGGCGCGGTGGGCTGGGACGCGAAGACGTTTGAGCGGTTGCAGACGGCGCCGCCGGAAGGGCTGACCTCGCGCTTCGCAGTGTCGCACGGGATGATGCTACTCATGCTCGGTCGCGACGGCGACGGGTGTCGGGCGATGCAGCGGCTGATTGGCGATTCGCATGAGTCGGCGAACCGGAAAAAGGCGCTGCGCGACCGGGCGTGGCAGTTGTTTCGCGCGCTGATCGACCGGAAGATCGTGGAAATCATTCCGCGGGGTGGGGCCGTCTCTCCGCAGCGGCCTGAGTTGGAAGGTGGGCCTGAGTTGGAAGTTGGGCGTGAAGTGGGAGGTGTGAAGGAGGATGGAACGCAGGCCGGCTCGGAGAGCCGGCCCCACCTTTCGCGGGGAAAACTCAGGGTGAACGTGGAGTTGCAGGATGACTTTTCGCTGCACCAGGCGCTGTCGCTGTATCTCTTGGACACGCTGCCGCTGCTGAACCGGGAGTCGGCGGACTATCCGTTTGACGTGCTGACGTTGTGCGAAGCGATCGTGGAGGACCCCGAGGCGATTTTGCGGCGGCAGGTGGACCGGTTGAAGACGGAGAAGATGGCGGAGATGAAGGCGGCGGGCGTAGAGTATGACGAACGGATCGCGAAGCTGGAGGAGGTGGAGCACGTGAAGCCGTTGCGGGAATTTTTATACGATACGTTCAATGCGTTCGCGGCGGCGCATCCGTGGGTGGAGGGCGAGAACGTGCGGCCGAAGTCGATCGCGCGGGAGATGTTTGAAGGGTATCGGTCGTTTGCGGATTACGTGAAGGACTACGGGCTCGAGCGCATGGAAGGGCTGCTGCTGCGACATCTCACGCAGGTGTGGAAGGTGCTCGCGCAGACGGTGCCGGATAGCGCGAAGACGGAGGAAGTGGCGGAGATGGAAGTGTATTTTCGCGAGCTGATCCGCGGGGTGGATGGGAGCCTGCTGGAGGAATGGGAGCGGCTCAAAAATCCGGAGTGGGTAGCGATGGAAACGGACGGCGCGGACAAGCCGGCGCGGCCGACGAGCTTCGACGTGACGCGCGATGCGGGGGCGTTTCGGCGGCTCGTGCGCGCAGAGATTTTCGCGCAGTTGCAACGCGGGCTTTCGTGGGAGGAGGAGCACGAGAAAGACCGCGCGGCGTTCATCGCGTATGGCGAGGCGCGCGGGCGATTCCGGCTCGATCCCGAGGGGCGAGCGGCGAAGCACATGCATTTTGGCGAGGTCGTGACGGAGGGCGTGGTGGCGACGGCGGCGGTGGGAGAGATGGAGATTTGGCAGACGCTCGTGGACGCGGAAGGGCACAACGATTGGGAGTCGGTGTTCGGCGTTTCGATGGCGGCGTCGCGTTCGGAGAATCGCGCGGTGGTGCGGCTGGTGGCGGTGCGGCCCATCGCGGGCATGGGCGAAGATGAGGCGTTGACTGCGACCGAGGCGGCGACGGACGACGCGGGCTGAGGCCGACTGGACGAATCGGAGTTTGTGGGCAGGGTAAGAAGATGCAGCTCACTGGAATTCATCACCTCACGGCCATCACGGCGAATGCGCGAGGGAACCATGCGTTCTACACGCAGACGCTTGGAATGCGCCTCGTGAAAAAGTCAGTCAACCAGGACGACGTGTCGGCATATCATCTGTTTTATGCGGACGGCGTGGCGACGCCGGGCACGGACCTGACGTTCTTCGACTGGCCGGCGCAGCCGGAGCGACGCGGCACGCACAGCATCGTGCGGACGGGCCTGCGCGTGGCGAATGCGGCGAGCCTCACGTGGTGGCGCGAGCACCTCGTGGCGGCGGGCGTGACGGGCATCGAAGTGGGAGAACGCGACGGGCGCGGCACGCTGGATTTTGAAGACCCGGAGGGGCAACGGCTGAGCCTAATCGTCGATGGCGGCAAAGGTGAGTCACACGCGTGGGCAAGGAGCCCGGTGCCGGCGGAGCATCAGATCCGCGGGCTGGGTCCGATCACGCTGAGCGTGCCGAAGCTCGACGGCACGGACCGCGTGCTGACGAGCGCGCTCAAGATGAAACGCGTGCGTGAATATGCGCGGCCGGGCGCGACGGCGGTGCATGTTTACGAGATGGGCGAGGGCGGGGCGGCGGCGGAGCTGCACGTGGCCGTCGAGCCGGGTTTACCGCCCGCCCGGCAAGGCGCGGGTGGGGTGCATCACGTGGCGCTGCGCACGCCGAACACCGGGGAATACCTCGCGTGGGAAAAGCGATTGGAGGAATCCGGGCTGCAGTCGAGCGGGCCGGTGGACCGGTATTATTTCCGCAGCCTGTATTTCCGCGAGCCGGGTGGAATCCTGTTCGAGATCGCGACGGACGGGCCGGGATTTGCGGTGGACGAGCCGATGGAGACCCTGGGCGAGCGACTCGCGCTGCCGCCGTTTCTCGAAGGCCGGCGCAAGGTGATCGAGGCGGGCCTGAAGCCGCTTTGAGCGGGGCTGAAGATTTCCGCAACTTCGTGGGCAGCTGCGGGGTGTCGGTAGGTGAAGCGGCGCGGGCCGGTCGTCGCTTACGATCAACCTCGTTGCTCCGCTTTCGTGAAAAAATCGATTCGTCTCTCCCTCGCGCTTGCGGGCGCTTTGTGCGGTGTCTCGTCTTTCGCCGCCGCGTCGCCCCCAGCCGCCAGCGGGCACGTGGATTTCAAAAATTTTATCCCGGCGGCCACCGGTGAAGTCGTCGAAGTGGACATCAACCCAAGCCTGTTGCGGTTCGCCGCGAAGCTCGCGGGGAAGCAGGAGCCCGAAGCTGCGGAGCTGCTCCATAAAATCCAGCAGGTGCGGGTGAACGTGGTCGCGCTCGACGACTCCAACCGCGCCGACGCCCTCGCCAAGATCGCGGCGGTGCGCGCCAGCTTGAGGTGGCCGGCTGGCAAAAGACGGTGGGCGTGCGCGGCTCCAAGAAAGGTGAAGACGTGATGGTCTTCATCCAACAAACGAGTGACGACGTGATCACGGGCACCGTGATTACCGTGATCGAGGGCAAGAAGCAGGCGGTGTCTGTAAACATCGTTGGCGACATCCGCGCCGAGCAACTCGCCAGTATAGGCGCGCAGTTCAACATCAAGCCGCTGCGCAATCTGATCAAAGAGCGGCAGAAGGCGGACACGACGGCGGAGAAGAGCTGAGGCCGCGTCGGCAAACTCGCGTTAAAATTCTCAACCCTTGCGCACCATGAACCCTGAAATCTCGACGGTGAAGCCACGGTCCACATTGCGGCTTGTTTTACTCTGGATGCTCGGACTTATGGGCGTGAGCGCGCTCGCGCTTGTGATCGTGGCGGTGAACCTGCTCACGTTGAACCGCGAGACCGCGGCGTTGCGCAAGGCGATGTTCGCGGCGACCGGTGTCCGCTCGAAGACGGTGGTGCAGTTAGATGTTGGGCCGGCGTGGATGCTGGCCGCGCGAACCATATTGGCCTTCGTGCCGCAGGTGCCGGACGAGGCGCGGCTGGCATTGAAGGCGGCTCGGCGGGCCTGTGTGGGAGTTTATCAAATCCCGCACGGCACGAAGGTGCGCGATGGCGCGGCCTTGATGGCGCGGGCGGATGAAATCATGGCGTCGCGCGGCTGGGTGCTTGCGGTGGGCGTGATGGAGAAGTCGCAGACGGTGTTGCTTTATACGTCGAAGCAGCCTGATGACGGCGACGGGCTGCACGTGTGCGTCGCGGTGTGCGAGGGCAGCCAGATCGTGGTCGTATCGGCGGAGGTGGCGGCGCAACCGCTGCGGGAACCCATTGCGAGGAAGGTCGGATTCAAGGGCGCGCAGCTGGCGCAGCGTTTAGCGCGCGGCGGCGGCGGAATTCGCCTGGCGGAAGCGGGGCTTTGCCCGTCATCGTGCCGCATGGGCGCGCTGCCACCACTCATTGTTCATCTCGACGCCGACGCGTTTTTCGTCGCGTGCGAGCAGGCGCGCGATCCCTCGCTGCGCGGCAAGAAATGCGCGGTGGGCGGGACACAGCGCGGGATCATTTCCTCGGCGAGCTACGAGGCGCGAGCATGCGGGGTTTATACACCGATGCCAACCTCGCGGGCGCGACAGGTGTGTCCAGACCTCGTCATGATCCCGCATACGAGCGGGCTCTACGGAAAGGTGTCGCACCAGATGTTCGACATCTGTGAGACCCTGACGCCACTTGTGCAGCGCAACTCCATCGACGAAGGTTATCTCGATCTCGGGCCGTGCGGGCTGAAGACGATGGCGGCAGTCGAGGCGGCGGTGCGCGGATTGCAGCAGAAGATTTGGGCCGAACTGCAGATCACCGTTTCGATGGGCATCGCGGCGAACAAGATGGTGGCGCAGATCGCGAGCAAGCTGCGGAAACCGCGGGGCTTTGTGGTGGTGGCGCCCGGCGCCGAGCGGGCGTTTCTCGCACCGTTGTCGCTGGGAAAACTGCCGGGAATCGGCGCTAAGACGGAGGCGGTTTTGAATGGACGCGGGCTTCAAATTATCGGGGACTTGCACGAGCGGAACGAGGATCAATTGAAAGCTGCGCTCGGCGGTGGTTGGGCGGAGCTGCTAACCATGGCCGAAGGAAAAGATGACCGGCCAGTGGAGACGGCGGATGAAGGCGCTAAGAGCTACTCGCAGCAGGAAACGTTTTTCGAGGACGTGGGGGATTTTGAGACGATTGAGCAAGTCGCGAAACGGATGGTCGATGAACTGATGACGAAAGTGCGGAGCGACGGTAAGCGGGTGAAGACCATCACGGTAAAAGTGCGCTATGGTGATTTCACGCAGACGACCCACGGGCGGAGCCTGAAGGACGCGACGGACTTGGAGGCGCCGTTTTATCCCATTGTGGGGCCGCTGCTGCGCGAGGCGTGGACTCAGCGGAAGAAATTGCGGCTGGTGAGCGTGCGTTTTTCAGGAGTGGGGGAGGGTGGTGCGCAGTTGGAGATGTTTACGCAAACAGATGAGAAGCGGCGCAAGCTCGCGGCCGTGCTGGACAAACTGAACCTTGGCGGGAAGGTCTCCACCGTGTCGCGGGGGCATCAGCTCGGCGCAAACACGGACCATTGAGCGCGCGTCGGCACGGTGGGCTTGCGAATGCGGCGGAGCGGATTACCTAACGGGAGCATGCCGATCTACGAGTATTACTGCCCAAACAACCACACCGTGTATCAGTTCTACGCCAAGACGCTGGCGCAGGGGACCACGGTGCCGAAGTGTCCGGATAATGCGAAATACAGGATGCAGAAAATGGTCTCGGCCTTCGCCGTGACCAGCGGCGGAAAGAAAGGCGATGACGCATCTCCACCCGCGTCGGTCGCGGCCGGCGACGACGGCGTGGACGACGCGCGAATGGAAGCGGCGATGGGCGCGATGGAGAAAGAATTCACCAACGTGGATGAAAACGATCCGCGCGCGATGGGCCGGATGATGCGGCGGATGGCGGAGATGACTGGCGAAAAAATCGACGGCGAGATGGAAGAAGTCGTGCGGAAGCTTGAGGAAGGCGCCGATCCGGATTCGCTGGAAGAGCGGCTGGACGGTAGCGCAGGTGAAGGACCGGATGGAGATATGGGCCCCGGCGCAGAGGGCGCTAAGGCGAAGGAGCCGCGGGAAGCGCGGGCACGCCTCAAGGCGTTGCGTGGGCCGGCAGCGCGCGATCCGAAGCTCTACGATTACGAATAGGATTCGCGCGAAAGAAATTGGCGTTCGTGAACGGCGGCGGTTGCATCGCAGGCATGGCAAACGACGAACTCTTGAATCGGATCGAGGCGGCGAAATGTGCGGTGATGGCGCAGACGGAATTGCTCCACCGGGAATTTGGCCGCGCGGAGAGTCGCTGGAAAAGTGACGGCACGCGAGTAACGGCGGTCGATGTGGCGATCTCGGAGAATATTTTCCGCGAGTTGGGCGCACAGTTTCCGAGCGATCAATATTTCAGCGAGGAGCTGGCGGAGACGGACGCACCGATTCCGGTGACGGCGAGGTTTTCGTGGGTGCTCGATCCGATTGACGGGACCAATAATTTCGCGCTCGGGATTCCCTATTGCGCGATCTCGCTCGCGTTGTGCGAAAGCGGCGTGCCGGTGTATGGCGTCGTCTATGACTTGAGTCGGCGCGTGCTGATGCACGGCGGGCCGGGATTCGGGATGCGCGACGGTGAGCGCGAGGTGAAAGTGCTCAACGTGGCGCCGCACAAGGAGAGTATCGTGGGCTTTCATCGGCCGTATGAGCCGGGGATGCTGCCGGCGGCGAACGCCATTCTCGGGCAGTTCAAGATCCGCGGGCTCGGCAGTGCGACGCTGCATCTCGCCTACGTGGCGGCGGGGCTGTTCGACGGGTGTGTGGATTTTAACGTGAAGATATGGGACCTCGCGGCGGCGATGCCACTCGTGCAGGCCGCGGGCGGTGAGGTGACTTTTCTCAATGGCGAGCAGGTGCCGATGACGACGTTTAATCTCAAGATGGGCCGGATTGTCTATGTAGCGGGTGGGCCGATTGTGGCGGCGCGGCTACGCGAGTTGATGAAGGTGACGGCGTGAAAAGAAAAAGGCAAACCGGCTGGTCTGCCTTTGGTGGGCGCGCTCGTGAGCGCAGAAGGGCGGACTGAGGCCGCGCCCAACTTTTTAAACTTGGTAGGTCTGGAGCGGAACGGGGTCGATGATCGTGCTGTTCGGCATCTGTGCCTTGAGCTGTTCCATAAACCACGCGCGGGCGGCGGGATCACCGTGGGTGAGGACGACGCTGCGGGCCTCGGTCTGAACCGCGAACTGGACGAGTTCTTCGCGGTCGGCGTGACCACTAAGTTCGAAGCGTTCGACGCGGGCCTTGATCTTGGTTTTCACGTTGGCGGTCTTGAAGACAAAGGTATCGCCGGGGGAAGAACCGAGAAGTTCGCCGCCCGGGGTCTCGGGATCGCAGTAACCGACAAAGCCGATGGTGTTACGCGCATTGCCAAGGAGGCCGGAGGCGAGCGTGTAGCTGGGGGTGCGCTCGACCAACATGCCGGAGCTGATGATGTAAAGGGCGTTTTGGCCGGGGTCTTGGCCGGCGACGAGCTTGCGCGGCGTGGGTTTGATCTTGAGGTCTTTGATGATGCCGCGGTTGAACTGGATGTGCTTTGTCTTCCGGCTGATCTCGTCGAAGTAATCGGCGAGGTCCATGCCAAGACCGGAGGCGAAGATGGGGAATTCACCGAGTTTGCCAAATTTACGGGCGTCGTGGAGAATCGTGAGGACTTCCTGCATGCGGCCGAGGGCAAAGACGGGGATCAGGAACGAGCCGCCGCGCTGGATAGTGTCGTTGATGCTGGCGACGAGGCGGATCATCTCTTCGGAGCGGCTCTTGCCGACGGGGCGCTCGGTGGTGCCGCGGGTGGTCTCGGTGATGACGGTGTCGAAGTGGCCGGCGGGGAAGCGGGCGCCCTTGAGCGTGCGCTGATCGGTGAAGAGGACGTCGCCGGTGAAAAAGATGGCGCGGTGCTTATAGACGAGTTCGACGGCGGCAGCGCCGGCAACGTGACCGGCCGGATGGAGAATGATCTCGATCTCATCTTGGGCGCCGCGGAAGTTTTTGGCCTGATTGAAATTGAGGCCGATCATGCGTTTGCCGCAGCGGTCGATCTCTTCGTGGGTAAAAAGCGGATAATCAGGGATGTTGGCCTCGTCGCGCTGGCGCAGCATGACGTTGGCCGAATTGTGCAGCATCCGCTCGATGAGCATGCGGCTGGAGGTGGTCATTATAACCGGGGTGTCAGGGTGTTCCCGCATCAGCACCGGAAGACTCCCGATGTGATCCAAGTGGCAGTGGGTAATGATGATAAAATCGAGACGCTTGCCACGGAGGGGCGAGAGGTCGGGAGAGGCGGCGCGGCCGACTTGCTTGGGATTTAAGCCGCAGTCGATGACGATGCGGAGGTCGCCGAGTTCGATGAACATCGAATTGGCACCGATGCCACCCACGCGGTTGAGGTCAGTTAACTTCATGAACGATCGATCAAAAACGAGAACGGCAGTGAGAACGAGAACGAATTTTGACTTGGCCCCAGATGGGGTGCGGCGGGTGCGCGGGTGAGTGGCGCCGCGTCCAAGCCCAGCCTAGAAGCGCGTGAGGCCACGCCGGCCTACCGTCAATCGAGCCCGCACGGAAGTGAAAGGCTGAAAGGCGGTAGCGGCACGTGAATTTTGCGGCCGAGTTCGTCCACGCCGTGAAAGCAACCGCAGGCGCGGGCATCGCAACCGGCGACGTGATAGCTGTTATAGGAAAATTGTTCACCAGGAGTTAGCCGGGGGGCCTCGCCGACGATTTTATCACCCTCAATGACCAGGCGGGAACCGTCGGCGTGTTCAATGACCCATTTGCGGCCAAGCAGGGTTACGGTGTGTTCGGAGCCGTTGCGGATCGTGATGAAATAGACGAAAGCATGGGGTTTGTCCGTAGGCAGACTCGCGCCACCGTGATGATAAACGAGCTTGTCGAGACGGGCGGTGAGCCCCGGGAGAGTCTGAGAACAACCGGACACGGGGCGAAACAGACGCGCTTACGGCCGGCGAGCAAGCGCGGGCTGGGGTTGGGAAATTTGGCGGGAGCTTCGGGCTTGCTGCGCGCGGGTCGGCTGCGCAGAAACGCCGTTTCTATGGCTAAACTGGCTCTGCTCTCGGTCAGCGATAAACAAGGTCTCGTCGAATTTGCCGCGGCGCTGGTGCGCACGCACGGCTACACGTTGCTCTCGACGGGCGGCACGGCAAAGCTGCTGGCCGAAAAAGGCCTTCCCGTGACCGAGGTCGGCAAGCATACGGGATTTCCCGAGATTATGGAGGGCCGCGTGAAGACGCTGCACCCGAAAATTCACGGCGGCCTCCTCTGCCGCCGCGACAAGGCGGATCATCTCGCGCAGGCTCAGCAGAATGGGATCGAGCTGATCGATCTCGTGGTGGTGAATCTTTACCCGTTCGAGCAGACGGTCGCGAAGCCGCACGTGAAGTTTGAAGAGGCGATCGAAAACATCGATATCGGCGGTCCCTCGATGCTGCGCAGCGCGGCGAAAAATCACGGAAGCGTGACGGTCGTTTGCGATCCCGCCGACTACACGGGCGTGCTGGCGGCGCTGACGGCAGGCGAGGGGAGTGAAGAGTTGAGCGGCTTGCGGCGCGAGCTGGCGCTGAAGGTTTTTCAGCGCACGGCGAGTTATGACGCGGCCATCGCCAAGTATCTGGAAGCGCAGGCGGTGGAGCCGGATTTGGAGGCGTTGAGCGGATTGCCTTCGACGCTTTCGCGGTCGTGGAAGAAAGCTCAGAACCTGCGCTACGGCGAAAACCCGCATCAGCGCGCGGCGCTGTATGGGACATTCCACGACCACTACGAACAGCTCCAGGGCAAAGAACTGAGCTATAATAATATTTTGGACATCACCTCGGCGACTTACCTGATCGGGGAGTTCGAGCGGCCCACGGTGGCGATTCTCAAGCACACGAATCCTTGTGGCGTCGCGAGTGCGGATACGTTGCTCGCGGCTTGGGACAAAGCCTACGCGACGGATAGGCAGGCGCCGTTTGGCGGCATCATCATCGTGAACAACACGCTTGAGGGCGATCTGGCCAAAGTGATCGCTGAGATTTTCACGGAGGTGATCATCGCGCCGCGTTTCAGCGACGAGGCGCTGGCGATTTTCGCGAAGAAGAAAAATCTGCGACTCATGATCGCGAAGGAAGGCATGGGCGCGGATGCGTTGCAGGAAATTCGTTCCGTGGTGGGTGGCGTGCTTGTCCAAGACCGTGATCGCACCCTTGGGAACGCGCGCGAATTCAAGGTCGTCACCAAACGTGAGCCGACGACGGAAGAGTGGGCGGCGATGATGTTTGGCTGGAAAGTCGGCAAACACGTGAAATCGAACTCTATCGTTTACTGCCGCGGCGAGCAGACGCTCGGCGTTGGCGCGGGCCAGATGGCCCGCGTGGACAGCTCACACATCGCAGTGTGGAAGGCCGGTGAAGCGAAGCTTGATTTGCACGGCTCGGTGGTTGCGAGCGAGGCGCTGTTCCCCTTTGCTGATGGCCTGATCGCGGCGGCGGATGCCGGAGCAACCTGTGCGATTCAGCCCGGCGGTTCGGTGCGCGATGCGGAAGTGATCGCGGCGGCGGATGAGCGTGGGATGGCGATGGTCTTCACGGGCTCGCGGCATTTTAAGCACTAGGCTCAGGCGGAGTGGTTTTCCGATTGGCGGGCGGCGATTTCTTACGTCACGTTAGTCGGATGTTCGACCCCGTTGAGAAGCTAAAAGAGTTCATTCGCCATCCCTCGGTCTCGGCCGACTCGAAATTTCGCGATGGGATGCGCGGGGCGCAAAATTTTGTATCTGAACTGCTCGGCTCAATGGGATTCAAAGTCGAGGTGGTGCTTACGGCATTGCACCCGATCATTTTTGCCGTGCGCGACGGCGATGCGAGCTGGCCGCACGTGGTGATCTACGGGCACTATGACGTGCAACCGGCGGATCCGCTGAACCTGTGGACCACGCCGGCGTTTGAGCCGACCGTTCGCGGTAATCGTATTTATGGACGCGGCGCGGCGGACAACAAAGGGCCGCTGATGACGAACATCGCGGCGGTCGCGCGATTGCTGGAAGCAAATCCAAAGCTACCACTGCGGATCACGTTTTTGATCGAGGGCGAAGAGGAGATGGGCAGTCCCAGTTTTCCGAAATTCCTGGAGAACTACAAAGACCGCCTGAAAGCGGCCGATTTCGTTTATCTTTCGGATACGGCCCTGCCCAACGAGCAACAGGTCGTGCTCACTTGCGGGCTGCGGGGGCTGGCGTTGTTCGATGTTCAAATCACCGGAGCCAAGGGGGATTTGCACTCGGGTCTGCACGGCGGCGTGCTACGCAACCCCATCCAGGCGCTAGCCGAGATCATCGCGACCCTGCACACGCCGGAGGGGCTCGTAAATGTGCCCGGATTTTATGACGACGTGCTCGATGTGCAGCCGTGGGAACGCGATGAATTGAAAAAATTGGGCGCAGATGAAAAGGCTTACGCGGAATTTCTGGGCATTGATACGTTCTATACGACGCCGGGATTTTCCCCGTTCGAGTCGTCGCGGTTTCAACCTACGTTGGAATTTAACGGCATCGGCGGCGGTTATCAGGGCGAGGGGACCAAAACGGTAATTCCGAGCAAGGCGTTCGCCAAAATTAGCTGCCGTCTCGTGCCCAACCAGCAACCGGATAAAATCAAGAAAATGGTCATGGACACGATTCGCGCGCGCATGCCGAAAGGAGTGAAGTTGGAGTTCATCGATCAGCACAAAGGCGATCCCTATGTCGTGGTGCCGCCCGGACGCTTGAACACGCCGACGGACCAGTCGCCGGTCTTGGCGCGGGCCTTTCGTGCGGCGGACGCGGCGGTGACGGCGATTTGGGGCCGTGCACCGCTTTACCTGCGCGAAGGCGGAAGCGTGCCGATCATCGCGGACATCAAGCGAGTGACCGGTTTGGACTCGGTGATGTTTGGCCTCTTTCTACCCGAGGATAATCTCCACGCGCCCAACGAAAGTTTTAATCTGGATATTATGAAAAAAGGTATCGAGACCACACAGCGTATGTTGGGAGATCTGGCTGCCGGGAAGTGAGCGACTTTCACCGAACGCGGAAGGGAAGTCAGCTCTCAGGCAGAGGGCGGGCTAAAGCATCGCCCTGCTTCAAAAATAAAAAGCCCCGGTCAAATGGCCGGGGCTTCATTTTCGGCGCGGAGAGCGCGGAGATTATTGTTTCTTAATGATGACGAGCTCGACGCGACGGTCCTTCTTCATCTCTTCATCGGTGCCGCTCTTCTTCGCCTCTTCGCTGCCCTTGGAAAGAGTCTCGAGTTTGCCGGCGCCGACGCCGATCGTGCCGAGGTATTTCTTGGCGGCATTGGCCCGGCGGTCGCCAAGGCCGAGATTGTATTCAGAACTTCCGCGCCAGTCGGCATGACCTTCAAGGAGCAGGCGCTGCTCGGGGTTCTTCGCGAGATAGTCCTTCGCCGCCTGGAGCTTGGCGCGCTCTTCGGGCTTCGTGATATCGGAACGATCTAACTCGAAATACACGGCGCCGAGGAGGCCGCGGATCGTATGGCCGTCGTCGATCACGCCATCGCCGCCAACACGCTCTTGCAGGCCGGAATTGGGCTCAGCGCTCGTCGCGATATCGGTGGGATTGAAGTTACCGCCGGTCTGTGGCCCGAGAACGGTCGCGTCGGGCGAAGGCCGGACGGGCTTTTTGGTGCATCCGCTGACGAGAACGGCGGCGCTGATGGCGAGGAGCAGGAAAGGCTTCGAAACGAGTTTCATGGAAGAATCGAGATTTGGAGAGGTGGGGAAGCTATTGGGACAAGCTTTTCGCGCCGCAAGGATTTTAGACGGGTTTCTTCTGCTCAATAATGCCGACCTCAAGCGCGTAGCGCGTGAGACTGGCAACATCGTGCAAATTGAGTTTCCGCATGAGATTGGTGCGGTGGTTGTCCACCGTCTTCACACTGATACCGAGTTTGCCGGCGATTTCGCGCGTGCTGTGGCTCTCGGCGACAAGCTGAAGGATCTCGCGCTCACGATCAGTTAGAAAGTCCGGGGCGTTGTTCACCGCCGTGGGGTTGGCGACGACATTGCGCAGCAGTGCGGCGACGGCCGGACCAAAATACGTGCCGCCATTGGCGACGGTCTCAAGACCCTTCTTGAATTCGAACAAACCGGCGGTCTTCTCGACGAACCCATGCGCGCCGGCCTCGAGCATGTCGCGAACGAGCACGGGATTTTCGTGCCCGGAGAAAACGAGGACGCGGGCATTGGGTAGTTTCTTGGCGACGCGGCGCAGGATATCCACGCCATTGAGTCCGGGCAGCTTAGCATCCAATACGATGAGGTCCGGCTGGGTCTCAAGCACGAGCTGGACGGCGGCCTGACCGTCACCCGCTTCACCCACCAATTGATAATTGGGATCGAGGCGCAGGATTTCCACCAGCATTTCGCGAATGGCGGTTTGGTCTTCAACGATTACAAGACGCTTCATTTGAGTTGGGTATAGCCTGTCGTCGCCGGGACTAACGGCGCCTCCGCGGATGGTGGGCTGGCCGGGATTCGAACCCGGAACCAACAACTTAAAAGGATGCTGCTCTACCATTGAGCTACCAGCCCTGATCCGTGGAGCTGCGGAAAATGGGTTTCGCCCGGCGCGCTTGGCAAGAATTTTCTCCCATGAGAAGTCGCGAGACGGTTGACCAAGGCGGACTGAACACCTATCCGAAGAGAACTCCGCTAACAATCTTGGGAACAATAGAAAAATACGCCCATCAGAACGAGGAAGCACGTATGTCCTCCAAAGCTCAGGAAGTGGCCCTCGATCACGCTCTCGTCAATCGCTTCAAAAACGGCGATCAAACCGCTTTTGACGAAATGGTGACCCGTTATTGGGATCGTATTTATTCCATGGTGCATCAGCTACTGCGGAATCAGCAGGATGCGGAGGAGGTCACCCAAGACGCTTTTATCCGCGCGCACCGCGGTTTGGTAAACTTTCGAGGGGAATCTGCCTTTTCGACCTGGCTCTACCAGATCGCGACCAACCTTGCCCGCAATCGCTATTGGTATTGGTGGCGCCGGAAACGCGACAAAACCGTTTCCTTCGACGCGCCGGTGAGCGCCGAGAACGATACCACGCTGGCCGACATCATCCCTGCCGAGGTCGAGTCGCCCGACGACATTACAGTAACGTCGGAGTTTGTCTCGCGCATTAGCAAAGGTATGGAGAAACTCAGCACCAAACATCGCGAAATCCTTACGCTTCGTAACGTAAAAAACCTAACCTACGAAGAGATCGCGGAAATCCTGCACATTTCGGTGGGAACCGTAAAAAGCCGGATAGCCCGCGCCCGCGACAGCCTGCGGTCAAAACTCGGAGAAGACCTTAAATGAACGACTCGAAATTCATCGAACTCCTCAATCTCTTTCTCGACCACGAGATTGCACCTGCTGATGCCAAGTTACTGGAGGCCGAGGTGCTGCGCAGCCCTGCGCGGCGTCGCGTCTACCGCGAATACTGCAAAATGCAGAAGGCGTGTGTGGTGCTGGCTGAAAGTGCGGCCGCCGCTCCGACGTCTTCCGATTTTACGCGGCCGGAAATCGCTATAGGTGATCGTTTATCGGGTCTGGGGCCGTGGGGCCCCGGCAGCTACGCAGCGGGCTTTTGTGCGCTAGCGGCCTGCTTGGCTCTTGCTGTCGTGATTCGGAACGGCAACGGCGCCCCGGCCGCGGCGCGTCGGTCGGCGGACCCCGCGGCGGTTGCCAACGTCCTCATCCCATCCCCGGTAGCCCCTGAGCAACTCCGCCGG
>JACMRG010000426.1 GCA_014376585.1 Opitutaceae bacterium | reverse complement strand
GGGGGGGACGAGGGCGTGGGAGCCCCGAGGCCGGGTCGGGCGTTGGCGCCCGGGGTGGCAGAAGCCCGCCCAGCGGCCGGCCCTACAGCGGACGACGCGGCGACGGCGGCGGTGAATGGGAGATCGACGCGCAGGGCGCTCAGGGAGCCGTCGGGGAGCCAACCGGTGACGCTCGTCAGGACGCCGGCGAGTTTGGCGGTGTCCTTCGGAGCGTCGGGGGAGATGGGGAGGGTGAGGACGAAGCCACCGGAGCCGTCGGGCGTGATGGTTTGCGGGAGTTCGTAGGCGACGTAGTTGTCGTCGGCGAAAAAGCGGAGGTCTTTGGGGGTCGAAGCCCGACCGGAGGTCGGGCCTACAGGCGAGACCTTCAGGGTGACGGTTTTGGCGTCGCGGGCGGCGGAGAGTTTCCACGCGGCGTCGGCGCGGGGGAGGCCGGCGACGACGGCGGCGAGCCGGGCGCCGTGGCTGGCATCGGGTGCGGCGGTGGCGGCGACGGGGAGCGTCAGGCTGACCTTGGCATCGCCGGGCATGCAGACTTCTTCGCACATGAGCCACTCGGCGGTGGCGTTGAAAGTGACCTTGGTGCCGGGGGCGAGGTCGGGGGGCGGAGTGAGGGTGACGGGGAGGAGCAGGTCGCCCTCATAGCCGTTGCCGGTGACAGTGTTGGTCTTGTCCTTGATTGCTTTTGGAGCGGGCCAACGGAGGTCGCTCGCTTTCCAGCCGGGCGGCAGGGTCCATGTGATCGAGGTGGCGAGGCCGGTGCCGGGGTTGATCCAGTAGGTGTGCCAGTGGGCGTCGTGGACGAGGCGGAGGGCAACCTGCACGGGCTGGCCGGGGACGATAGCGGTCTCGGCGGCGACGAGGCTGGCCTTGACGTGGGCGCGGGCGGCGAGCGGGAGGAGCGCGGCGAGGCCGAGCGCGAGCGCGGCGAAAAAGGAAAAGCGGGCGAATCGCATGTAAAGGAGGGTGAGCGGGAAAGGTCGGAGGTGCAACCCGGGCGAATTGTTCCCCGCGCGGCGGGCGACGACTGTAGAAGAGGGAGAAAAGAACGGCCGGTGAGAGGGTGCGAGGGGAAGTAGGTAACGCGGTGGTTACGCGGAGGAGCGGAGAATCGGAAAGTCGGACAAGACGTTTTTAACTGCGGGTGAAAACCGATGAATGCGGATTTGAACCACAGAGACACGGAGGCACGGAGAAGAAGATTTTTTTGGAGGGAGTCTGAAACGATGAAAGTCGGTCACCGGTGTAGCGGAGCGCGGGAGCGTTTCGCGCGGTGCGGCCACGAAAGCCTCACGGCTTCCGCTACCGGCAAAGCCCCCTTGGGACGACTTCTTGCGGAATGACTTTCCTCCGATCTCTGGGTCTCTCTGGCTTTGTGGTTCAAAACGATGGCGTGATTTGAAGGGGCTCAGTTCGCGAAGAGCTTGGTGGAGTAGTAGCGCTCGGCGCGGTCGCAGAGGACGGTGACGACGCGGGCTTCGGGGCCCATCTCGACGGCGGTGCGGAGGGCGGCGATGACGTTGGCGCCGCTGGAGGTGCCGACCAGCAGGCCGAATTCGCGACTCAGGCGGCGGGTCATCGCGATGGCGTCGGCGCTGGAGACCTTGATCGCGCCGTCGAGCTGGGCGGTGCGGAGGAGCGGCGGGAAGTAGCCGCCGGCGACGCCTTCGATGGAGTGGCAGCAGGGCATTTCCCCGGAAAGCATGGCGGCCTCGGCGGGCTCCATGGCGAGTATGCGAACCTTGGGGTTGGCGGCGCGGAGGGCGCGGCCGCAGCCGGTGAGGGTGCCGCCAGTGCCGTAGCCGGCGACGAACGCATCCACGAGGCCGTGCATCTGGGAGAGGATTTCGCGGCCGGTGAATTCCTCGTGGTCTTGGGCGTTGATGGGATTCTCAAATTGGCGCGGGAGGAAAATACGCGGGTCGCGCGACGCCATTTCGCGGGAGAGTTCGATGCCGGTGGCGTAGCCGTGGGCCGCGGCGAAAAGTTGCACCTCGCCGCCGAACTGGCGGATGAGATGGCGGCGCTCGATGCTGGCCGATTCGCTCATGAGGATGTGGACGCGGTAGCCCTTGGCGGCGCCGACCATGGCAAGGGAGATGCCGGTGTTGCCGCTCGTGCATTCGACGATGATGGAGTCGTCGTGGAGGAGGCCGCGGGACTCGGCGTCCTCGACGATGCAGAGGGCGAGGCGATCCTTGATGGAGCCGGAGGGGTTGAGGAATTCGGCCTTGGCGTAGAGGGTGCGGTCGACGTCGGCGAAGTGCAGCGGGACCAGCGGGGTGTTGCCGATGAGGGAGAGGACGGGCGGTCGGGGACGGGCGAGCGTGGCCATGGACGTGAAACGCATGGTAGGGTAGAATGGGGTTTTTGGCGATGGGCCGGACGGGCTAAAATGCGCGGAGGCGCGGTTAAAGAAAAAAGCGTCCCGGGGGTGAGCCCGGGCGCCTGCACAACACAATCTAGCAAAGGTTAAAAGGGGACGACCAGGGAGAACTCGTAGGTGCGGCCCAAAATGAGCTGGCGATGGATGCCAGCGTTGAAGCCCCAGATGGTGTCGGAGAACGGGGGCTTTTTGTCGAAGACGTTGTTCCCACCGAGGCTGACGCGGACATTTTTGCCGTAGCCGCGCCAAATACCGTCTTTGAAACTGTAGCCCAGGCGCAGGTCGAGTTTCTCGACGCTGGGCGTGACGAAGTAGACGGCGCCACCGGTGTTGGCGACGAGAGGGTTGCCGGCGTTGTTGGAGTCGAAGCCATTGAGATACCACAGGAACGCCGAGGCATTCCACTGCTTCCGTTTCCAGAAAACTGAGGCGTTGTAGGTCCACTTTGGCGGGGAGGCGGTGTCTTCCTCCAGCACGACGGGCGGCTGGCCGGGGGCGACCTGCCGGGTAGCTTCGAGTGTGCGGACGGCCGCGATGCCGGCGCGCCACGTGCCGAAGAACTCGCGCGGAAATCTATATTCCGCGATGAACTCCAAATTTTTATTTTCGACGCGGCCATAGTTCACGAACACGCGATTGACCGCGGTGATCTGGCCGGGCTGTTTGAGCGCGTTGTCTTCCGCCGTCGGGACGGCGCGGGTCACGCGATCCGTGATAATCGCCTCGTTGTTGATGATGTTCTGCGCGGAGAGGAGTTGGTAAACGTCCTTCTGCTCGGTGTCGTAATAGTTGGCCTGGAGGCTCAGGCCGTTCAGGTGGCTGGGCTCGTAGACGATGCCGGCGAAGGTGGTTTCGGAGAGTTCGGCCTTGGGCGTCCGGTTGGAGCCGTTGGTCACCACGATGCCCGGGGTCGAAGCGGGGGTGCGCCGCTGATCGCTCAACGTTGAAGTGGTCATCGTGTTCGGGATCAGGTATTCGGTGACCCCAGGTGCGCGGAAGCCCGCGCTCCAGCCGGCGCGGACGAGGAGAGATTGGACGGGAGCCCAAGAAACGCCGTATTTCGGCACCGTTTTCGAGTAGCTGCCGATGGACTCATAGCGGCCGGCGATTTGGAAATCCAGGCGGCGAAGCAGGGGCGCGGCGTTGGGTTTGCCGAAGACCGGGAGGAACGCCTCGGCGAACACCGCCTGGCTGCGTTGACCGCCGGACAACGTGGTGACGGTGGCCACGGGCACCGCGACGGCCGCATAGGTGGTGGCGACGCTCGTGACCTCGTCGAGCATCGTGGAGCCGCCGACCGCGAGTTTGATGGTGCCGCCCCAAATATCGACGACATCGCCATCGGCGGTGAAATCGGCGCCACTGGTGTTGGATTTTGCATTTACCGTCGGATACACCGAGAGCGTTTCAAGCTTGGCGGCTTGGGAGGGTGCGCCGGGTGCGCTCGAGGCGATGAACGGGTTGAAGCGCAAATTGACATCGGCGTTGGTGAGGAGACTGGCGAAGCCGGCGCCGTTGAAATTGCGCGTGACGCGGAGGTGGGCGTTGCGTTCGGCCGAGGCGCTGAGATCCCAGCGCCAAGTCTGGCCGATTTTGCCGGCGAGGCCCACGGTGCCGGCGGCATCTTTGGTAATAGTCCGCTGGGAGGTGGAGCCCCAATCCGTGAGAATCATGCCGACCGTCACGTTTTGGTTAAAGGGGTTGAAGGCCGCCGGAAGCGTCGCGGCGGCGCCAAAGCCGCCGGTGATCGAGGTGGTGGGTTGCGAGTTGAACAAACCGGCCCCGCGGCCGCCCCGATAGCTCGCGTAAAGGGTGAAGATATCGTCGAAGCGATAGTTCATGTTGCCGCTCAGGCCGGTGCGCTGGGTCGCGGGCACAAGATCAAGGTAGGAGGCGGTGTTCATGCGGCGCTGGGCCGACGCATTGATGACCGTGGCTGTGCCGGCCGGAGTGGTGACGGGGATGAATTGGCTAACCGTCGGGGTGATGGTGGCGCCGGTTGGAACCAAGACCACACGCACGCCGGGAATCGCGTCGAAGTTGCCGAAGACCGCGCCACCCGCGGCCTGAATCACGGCGGGGTAGCCCCAGTTTAGACGGAAATCGACGCCGTATTTGGTCGTGGTCACGCCGGCGCTGGTGACGGTCCCTGTCACGATGCCGGTGTGGTTTTGATTTTTTGAGTAAGAGCGATCCGAGGCTTTCAGGCTCTGGCGATCATAGTAGTCGATGGAGACGGTGCCGGACAACTTGCCGAAGGTGTAGCCGGAGGTGACGGAGCCGTTACGCTCGCGGGCACCGCCGTGTTCAGTGGCCTTGTAGCCGAGGCTGACCTCGGTGCCGGTATAGTTTTTCTTGAGGATGATGTTGATCACGCCGGCGACGGCGTCGGACCCGTAGATCGCGGAGGCGCCATCGGTGATCACCTCGATGCGTTCAATCATGCCGAGGGGAATGGTGTTGAGATCCACGAAGCCTTGACGGGTATCGGTGCCGAGGTTGCCGGCGCCAGATTTCGCCACGCGACGACCGTCCACGAGCACGAGGCTCGAAGCGGAACCGAGGCCGCGAAGATTGGCGCCGGAAACGCCGGTCTGGGCGGGGGGCGAATCAGCGGCGCCGAGCACGAAATTAAAAGAGGAAAAGCTTGTCTCGGTGCGTTGGCCGGAGTCGGGGTTGAATTCGTCGGGCGAGCTGCCGCGGCCGGAGGCGATGCCGGAATAGTTCTGTGGGATCTGATTGAGGAAATCGGAGAGCGTCATCGCGCCGGTGGCGCGGATGTATTCCTGACCGTAGCCGCTGACGGGTGATGGCCCGTCGAGATCGGTGCGGCGGATGCGGGAGCCCAGGACTTCAACTCTCTGGAGCTTGATAGCCGGGGTGAGGGTTGCTGGTTCGATGGACGTGGTCGTGTCGGTCTTGGGAGCTTCCGCTTTCTTGACGGACTCGGTTTGCGCCAGTGCGGCGGCGGGCAGGGTCAGCGCGAGGCTCACGGTGACGAGGTGGTGGAGGAGACGGTTCGATTTCATTGGTGACTGGTAAGCGATTGCAGCGATGCGGGACGGCGCTTGGGTGGACACGTCAGCATGCGTCCATCCTAGAGCGCGCGGCGTGCCCGCGCCATAGGGCGAAAGTAATAATGGCCGCGTGGCGTAGGACCTATCGGTGAGAGCCAGGGTTGGGCGCGGAATGCCCGATTCCTGCCGGATGGAGGCGGCTTGCGCTGGTGAAGGCGGCGCGCACGGTGGGCGGATATGAACACCCGCATCTTTGGGAAAACCGGCCGCGCGGTGGGTGAAATCGGCCTCGGCACCTGGCAGCTCGGCGCGAATTGGGGCGATGTGACCGACGAGACCGCGATGGCGACGCTGCGCGCGGCGTATGAAGCGGGGACGACGTTCTTCGACACGGCGGATGTTTATGGCGCGGGCCGGAGCGAGACGTTTATCGGGAAATTTCTGAAGGAGACCCACGCGCACATTTTCGTCGCGACGAAGTTCGGGCGTTTCAGCCCGCCGGGCTGGCCGGAGAATTTTACCCGGGCGGCGGTGCGGCAGCACACGGAGGCGTCGCTCATGCGACTCGGCGTTGATCGCGTGGATCTCACCCAATTGCATTGCCTGCCCCCGGACGTGATGGCGCGCGGCGAGATTTTCGAATGGCTGCGCGAGCTGCGGACCGAGGGGAAGATCGGCGCGTTTGACGCGAGTGTGGAGTCGATGGACGAGGCGCTCGTGGGCATGCGTCAGCCGGACCTGGCGGCGCTCCAAATCATTTTCAATATCTTCCGTCAGAAACCGATTCACACGCTCTTCGCGGCGGCGAAAAAACAGAATGTCGCCCTCATCGTGCGGCTCCCGCCCGCGAGCGGATTGCTGGGTGGCAAGATGACGGCGGCGACGACGTTCGCCGAGAGCGACCACCGGAATTTCAACGCGGACGGGCAGAAATTTAATGTCGGCGAGACTTTTGCCGGCCTGCCGTTCACAAAGGGCGTGGCGCTGGCCGACACGTTGAAGCCGCTGATGCCGGCGGGCATGACGCTCCCCGAAATGGCGCTGCGGTGGTGTCTCGATTTTGACGCGGTCTCGGTGGTGATCCCGGGAGCAAAAAATCCCGAGCAGGCCCGCGCCAACACCCGCGCCGCCGCGCTGGCGCCACTCGGCGCGGCGCTGCATGCACAGCTCGCCGAGGTTTACACGCGCGAGGTGGCGGCGCACATCCGCGGGGCTTATTGAACGGCGGGCGTAATGCTCGCGTAATTCGGCGGAGGTTACGATGGATGGCTTGAACGCCCTCATGTCATCCCGGCTTTCCGCCCTCCGTGCTTTCATTGTCGTCGTGGCCGCGCTCACGATTCAGGGCCGTGCGCAAACGCCGCCCGCGCCCTTGCCGGCCCCCGCGGAGAAGGACGTGGTCACGCTCGAAAAAGTCGTCGTCGCGGACAAGTCCACCGAGGCGGCGAACACGTTTGCCGACAAGGCCGGCACCGATTCGCTCACGGAGGTCATCGCCGGCAAGGCGCTGCAAAACCCCAACGCGCAGAGCGCGAGCGACCTTTTTAAAAACACGCCGGGCGTGACGGTCTCGCGCGGTGCCGACGGCTCGACCAACCTCTCGGTGCGCGGGCTCGACTCGCGCTTCGTGCGCGTGACCGTGGACGGCCAGCGGCAGGGCGGCGGGCGCAATCCGCTCGATAGCATTCCGCCGGAGATGGTGAAGTCGCTCGAGGTCACGAAGGCACTCACGCCCGATCTCGACGGGGATGCGATTGGCGGGGTGATCAACGTCACCACGACGGGCGTGGCCGACCTGAAGGCCGCGTATTTTCAGGGGCGGCATCAGCTCACGTTTAACCCGCTCGAAAACCGGCCCGGCGTGCGCAACAGCCTCACCTACGCGCGGCCGGCGGCGATTTTCTCGGATAAAAACAACGGCGGGCTGCTCGCGACGGTGAATTATGACGACCAGTATCGCGTGCGCGAAAACTTCGAGACCGACGGCGATTGGCCGACCTTCATTTCTCCCGGCCCGGCGCCGTTTGCGGGCGTGGCGGTGCCTTCCTACACACGTGCGCGCGACGAGGTGACGCGCGCCCACCGCCGGCGCGGCGGCGCGGTGTTCAACGCCGATGCGCGCTTCGGCACACTCCGGCTCAGCCTGCGCTCCAGTTTCAATCGCGACGACAGCCAGCGCGTGCGCCAGCGGGAGCGTTTTGATGTCGCCGAGGGCGCGCCCGTCGAGCTCGCGCCGGATCGCGGCGTGTTTTCCGGCGTCCATCTGGATCGGCGCGAGTCGCGGCAGCACGCGGTGCGCGACGCGGGCACGGTGGCGCTCGTCGCCAAGACCACGGTGGGACGCGCCGAGCTCGACGGCAGTGCGGGCCTCGTGCTCACGAGAGAACATGAGCCGCGGACGATCGATGCGGTGTTTCGCAGCGACCACACGTTTCGCGCGACCTACGATCTCCGGGCCGATCCGTTTTTGCCCCGGCTCGCGTTTCTCGACGAAGTGACGCCGGCAGATTCCGCCGCGACGCAGACCGACCCCGCGCGCTACCAATTCAACAATCTCACGATCACGTCCAACGACAGCCGCGACCTTGAGGGCTCGGGACGTTTCAACGTAAAACTCCCGCTGGATGAATCCGCGGCGACGCCGGCGCATTTGAAATTCGGCGCGAAGCTCCAGCAGCGGCACCGCACGGCGGATCTCGAGCGGAGCGTTTACGATTCCTCCGGCCTGCCGTTGAGCATGGCCGGACTGGTGCGCACGGCGCTGCTCACGACGGAGGTGGGCGACTACCGCTTCGGGCCGATCCCCAACAGCACGGCGGTGGCGGCGTTGCTCGCGACACAGCCGGCATTTTTCCAGCTCAACGCGCTCGACACCCGCGTGTCGCGGGCGAGTGGCGACTACACCGCGACCGAGACGATCTGGGCGGCCTACGGGATGGGCTGCGCGCGGCGCGGCGCATGGACGCTGCTCGGCGGCGTGCGCGTCGAGGGCACGCGCGTGACGACCACGGGTAGCCAGTTGAGCTTCGATACGGCGGGCGCGCTGGCGGCGATCACGCCGGCGAGCGCGGCGGGCAGCTATACGACGGTGCTGCCGGGGCTGCACCTGCGCTACGATGCGCGCGCCACGCTCGTGTGGCGCGGCTCCGTCACGCGGGCCCTCGCGCGGCCAAGCTACGGGGAACTCGCGCCCCGGCGGCAGATCAACTTCATCGACCGCCGTTCGGTGTCGAGCAACCCGACGCTAAAGCCCTACGAGGCGACGAACTTCGATCTCTCGGTGGATTCCTACCATGAGCGCGCGGGGGTGTTTTCGGCGGCGGTTTTTTACAAAAAGATCGAGCACTTCATCGTGGAGACGCAGGCGCCGCTCACGCTGGGTAGCCTCGGCACGTTTCTCGACAACCGGCGGATCAACGGCGGCGCGGCGACCGTCGCAGGCTGGGAGACGAGTTGGAAGAGCATCACGTGGTCGCTCCCGGCCGAAGCGGGGGAAGTTTCCTCGGCACTCACCTATACCCTGTTGCACAGCGAGGCGAAAATCCCCGCGCGGCCCGGCGAGAAACTGCCGTTGCCTCGCCAGGCAAATCACCAGATTTCGCTCACGCAGAGCTACGAGCGCGGCCGGTTCGCGCTGGAGATCGCAGGGCGTTTCCGCAGCGCGCTGCTCGAAGGTGTAATCGGGCCCGGGCGCGACATCTACAAGCGCGCGGGCATCGACCTCGAGCTGAGCGCGGCATGGAAGCTGAGCAAGACCGCGCGCATCACGCTGGCGGCGTCGAATCCGTTTAACCGGCCCGAGATCGCCTACGCGGGCGACCGCACGCGGCTCAAGGAATACGAAAACGCCGGGCCTGATTTCTCGCTGGGTTTCCAATGGAAGCGCTGAGCGCGGCGCGGGAAAAATCTTCGGCCGAATTTCTTGGCCGGCCCAGAAACCACAAAAACTCAGTCCCATGAAAACCTCGCTCCGTCTCCTCCTCGTGACCGCCCTTCTCGCCGGAACCGCCGGC
>JACMRG010000425.1 GCA_014376585.1 Opitutaceae bacterium | reverse complement strand
CCCCCGCCGGCGTCCCCCCCGCCCGTCTTGGCCGCCGCTTGGGCCGCAACGGCGGGGGCGGCTGCGCCTCCCGTCTTGATGGTCTTCATCACTGCGGCGATTTGCTGGAGCGCGAAGAGCTGTTGCAGCGCGGTGCCGCCACCACCCGAGATGGGTGACCCGGAGCAGATGAGTCCCTGCATCAGGAACGGCGTCGCGACCGTGCCGATGATAATCCAGAGCGCCGCGAGGAGCCCACCGAGGAGGCTCGCGAACGAGGCGGCATCAATCTGCCCCGGCGTCAGGTCGTAGGCCGTGGCGAGATTGTCCGCATAGGCCGTGAGCAGGTGGTAAGCGACCAGTTCGGTGACCGCAAAGCCGACGGGCCAGGCGAGGACCGCGAGCGTTTGCTGCACGTAGCGCGTCGCGAGCTGCGCCTGCGAGGGGATCATGTAGAGCGCGAGCGCGATCGGCAGAAACAGGTAGCAGAGAAGTTTCAGCACGAACTGCAGAACGAGAAACGGCAGTTGGAGCAGACTCCCGATGAGCACCATCAGCTTGGCCGCACCGTAAAGAAACGCCTGGTAAACCGTTTCGCCGATCCGCCGCAGGCTGAACTCGGTGCTGCTGCCACTGACCGTCTCGCGCAAGCGCGCCGAGGTCCGCATCGGGTGCTCCGTGTAGCCTTCCTGCACGGTGTTGGCGACCGTCAGAAAAACCCGCTCGGTGAAGCCGAACCAATACGGTAGCGTGGCCACCAAGCCCACGATTACCGTCGCGCGGACGAAAGGCCGCGTGAGCCCTTCCATGTCCGCGCGGGCCTGCTGGATTTGTAGCACGAGTCCGACCACGCAGACGAAGAACACGATCACGCGAAGCGCATCGGTCAGCGAGAGAATGCTCTCTCTCAGTCCTGGAGCGAAATTTTCCATTAGTTACGTCCCTCCTGCGGACGCTGGCGCAATTCTTCCTGCCGGAGTTTCTCCATGAGGCGTTTCGTCGCCGCAGGACCGGAGGCGTAATCGGTTCGGGTGTCGGGCTTGATTCCGGCCTGCCACCCGTCCATCGGCTTCGACGCCGACGCCGCCGAGGCGGGTAGATCGGAAACCGGCGGCACGATGACCGCTGTCCGAATGGCGTGGCGGAGCGTCAACCATCCGCACAGCGCGAGACCGATGACGAACGCGACGATGATGAGGTGCATTCGCTTCATGGCCGCGTGTAGCTCGTCGGCGTCACCTTCACGGATTGCTGCCACGCCCCGACGATGGCCAAGGTCTGGCGCTCCTCGGCGATTTGTTTTTCCAAAAAATCCTGCCGCTCCTTCGCCGCCTGATTCTCGTTGAGAATCTGCTGCGTCTGGAGCTTGTCCGCTTCGTCGCGCCGCTGCGCGTCGAGATGAGCGAGCTGACCCGCGAGCACGGCGAGTTTGGCGTTGTGCTTGTCCACCTCGGCCTGCGTCGAAGCGCCGCGGAGTTGTTCGACCGTCGTGGCGATCTCGCCCTGCAACGCAACCGAGCGGGTTCCGGTCTCCGCATGAACGGTGGCCAGATTGTCCGCCTGACTTTCGACGGCGGCGTAACGCCGGTAGAGCGGTTCCTGCCGATTAAAATCCCGGCCCAGCACCGTGCGGTCGTCGAGTTTTTGGTAGATGCCGTCGGAGGTCCGCCGCAGTGAATCGATGGCGTTCGCGAGCCGGCGGGTCGCCGCCAGTGTATCGCCATAGGTGCGCGCGAGGTCGGTGGCGCCGAGGTCGCGCAGCGCCATGCCGGCTCCGGCCGCCGTGGGGTTGCCCATCACATCGCGAATGCGCTGTTGCACGGCGAGCTGGGCTTCGAGTTCGCGGAGCTGGCGGTTGAGCTGCTCCAGTTGCGCGGCCCATTGCCGCAGCACCTCGATGTGGTTGGCGGCCTGTCCCGCCTGCACGGCGGAGTTGACGGCCGTGTTGACCGGGTCGTTGACGATCCATTGCGCGCTGGCGGACGCGGCGAGGAGAACCAAAAGGAGAAAATGTTTCATGGCGTGACGGGGTTGAGTTCAGCCGGCGCGGGCCGACGTTGTTGGTTTTGAATGAGCCAATACTGCTCCTTCACGGCCTGGCCGTAGCCGCGCTCGTAACCACGCGCCTCGGCCGCCGCTTCGCGGTCGGAGATGCGGGCGGGGGTCGCGCAGCCGGTGAGCGCTAGGCCGAGCAGGACAATCAGGTGGCGCGGGTGCATGGCTCCTCCTGGAAATGGCGCAGCGTGCCGCATTGCGGCGGCTGCGCGGTGGGAGTGAAAAAGCAGAGGGACGAGTGGCGCTGATCCGCCGGCAGTTGCTCGGGCAGCGGGTAGCGCTGGATGGCATCGACGGCGGTCTCGGGCAGCGGCAAGTCGCCGGCGAGATCGGTCAGATCGCCGCGGTCGTTCTGACGCATGAGGAAAAACTGCTTCGCGTTACCGATGACGGCGGCGCGGATGCGCGAACCCTTGAAGCGGGCGTATTGCTGGATCACGGACACCGCCCAGCAGTTGTGCTTGCGGAGCTGCGCGTAGCTCTCGGCGACGATTTGTTCGCCGCCGGGCGTGTCGAGAAACCGGGCCAGCTCCTCGAACAAAATCCGTTTCCGCTGCGAACGCGGCAGCGCGAGAATGTGCTGCCGGCCGAGTCCGCTGATGAGCAGTCCGGCGGCCGTCTTCAGTTCAACGGCTTGCTCGGGAATGAAACCCAGCTCGAAGTGCGCGATTTTCCGTTGGAGCGAGACATTGGTCACGCCGTCGAACAGGCGGCCGTATTGGCCGTCGGCCGTCCACGCCCGCAGCAGCGTGGCGAGCCGGTCGATTTCGTCTCGGTTGTGCTCGGGCAGCCGCGCATAGGCGAGCAACTCGACCAACGCGCCGTGCGTCGGAAATTCCTCCGGGGCGTAGAAGGCGCACGCCGTCTGCGCGACGAGCCGCTCGGTCGCGGGGTCCTGGGCGAAGCGCGTGATCGTCTCTTCCGTCAGGCCGGCGACGAAGGCGAGCGCCTCGACTTCGCCGCTCGCCCGACGGTCACGCAAGTCCACGAACGCCTCCAGCGGCGTGGCTCCGCCGAGCTTGATGCGCCAGCCGTGGACGGCGCACGCGAGCCGGCGCACGTCCTCCGCCTCGGCCGCGTGACGCCTCGACCAATCGGTAAACGTGTCCCGGTAGAGCTGGTGCAGGTATTGCGTGAGCTGCGCCTGCCGCAACGCGAGTTCCTGCGCATTGTCGGGCTGCCCCACCATCCGCGCGAGGAGCGCCACAGCGGTGGCGAGGTGCAGTTGGGTGAGCGGCAGCCGCTGGGTGTCGAGGTAGTTGAGGGTGAGCGCCGCGTCCGGGTGGATCACGATGGGAGTTTCGCCCATCGCCTCGGTGAAGCGTTTGTAGGAAAAGCCCTCTTCAATCAGCAGGGAGTGGCTGAAATGATCCGCGGTCTGAAACAGCAAATCCTCGATGAAGGCGGACTTGCCTGCCCCGGTCATGCCGATCAGCACCGCGTGCTGCGGCGAACCGCCCACGGCTGCGCTCACTCCGACCAAGTTGCCATGGCTCCCGTCGTAAAGCGCTTCGGCCTGATCCAAGGCACCGACGAAGGTCGCGGAGAAGGGCAGCAGGTCGGCGAGATAAGTGTCCTCGGCATACAGCTCGCGGTG
>JACMRG010000424.1 GCA_014376585.1 Opitutaceae bacterium | reverse complement strand
TCGCCCGCCTCTCCGATTCCAACAACGTCGTCCGCTCCCTCGCCGTCGCCGAACTCCTCGCCCGCCCCGAAGCCCTCGCCGCCGTCCCCGCGCTCACCGCCGCCGCCTCGCGCCTGATCTCCGGCTCCGATCCCACCGCCGACGAAACTGCCGCGCTCCCGCTCCTCCTCTCCCTCGAGCGTCTCGGTCGCACCGACGCCGTCCTCCTCAGTCGCGCCCTCACCCGCCCCGCCAGCGACGTCGCCCTCGCCGCCCTCCACGTCCTCACCCTCCGCACCGACACCGCCCCGAGTGGCATGGGCGTCTCGCCCATGAATGCGAAAAGTGGCACGGGCGTCCCGCCCGTGATTCCGAATCCGAGTGGCCTAGGCATCCTGCCCATGGGTTCGTCCCCGAGCAAAACCCCCGACCTCCTCCAACCCCTCCTCGCCGCCAACTTCTCCAGCTCCTCCCGCGCCTGGCGCGGCGTCGCCCAACTCCTCGCGCGCGATCCGCAGCCCTGGACCGCCCCCGTCATCCTCGCCCTCCAAGCCCGTGCGCCCGATTCCGATACCGAGCTCGTCTACGCGCTCCGCCTCGCGCTCAAAGCCCGTATGGCCCTCGCCTCGCTAGACGAACTCAACCGCCTCGCCGAGGTCCCCGCCGATGCCGAGCGCCTCGCCGATGTCGCCCTCGCCGTGCCCACGCCCGCCGTCGCCGAATTCCTCCTCGCCCACCTCACCCGCACGAAATTCGCCTCTCCCCGTGCCGGCGAATTCGCCCGCCACGCCGTCCAAAACCTTCCGCCCGACCGCCTCACCGCCATCGAGCCGCTCATGTCGTCCCTCTCCGCCGCGCCCGCCGCCCAGCAACTCGCCTTCGCCGAGGGTCTCTCCGCCGCCTCCCGCCTCCCCGGCCGCACGCTCCCGCCATCCGTCGTGACCTGGATGCAGCGCACGCTCGTCACCACCCTCGGCCTCTCCGACCAAATCCTCGCCCGCCGCGCCGCCGAAGCCACCAAGGAGCTTACGTTCCCCGAAAAAAATCCGCCCCTGCGCGGCATCCTCCTCGACACGAAGTCCGCCAACTCCACGCGCACCTCCGCCCTGCGCGCCGTCGCCGTCGATGCCGAAGGCGTGACCGCCCTCATCACGGTGCTCAACCGCCCCACCGAGCCCATCGCCCTCCGCCGCGCCGCCGCCGAACAACTCGCGTTCACCGCCAGCCCGGCCGCCCGCGCCGCCCTCCTCGCCGCCCTACCCAACGCGCAAAACGACCTCGCGCTCTCCCTCGCCCTCAGCCTCGCCAAAAGCGATGAAGGCGCCGCCGCCCTCATCGACTTCATCACCGCCGGCAAAGCCCCCGCATCACTCCTGCGCCACCGCTACGTTGCCACCGAGCTGGAAAAACGCCCCGCCACCCTCCGCGCCCGCGCCACCGGCCTTGTTAGAAATCTCCCCTCCGAAGACGCCCGCCTCGACGCGATCATCTTCGCCCGCGCCGCCGCCTACGCCACCGCCAAGCCCGACGCCGCCCACGGCGCGGCGATCTTTACTCAAAACTGCGCCGCCTGCCATCGCGTCAAAAATACCGGCGGCAACATCGGCCCCAGCCTTGACGGCATCGGCACCCGCGGCGTGCAACGCCTCATCGAAGACATCCTCGACCCGAGCCGCAACATCGACCCCACCTTCCGCCTCAATACCGTGACCTTGAAATCCGGCGAAACCAAATCCGGCCTCAACCTCCGCACCGAAGGCGACCGCGTCCTCCTCCGCGACCCCGCGACCAACGAAGACCTCAACCTCGCCGCCGCCGACATCAAGGAAACGACCTTTTCCCCCGTCTCCCCCATGCCCGCCGCCTTCGAATCCATCCTGAGCGAGTCCGATTTCTTCGACCTCATCACCTACCTCCGCAGCTCGCCCTAAAAGCCCCCGTCATTGCGAGGAACGCAGCGACGCCGCAATCCATCACACTTCTACCGCGCGCAGCGCCCTCACCCCGCCCTCCGTCATTGCGAGGAGCGAAGCGACGCGGCCCATCCAGCTCGATTTTTCAAAGCGTCGCGCGCGCCGCATCCACGCACCCCCGGCCTCCGTCCGGTCACGGCGGCGGATACCTGCGGATACCCAGCGTCCCTTCAAATCTGGATTTCATCGTAGCCGCGAGCGTGAGCGAGTGGTCGTTTGTCCACTCGCTCACGCTCGCCGCAACGGTTTCCGGCAAAGTCTCAACCAATGGGTCGCTTGGTATCACTCCACCGCCTCCGCTTGCTGGACCACCCATCGCCGCAACCGGTCAAAAACCTCTGTCAAAGTCGCTACCTTGATCTTCTCGGCAGCCTTCCCATTGACGCGAATCTGATAACGCCGCTCGCCCCACATCCCCGGAGCATCAATCAACTCGACTTTGAGTGCCCGCCCGCTCTTTTGATCCTTGATCGACACGCGAAAACGCACCGGAGACCTCGCCATGACGAAAACACAAAATTTGCACCGCGAAACTTGCAAGCTCTTGTCCAACGCCGTCCTCCAAAATCACCCGGCAAAACGCGGTTAGGCCGAATAACACTGTTGGGCAAAGAAAGATGACCACTCTCCATCGGATAGATTTTTTCCGCGCCGCGCTTCAAGTCCGTGGCGCTTCGGTCCTCGAGATTGAAGAGACTCTCGCCGGCATTCGTAAGCTCGGCGGCGATAAGTTTGACGCTTGGAATCGGCCCCTGACCGAGCAAGAGCAGCGCGTGTTGGCCATGATGCTCGTCCCCCAAGGTCGAATCTTGGCCGTCGAGTTGCTCGACGGTTTCAAGAAAGAGGTCGTCACGCGCTGGGGCATCTCGCCCGACGAGATGAATCAGTTCTTCAAATCCCGTTTCTCCGGGCTGAATTAGTTCAGCCAGTTCTTTTGCATAGCCCTGCAGGTATTTTTTAGCTTCTTCGATGTTCATAAAGATGAGAGCCCAACCAGAGCGTTACAGACAACCTCCGGGGCTACGCCCCTCCGGTGTCTGATCGCTGACGATCGGCATAAGAAAGAAATTTACTCCCATGAATATCATCAAAGAAGCGTTTGGCAGTGAGGCGTGGCGCAAATTACGCGAGCTCACGTTGCCGGAAGACGGAATGGTGGCCGGCGTATGCACCGGTCTTGGTCGGGCGACGCCGCTGGCCGCATGGATGTGGCGAGTGCTGTTTATTGCGGCGACGCTCGCTTGGGGCGTCGGCCTCGCTGCCTACATCATCCTCATGATCTCCGTCCCGGACGCAGAATGAAAAAAGAGCCGATCCAGAGCATCACAGACCAACGCGCTTCGCGCGTGGCTGACTGCTGACGTTGGGCAAAGAAAGAATATGCAGTCCTCCGATATCTCCTCACTCGGCCTAATCTTTGACATCGGTGGCGCCACACTTCTCTGGAGGTTCGGTTTGCCCGAAGTAGAAGTTTATCGCAGCGGAAGAATTCCAGCCGTCTACAACCCTGCATCTCCGGAACAAGAAAAGAAGATACAAAAGTATGATAGGTTGGCGAAGCTTGCGGTGGTTTTATTGACCTTAGGTTTCGTCCTCCAGCTCATCGGCACCGAGTGGCCGCGCTTCTTCCCGCATGCGTCAGCTTTCCCATCTAGCGCTACTGCTCCCCAATGAAGAAAGAGCCCAACTCAGAGGGTTCTGTGGCGCCGTAGCGCGCCACGGGACCCCGGTTGAACAAGCCCGGGAAAGACGGCGGCGCGAGGCCGCGGGGGGGCACGGGGTCAGCCCCTAACCCTTGTGGTCGCCGCGCCGCTTTGCTCTCGTCGAACGGCACCGCGTCCTCGGCCGTTCCCCGGGCCGGCCAAAGAGCTGATGTCTACATTCTTGGCTGAATCAACCCCGCCCTGCCTTCGCCGCACGCAACACCCGCAGCGTATTCCCGC
>JACMRG010000423.1 GCA_014376585.1 Opitutaceae bacterium | reverse complement strand
GCACCGTCGCCATGCCCAGCGCGAACGCCCCCAAACCGCACGAGAACGAGAACCACCCCGCCGTGTAGCCCAAAGCCACCGCCATCGTCGCCACCACCGGTGAACGCCGCCAGAGCGATGCCGCAAGGACCACTCCGACCGCCCCGAGCTGCGCCGCCACCGCCTGCCACGGTTCCGCCAGCACCCGCACCGCCGGCACCGCATACGCGGCGTAGGCGCTGAAGTAGAACAACGCCAAGCCACCGCCAAAAATCACGGCCCCGAATTTCGGCACGCGACGCTCCAACCACAGCCCGAGTCCGCTCACCCCGGCCACCACCGCCAGCAACTCCGCGAGCTTCACCCACGGCGGGGTGTGCGACGACACGTAAATCCCAAAAAATACCACACCGATGACGGCGAGCAGCGCACCGATGCGCGTGGACCACCACGCCCCGAGCCGCACCTCGGCGTTACTCTCGCCGCTCGGCGGCCACAATTCAAACTGCTGAAGAGCCGCACGCAGGCGTGACCAGTCGCAATTCCTCGTCGGGCAACACCGGCGGCAGCCACGGAGGCTCTGCCGGGACCACCGGCGCGGGCGCGGCCACCGCGACGACGGCTGCCGGAGCCAACGGGGTCACCGGAGCCCCGAGCTTCGTCTCCAAACCCGCGACACGCACCTTCAGTTCAAACAGCTCGGTTTCCACCGCGATCACACGACGCCGGATGGCGGTGAGTTCTTGGCGCAGGTCGAGAGGATGGGCGTCGGGAACGTTCAATTTTTAACGAGTTTCCAAGCGACCGCGCCGGCTTCGAGCCGGCGTAAAATATCCAGCCCTTCCCGCATCCGCTTCGCCGGCAGCTCGCGCGTGATCTGCGCGGCGGCCTCCAGATAGAGCGGCGTGATTTTCTGCCACAAGGCGCGGCCGGCGGGTGTCAGCGAAACGCGATACACCCGCCGATCCTCAGGATGATCGCCGCGCCGCGCCCAGGCGTTTTTCTCCAGCCGGTCAAGCAGACCGGTCACGTTGGAGCGATCCACCACCAGCCGATCACCGAGTTCGCGCTGGCTGATTCCCGCCGGCTCGTGCGCGAGGATGGTGAGGACGTTGTATGGCGCGCCCGTCAGCCCGTGCGGACGAAACAGGCGCTGGCTCTCCCTCATAAATGTGTCGGCCGTGGCCATCACGGCGGCGATAAGTTCCAGGCTGCTGACGGGGCGTGGGACGGAGGCGGGGGGCGGGGTTTTCAAGCGTGCGCAACGATTGCCCGCGCAATGGTTGATATGTCAACTTATTTTATCCGCGACGCTTTCAGGTCGCCCAGCAGCGCCGCGAACCCGGGGAAATCATACTCGAGCCGCCGCAGATCACGGCGGTGACGCTCCATTTCGCGCAGCGCGCAGGCGATCTCGTGCGGCAGGCTCGGACGCTCGGTTTGGTAAACACGCCACTTCAGCTCCGCCCGCGTGTAGGGCGGCCGGCCATTCGCCTGCCCCGCCAACCACGCCGCCTCGCTTACGTCGTTGTCCCGCCCGCAAAGCAGCCACGCCTCCAGCGCCGGCACCGCGACGCCTACTATGCGCAACACGCGCGCCCGTCCGTGCGCCGGAGGGAGCCCCCCGCCCCTCTGCCGGAAAACGGCGCGCAACCGGCACCGCCCCCCGGCGCGGGGGGGAAAGTGGGGGGGGTCGG